>JBPPMZ010000143.1:0-22446 GCA_051306295.1 Candidatus Limnocylindrales bacterium
CCCGTGGGGATCGGAAACCCGGATTCGATCATGCTGCGAGGCCGTGGTACTCGTGGATGAGTCCGCCGAGCAGATCCCGGCGGCGAACATCGCGCGGGCTGACGAGGATCGGCTCTGCGGCCGCTGGGATCGGGGGAGTGAGGCCGAGGGCGCGATGGGGCCGGCCGCGGTTGTAGTGCTCGACATAGATGCGGAGCGTCCGCTCGAGATGCCGCCGCCCTTGGATGAGCGTCCAGTCGAGGCACTCGGCCCGGATCGTCTCGATCACCCGTTCGGCATAGGCGTTGGCGTTCGGAGCCCGGACCGGGGTGCGGATGACCCGCATCCCTTCCGAGCGGAGCACCGTGTCGAATGGCCGGCAGAACTTCGCGTCCCGGTCGCGGATGAGGAACCGGATGGCCGGCGAGCGGCCATCGAGGTCCATCACGAGGTTCCGGGCCTGCTGGGTAAACCCGGATCCACCGATAGCCCGACCTGATTCGGCTGTCGGGACACGCAAACAGGTGCCCCTCTGAACTGGGACGATGGCGTTGCGCACAGCCCATCGACCCGAAAAGAGGAGCACCTGATAGATGCAATCTTCGCACAGCCTTGACCGCCTCGACACAGCTTTCGACGACGATCGCCTGGTGGCTGACGCGGGGCTCCTCCTGCCGGCCACGCTGGCCCATCATCTCGGCCTGCGGGAGCTCGTCGAGACCCACCTCGATCTCGGCGACAAGCCCGGCCGGGCGAACGTCGGGGACAAGCTGCTCAGCCTCGTGATGTCGGCCCTCGCCGGCGGCGACTGCATCGACGACGCAGACGCGCTCCGGGCCGGCGGGACGGGACGCGTCCTGGGCCACGTCGTGAAGGCGGCCTCCACCCTCGGGACCTTCCTGCGCAGCTTCCGCTGGGGCCACGTCCGCCAGCTCGACGCCGTCACTCGGCATCTCCTCGCCCGGGCCTGGGCAGCGGGCGCCGGACCCGGCGCCGAGCCGTTCACGATCGATCTCGACTCGACGATCTGCGAGACGTACGGTCTGGCCAAGGAGGGCGCCACCCACCACGGGTACACCGGCGTCCGGGGCTATCACCCGCTCCTCGCCGTCGCGGCCGGCACCGGTGACATCCTCATGGCTCGCCTGCGCGAGGGCCGGGCCAATACGGTCCGAGGCGCCGCCCACTTCCTGACCGAGACGATCGGCCGGGTCCGCGATGCCGGCGCGAGCGGCCAGCTCACGATGCGGGCCGACTCGGGCTTCTATGCCCACGCGGTCGTGGCGGTCTGCCGGACGATGAAGGTCCGCTTCAGCATCACGATCCGCCAGCACCGGAGCGTGCGTCGGCTGATCGAGGCGATCCCCGAGGAGGACTGGACGCCGATCCCGTATTGGATCGCCGGGGGTGCCGACGTGGCCGAGACGACGTACACCCCCTTTGCGGGCGAGAAGGACGCCGTCCCGGTCCGGCTCATCGTCCGCCGGGTGAAGCCGACGCCGGGCAGCCAGCTGGCCCTGTTCGCGACGTACGACTTCCACGCCTTCATCACCGACCGGGTCGGCGCGACCCTCATGTTGGAAGCCGACCACCGGTGCCACGCCGAGATCGAGAACGCGATCCGGGACCTGAAGTACGGGGTGGGCCTCAACCACCTGCCGTCGGGCAGGTTCGGGGCCAATGGCGCCTGGCTGGCGGTCCAGGTGATCGCCCATAACCTTGCTCGCTGGACCGCCCGGATCGGCCTCGGTGCGGGGATCGTCACGACCAAGACGCTCCGCCGCCGGCTGTTCGCCCTGGCCGGTCGGCTGACCCGCTCGGCCCGCCGCCTGACGCTCCATCTGCCGGCCCGCTGGCCCTGGGCTGCCGAGTTCACAGCCGCCCTCGCGCGGCTCCGGGCGCTCCCGCTCCTCGCCTGACCGGGCATTGACAGCTCGTCCGCCGCTCCGGGGTCAGCGTCAGCCTGCGAAGAAGCCGGCTGCAGCCCATCGGGGGCGTCGGATCAGGGCTCTCTGGCCCACCGTCGGCGCCTCATCGACCCTATCGGGACCTCCGTGGGTCGTCGCTCACCCGTCGAACCCTGCGAATGGGCCGTATCGGGCCGTCAGGCGGGGATGTTCGGTGGATCCGGGGTAACCCAAGTTGAGTCCGGGTGAGCCGTTGCGGGACTCAGGTGGATCCGCCGGCTGCCGAGCTCGATGAACACGAGGACGTAGAGCGTCCGGAGCCAGGCGGTCTCGACGGTGAAGAAGTCGCACGCGATGATGCCATCCGCCTGGGCTCGGAGGAACTCGGTCCAGCTCGGTCCGGTCCGTCGTGGAGCGGGACCCGCTCGGGCAGTCCGGAGCACGGTTCGGATCGTCGTCGCGCGGTCGGACCATGAAGCCCTGCTCGTCCGGGCCCGGGCGGCGTTACGCGATCCGGCCTGGCGGGCCGACTATCGGGCCACCCGCCCGAAGGTCGAACGCAAGATCGCCCACCTCATGCGCCGCCGCCACGGCGGCCGGCGGGCCCGTGTCCGGGGCCGAGCACGAGTCGGCGCCGACTTCGCCCTCCTCGCCGCTGCGGTCAACCTCGCCCGCCTCGCTGTCCTCGGGCTCGTCCGGAGCGGTGGAAGCTGGGCGGTCCGGGCCACGTGAGCGGGAGGGACCCCGAGATCCCGGGCCGCCCGGGCCCAACGGGCCTCAGATCGAGGCTCCCCGACGGCTCGCCCGGGCCGCGCTGCCACCCAGCGCCCGAACCGGAGGTGATCGTGCCCGGGGTTGCCGATCCGCCCGTTCAGACGACCCGTTTTACACCGGCCACCTAGCCCTCTCGCCCCGACCAAACTCACCTCATCAGGTATCGAGCCCCTCTCGAGTGAGAGGGGCTTCTTCGTGTCCGCTCAAGGCGCGCCCGTCCGCCGCGGCGGCCGAACCGAGGCGGACGCGATCCCGGGCGTCGGAGTCACGGCGCGCGCTCTAGATGCGCGTAGCGCGCAGTTGACATGCTCGGTGATGCGCCCGACAATCGTGGCATGGACACCATGGGTCCGACAACGTTCGACGAGGCGCTCAACGCACTCGGGGCGCTGCTGGCCTCACGCGGTCATCGATACGAGGTCGTCCTGATCGGGGGTGGCAACCTGCTCCTCCGGGGCATCATCACACGACCGACCAAGGACGGCGACCTGCTTGGCGAGCGCCGGCCAGGCGGCTCGGTCGTGCGGATGGATCCTCTGCCTGAGCCGCTCATGCAGGCGATCTCCGATGTCGCCACGACCTATGGCCTGAAGGAGGACTGGCTCAACCTCGGGCCGGGCTCACTGCTCGACCATGACCTGCCGTCGGGCTTCGAGTCCCGCCTCGACCGGCGCGACTTCGGCCGGGGGCTCACCGTGTGGCTTGCCGGCGAGTACGACCTCATCTGCTTCAAGTTGTACGCGGCGGCCGACCACTGGCCGGCACGGGACAGGCATATCGAGGACTTGCAGAAGCTCGGGCCAACGCGGAGCGACCTCCTTGAGGCGGCACGCTGGTCGCGACGCCATGATCCGTCGCCGGGCTATCGCTCGCTCGTCGTCGCGACGCTCGTCCACCTGGGGCTTGAGGATGCCGACGATGTCCTCGATCGATAGCCTCCGGGATGCGCTTGCCGACCGCATCGCCGCGGGGTGGATCGCCCTGGGCGGTCAGCTCGAGGGAGCGCCAGAGATGTCGGTTGTGGACCTTGAGGCGCTCGTGGCCGTCACGAGCCGCATGTCGTCCGTGGTCGACGCGCGGACGCGAGATGTCGCCCTCGACTGGTGTGTCCGATACGGCGAGTTCGTGAGCAGTGTGCGGCTTGCTCGGGTCGCCGGGGAGCTGGACAGCTCGGACCAGGTCGTCGAGTTCGCCGCCTGGGTCGCCGCATCGGGTGGCCCGCGCTGGTCGATCGCCGGGGACCGACGAGCCGAGCCGGGTGAGGTGCGGAACCGCCTGCTGGTCACGGATCTCCAGGCCGCCGCACGCTTGGTCTGGCGGCTTCGAGCCGCATTCGGGGTATCGGCACGAGCCGACATTCTCGCCGCGCTCCTCGTGAGTGATCCGCGGAGCTCGATCAGCGACCTCTCCCGACGCACGCGTTACGCCAAGCGAAGCGTGGCGGTTGCCGTCGAAGCGCTGGCCCTGGGCGGCCTGGTCGAGGTCGAGCGCATCGGGCGGGTCGATCGTGTCCGGCTTGCCCCCGATTCGCTCGTGCGCGCCTGGGGACCCGGGCCGCGCCAGATCTCGCCCATGGACGTCGTTTCCCGGTGGCGCGTCGCCGTCGCCGTCGTGTCCGTCCTCGCGGCGACCGAGAGTGCTCCAGCCGCGGTCGCGGCGATCGAGCGGCGCAGGTCGGCGGACGCCTTGCGGTCGGCCATCATCGCTGCCGAGCTGCCGAGACCCGACATCACGGTCAAGGGTGAAGCCTTTGCGCTCGAATACGAGCGCTGGGCCGGCCTCCTGGCCCGATCGATCGCGGGGCATCGGTAGGACGCGGTATCGCCTAACGGCGCCCAGTCGTCACGGTGAATGCAACATTCGCGCAAGTTACGCCCTTCGCCTGGGCCGGTTGCCGCTCATCCACTCGAGACGGCGCGGCGGATCGTCGATGGCGCCGACTCCGAGTGGACGCGGCGACCGTTGTAGCCTTACCGGGTGCCCGAATCAGAGCCGCCCCAGAGTCGCTGTGTCGACTGCGACCAGTTTTCCCACGCCATGCTGGACGGGGTCGACCTCTGCGACCGGTGCCTTGATCGTCGGGTGGCCGAGGGCACGGGCTTTCCGACGCTGCCCGAACCACCTCTGCCGGAGAATCTGTCGGGTCCCGATGGCCGGATCCACCGGTTCCAGTACCGGTTCTGGCGCGCGCCCACGGGGATCGTCGCGGAGGCAGATGAGATCGCCCTCGCGCCTGAGCATGGGTACCACGCGGAAGTCCTCGGTCCGCCCGACGCGGACGTCGGACGGCTCGTGGCGCACCTGCGGACCCGGCTGCAGCGGCGGGTCGGCCACTTGGACCTGGTCGATCGGCCCGGATGGCATCCGATGATGGCCGGGGACGAGCTGACGGGGCGCCTCGTCTGGAGCGAGGAGGGCGAGCCGTACGTTGTGATCGTCGACGGACGCCGCCTGACCTGGACGGAGTTCGGCCGGGCGCTCGAGCCGTTCGAGGGCTGGGAGTTCCGGCTTGCTTTCGAGGATACCGAGACGGTCATGGACCAAGACGCGGCGTGGCCGCGCGAGTCGTGGTCGACCGGCGATGCGACATGATCCTGAGGCCGCGGTGAGCCAGCTTCGAAGCCTGCTCGATCACGACCGCGTGGGGGCGCTCGCCGACGATCGCTTCTTCGCGCGAGGTCAGCGGTATGCGGCCGAGGACCGCGTGCACACCATCGAAGAGGATGACACGGTCATCGCCGGGACCGTCTCAGGCACTCACGACTACGAGGTCCGCATCTGGGCCGAGAACGACGACCTCGCCTACGCCTGCGACTGCCCGATCGGCGTGGACGGCACCTTCTGCAAGCACCTCGTGGCACTCGCGCTGCCTGGCTGGACCAGCCCGCTCATCGGTCGAGCACGAAACGGCCGAGTTCACGGCCGTCCCGTGACCGGCCGCGACCGATCACGATGAGCGACGTCCGCGCGTACCTCGAGGGCCAGGATCACGGCACGCTCGTCGAGATGATCCTGGCCCAGACCGATCACGACGATCGCCTGCGCGAGCGCCTGCTCCTCCGGACCACGATGGCGGCGACGGCCGGGGTGGACGCTGGCCAGATCCGGCGGGCGATCGACCGGGCCGTCCGCGTCGGGGACTTCGTCGAGTACGCGGGCGCCTACGACTACGCCCGGGGCATCCACGACGCGACCGATCTCGTCGAGGCCCTGCTTCGAGATGGACAGCCGCTGGTGGTCATCGAGCTGTGCGAGCATGCCCTGCATACTGTCGAGCGGGCGATCGAGTCGGTGGACGACTCCGACGGCGAGATGGGCGGTCTGCTCGAGCGCCTCCAGGAGCTTCATCTTGCGGCCTGCCGAGCCGCCCGGCCGGATCCCGAAGAGCTCGCCGCACGGCTGTTCGCCTGGGGCGGATTCGTGCTTAGGGCGGCTTCCAGCGAGCCTTTGCGCGGCCGCACCAAGTCGCACCGACGCACCTCAGTGTCCCATGGCCTCACTCTTTGTCCGACTCACCTTGGACCTCGGTGAAGTCGTAGAAAGTCGGTGAAAGTGCCGCGTACCTTGACAAAGTCGTGTAAACGACGCTATTGTCCACGCATGCTAACGACTGAAGACTTTGCGACGCGATACGGGGAAGTCATCGACATCGACGACCTCGCTCGAATGCTGTCCGCATCCCGTCGCGAGGTTCAAGCGCTCCTTCGGGCGCGCAACGTGGACCTGGTGATGGTGGGGACTCGCCAGGTCGTGGCCGCCGATCGAGCCGCCCGTGTCTTGGGGCTTGTTGAGGCCGATGCTCCAATCGCTGAAATGGCGCGAGTGCGCCGGGAGATGAGTACACGGGCTGATGGGAGCCGCAAGAGCGTCCGCGAATACGTCTCGGAGGCGACGCCAGCAGCCCAGACGGCCGCGACCCGCTGACTGATCTCGCGGTTCTGCTCGACACGACGGCAGTCGTACGAGCGAACAACCTTGGTCAATCTCTAGCGTCGTACGTCGGCAGTACCGACCTCGCCGTCAGCGAGACCGTCCGCCGAGAACTTGCGATGACTCGGTATGACGACCTGCGCGCGAAGTGGTTTGCACTCATCGACGCGATCACCGTCGTCGTCGAAACGGACGAGATTCTCGATCTGGCTGACGACCTGTTTGATCGATTTGTCCACCACGACGACGCACCTGAGGCAGCCGACGCACTCATCGCCGCGGCTGCGCTCGTCACTGGCCGAACACTGATCACAGAGAACTGGCGGGATTTCCATTTCATCGACGATCTGTCCTTCGTGGACATTCGCAAGATCACCACCGAGGATCTCCCGGTCCTCGCGTCGAGGTCAGTTCAGACCGGCGGTCCAGTAGCGGGGGCCGGATGCTGCCGAAAGCTCATCCGGTTTCGCGCCACGACCTAGCGCCTCGATGACCCGGTTGAGCCGCTCCAGTTCGATGGCGTCGGGTGTCAGGTCGTACTCCAGCCGTTCGAACCCGATGACGTCGTTCGCGCGAAGATCGCGGTGGTCGGGGGAAGGCGCGTCCCCGTATGGGCTACCCCACCCCGGTCGGTCGAAGCAACTCGTCGAGTTGCAGCAGCGGCACAGCACCGCGGTGTTGCCATGTTGGCGAGGGGGCCTACAGAAGCTCGCCGATCAGCCGCGCGGCCCGGCGGGCTCCGTCACGCTCGACAGGACGGTAGGGCGGTTCGGTTCCGATCTCGGACGCGATGGCAGCCGCGATGACCTCGGGCGTGGCGTTGTCGTAGTCCATCGGCCGTCCGGCATCGTACCGCTCGAGCCGATGGCGGACGTGGAAGTTCTGCTCGAAATGGTGCCGTAGCGGGAAGTACAGGAACGGCCGACGGTTGGCCGTCAGCTCCATGGTGGTGGTCAGACCACCCTGGACGACCGCCAGATCGCAGGCGGCGAAATGCCGGTACAGCTCGTGTACGTAGGGGCGGATCTCCACACCGTCGATCCTCGGGAGCCCCTCCGGGTCGATCCGCGGCCCGGCGACCACGATCATCCGCAGGTTCGGAACTCGTCGCTTGGCTTCAGGGTACGCCTCGATGACGCTGCGGAGGAGATCACTGCCGACGCCAGACCCACCGACCGAGACGATGCAGACCTGCTCGTCGGGCCCATACCCGAGCTCGGCACGAAGCGCGGTCCGGTCCCGGAAGTCTTCGGGGTCGAATCCCGTGATGTGCCCGGAGAACTGGTAGTGCTGCTCCGTCCATGCCCGGATCGCCGGCAGACCCGGCCCGAACGTGTCCGGGACGATGTCCCCCGGGTTGCCGACGAAGATGGCTCGATCTCGAATGCGTGGGTAACGGGCGATGTGGTCGATCATCTCAGCGTTGTAGTCAGCCGTCAGCGCGACTTCGCGCTCACCGCCATCGGGCATCGGGAGCCAGCCCACGAAGTCGGTCAGCCAGGCGTAGGCGGCTGTCTTGAGCTCCGGGTTCTCGTGGAGGTAGTAGTCGAGCTCCCAGGCCTCGTCACCGATCCATAGATCGTACGGCTCGTCGCGGACGAGGTCGCGGAAGACCATGAAGTTGGCGACCAGGATCTCATCCATCCGGCGCCAGGCCTGGAAGCAATGGAGGTCGTGCTCACCGGCCTCGGACTCGATGTGTCCGGACTCGCTCGCGAGCTGGTTGCTCGCCGGATGGATCCGCTCCCCACCAGCTTCGAGGACCCGTGTCACCGGGTCCTGGGCAAGCCAGTCGATCTCGAGGTCCGGATGGAGGCGGCGGAGTTCGCGCGCGATCGCGACGTCTCGCTGGGCGTGGCCGAGACCGATGGGCGACGAGAGGAAGAGCGCACGGCGGCGGCGCGCGCGGCCCCTTGGCCAGCGCTCGACGGACACCTCTGGGGAGGGCATGAACGACCGGATGAGCTCGTTGACCTTGACCGGATCCCGGACGTGCGGCGCATGGCCGGATCCCACGAGGCTCACGAGCTGTCCCCTTGACAGTCGAGCGAGCTCGGCGGCCCCGTCGGGGGAGAGGATCTGATCGTCCGTCCCCTGGATGACAAGGACCGGACGGTCGATCCGGGAGCACAGGTCACGGATCTCGTCCTCGATCCGGCCCGGGGCGCGCGCGTCCGCGACCAGCATCTCCGGCGTGGACTCGAGACCCCATCCCACGCAGTCCTCGATCTGCTTGGTGGAGTGCGGCTCGCTGAAGACCTCACCGAAGAAGAACTCGAGGAACTCACGGTAGTTCGCGAGCCAGTAGGCGGCGTTGTACTTCTCCCAGCCATCGTGGCGCTCAAGCTCGACCCAGAACAACTGGGCGGCCGGCGCACGTGCGGGCAGCGGCGGCGAGAGCCCGAGCGCCGGACCGATGAAGATCACACGGTCAACGCGATCGGGATGTTCGGCGGCGAGGATGGCGGCCAACTGGCTCCCCGCCGAGAAGGCTACGAGCGACGCCGATGCCGTCCCCGTGGCGTCCATAACGGCGATCACGTCGGCGGTGAACTCCTCGGCCGCATACGCGTCGGGGGACGTCGGCCGATCCGATCGGCCGTTTCCGCGGCCGTCGAACGTGACGACGCGGAAGTGACGCGACAGGAATGGGATCTGGGCCTTCCAGTGACGCGAGTGGATGATCGACCACGTCGGCAGGAGCAGGATCGTCTGTTCACCCTCCCCGTAGACCTCCCAGAAGATCTGGACGCCCTCGCGTTCGACGTGACCGAAAGCGTCGGGTTGGCGGGCGCGGGTCTGCTCCTCGCGGGTTCCCGTGACGCGAGGGGGTGGCAACCTCACGTTGAGGCGCCATCGGCAGGTCTCGACTCGCGTTCCTCGAGCCATCGGTCGATCCAGTCGAGGAGGGCGTCGTGATCCGTGACGACACCCGACAGGCGCTCGAGGATCATGCCTTCATTGAAGGTGATGACGAGCGCGACGAGGGCATCCATAGGCACTTGGATGCCATATCGCTGGCGAGGATCGGCGAGGGCCTCGGTCAGGACCGACCGCCACTCCACGTCGACCCGGGCCACGCGATCACGAAGCTCCGGCCGATTCCACGCCATCGCCTGGAGCTCGTACCAGATCTTCTGGTACTCGCGGTCGATGTCGAGGTATCGGATCGCCGTCCGCCACTTCTCGATGAACGGCACCTCGGGGTCGGAGTACATCGCGCGCTGGCGCGCGATGAGGCGCTCCGTGAAACGCTCGAGAACGCGAACGAAGAGATGGTCCATCGAGCCGAAGTAGTAGTGGATGAGGCCGGCGTTGGCGTCAGCCTCATCGGCGAGAATACGAGTCGTGATCGCAGCGTAGCCAACGCGAACGAGGAGTCGTTCCGCGGCATCGAGGAACGACTCCTCCGTCGATTTCCGTGCAGACGTCGTCGTCAGGAGAGGACCTCCAGGTCGGTCTTGACAGGCACGGGGTTGGCCAGGATGTCCTTCACGGGCGAGGTGTCCTGCACATACTGGCAGAGTTCCTCGAGCTGCTCGGCCGACGCGTTCGGCGAGCGGACCCAGGCCCTTGCCCTGATCTCGGAGAAGCCCGCGCGTGGGCCCTCGAGACCCAGGAACCGATGAAGGTCGAGGTCACCTTCGACCTCGTACCGCAGCTCCTCGATTTCGATCCCCCTGGCCGCGGCGTTGTACACGTACCCGACGCCGTAACAGAACGCCAGGGCCTGGAGGACGAGCTCAACGGCGTTCGGACCGGCGTTCATGCCGAGCAGGACGGGTGGCTCGTCGCCGACCAACGCGAACGCCTCGGTTCGTTCGGTCGTGGCACCGGCGTGCTCGAACTCCCGGATCTCGCCGCGGTTTCTGCCCCCGTGTTCCCAGCTGCTGCGGGCGCGGAAGGTGAATCGCGCGACGTTCTCGTCGGCTTGGACGGCTCCGATTGTTGCGACGAGGCGATCGACGTCGACGCCGTTCCGCGCGGTAACGGTGGCCATGCTGTCTCCTTGCCGGGACCACGCGTGCCGCGGGGGACCTGGCACTGCAACGAGATTAGGTGAACGCCTAAGACAATCGCCTAACGCGCTCCGCGTGTCAAGTCCTCGGCAGTGCCTACGAGATGATCCGTCCAGCCTTGCGGCATCGACTGCCGTCACACCACCAGCCCCACCTTGCCCAGAACCCGACCCGACCCGAACAGGCGAAGCGCGTCCGCGGTCTCCTCGAGGGGGTACGTTCGGTCGATGACCGGCGCGAGGTGGCCGGCCTCGGCGAGCGCGGTTAGCGCATCGAGGTCGGCCCGCGTCTGGTTTAGCGAGTCGATCGTTTGGGCTCGGCTTGCGGGTTGGGCAGCCGCGAGCCCAGGATCCATACGAGTTGCGCCGTCGTGTCCGCCTCAACCTTCGACCGCGCATTCGCCAGGTGAGGCTTGACGGTCGAGTGCGACAGCCCGAGGCGGTGGGCAGCAGCCTTCTCCGATCCTGCCGCAATGACGGCGGCGACCAGCGCGATCTCGCGGTCCGTGGCCGTCCCGCCGGAACCTCGATCAGCTCGAGGCGCCGACCAGATCCGGGCGGCCCGGCAAGCTTGAGCCCGGGCCAGCCGCGTCAGCCCCCGGGCAGCGCCCGGGGGCTTCCTCGGATCTTCGGTTGACATTGAAGGGTTAGCAGTGCAGTCTCGTCTCATCCCTTCATTCAGGCGGAGAGATTGAAGGGTTGCAGCCGGAGGCGACGTGCCGCGGACCGTTGAGCGGGTATGGGACGGAGACCCTGGCGCGATGGGCGGCCGCCGGGCACGTGCCTCGTTCCGGTACCAGGCATTCGTCCCGGACGAGATCGCGGCACTCAGCCCCGTCGTCCCGTTCGAGGTCGCCGACCTCTCGGCGGACGCCGAGGCGGCGATCCGGGCGCTCAACGAGCGCGCCGCGGTGGGCGGCCTCGAGGCGATCGGCCCGCTGCTCCTTAGGTCGGAGGCCGTGGCGTCGTCGCGGATCGAGGGCTACGACGTCTCCTCGCTCAACCTCGCCCGTGCGCTCATCGATCCCCGAGCGGCGCGGGGCAGCGCCCGGATCGTCGCGGCGAACGTGTCGGCGATGGAGGAGGCGATCGCGATCGGGGACCGCACCGAGCCGGTGACCGTCGCCGACCTGCTGGCGATCCACGCGGTGCTCATGGCGGGCGACGAGCGGGCGAGGCCCGGCCGGGTGCGCGAGGAGCAGAACTGGATCGGCGGTCGGCTCGGGAACCCGTCCGATGCGGCGTTGGTGCCGCCGCCCGAGGACCTCGTCCTGCCACTGCTCGAGGATCTCGTCACGTTCATGGCGCGCGACGATCTGCCGGCGGTGCCCCAAGCGGCGGTCGCCCACGCGCAGTTCGAAACCATCCATCCCTTCATCGACGGCAACGGCCGTGTCGGCCGGGCCCTCATCCACGTCGTGCTGCGGCGCCGGGGTGTCGCCGCCAGGTTCGTCCCGCCGGTCAGCATCGTCCTGGCGGCGCGCCCCACCGCCTACGTCGAGGGGCTCACGGCGTTCCGCGAGGGAGGCGTCGCCGAGTGGATCGGCTCGTTCTCGCAGGCAGCCGGGCGAGCGGCGGCCGCGTCGATCGAGCTCGCCGACCACGTGGCCGGACTTCAGGGCGAGTGGCGCGAGCGCGCGGGCCGCCCGAGGACCGGATCTGCGGCGAGCAAGCTCATCGCGCTGCTCCCCGCGCTGCCGTTGCTGTCCGCGCCGACCGCTCGCGCGGCGATCGGCGTCAGCCAGCAACAGACGCTCGCCGCGCTCAAGGCGCTGGCCGGGGCTGGGGTCATTCGCCAGCTGAGTGCAGGGACCTACGACCGCCAGTATGCGGCGACCGAGCTGTTCGATCTGCTTACGGCCTACGAGGAGGGGATGCTCGGCTCGGCACGGAGTGCGCGGCCAACGCCGTAGGCCAGCCTGAGGCGCTCTTCCGTCGATGCACCCTTCGTCGAGTTGCACGAGCGGCACAGGACGGCGGTGTTGGCGACGTCGAACGGCGCACCGCCAGCCGTGAGCGGCACGACGTGATCGACGGTCAGGGTCAGCGGCTCGTGGAGCGTTGCGCTGGTAGCTCGGGCACCAGTCGCCGTGCCTCGATCGGCAAGGGCACCGGTCGAGTCGTCAAATGTGGCAGATGGTGCGCGCAGGCAATTGATCGGGCCTGCCGGGGGAGTCGCGGAACCCCGGAGCATTGGGGGGGTTGCCTACGCTCCGGGGTTCGCGCCTTCTCGGGCGGTGACGCAGGGGGCTACGCTCACCCGACCTCCACACCCTAGACGCGCCGAAGCCGCACGCGCACTAGGGCGCATGACCTATCCGGATCCAGCAGCGTCGGGCGTAGGGCTGGGTCTATCGAGGGCGAGCTCGCTACAACGCAGCCCCGGATCGCAAAGGTCCGCTAGTTGCGCAATAACGCAACTAGGAGTACCGTCGTGGACTCCGAGATGCTGGACACTGCGACAGGAGGACGCCCGCTACCGTGGACCTCAGCCACGACACCCTAGAGCACTACCGCCTCCACGCGGAGATCTGCAAGGTCCTGACCGATCCGAAGCGGCTGATGCTCCTCGACACGCTGCGTGCCGGCGAGCGTTCCGTCGGCGAGTTGGCGGCCGCGATCGGCGTGACCCTTCCCAACGCGAGCCAGCACCTGGCCGTCCTGCGGGCAGCTGGTCTTGTTGATGGCCGGCGCACGGGGACTACGGTCAACTACCGGCTGGCGGAGCCGGCGATCGCGATGGCCTGCGACATCATCCACGCCATCGTGGCGCGCCGCCTCGCCCCGGCGGACCGCCAGGAGGCCGATCACGTGATCGCGACCGTCGAGGCGTGATCAGATGGTCACTCCCCGCCGGCTATCCAGTCGCCGCCGTTCTGGCGACGATCGACAGGCGGTTCGTCGTCCACATGGCGACCTGGGCGGCCGCATCCCTCCTCGTCTACGGCCTGGTCGCCGCGATCATCCCGAACCCGGTCTTCGGGCGGCAGATCCCGGCGGAGCCGTTCGCGATCGTCGTCTGGTTCGCGTCTGCCCCGCTCCTGGGACTGCTCGGTGCGACCTACTCGGCCACGGCGCCGCCCCGCTCGCTGGCCCGGTCGCTGCCGCTCGTCGCGGATCCGGCAGCGGGCATCGTGGGTCGTGACGGAACTGCCCTCGGGAGCGCAGCGAGCTTCGGTGCCTTCCTCGCGATCGGCTGCCCGGTCTGCAACAAGCTCGCCCTGGTCCTCCTCGGGACCAATGGCGCCATGACGATCTTCGCGCCGCTCCAGCCCGTCATCGGGGCGGCTTCTCTCGTGCTGCTTGCCGGCACGCTTGCCTGGCGATTTCGCCTGCGCACCCGCGGCGGAGCCTGCCGCAGGTGATCGATCTCACCACACCACCCGAGGTGCGAACGCTGTCCAGCGCGGGCATCTCCAGGATCGGAGTCGCCAGATGAACCGTTTCTCGGCCCAGGCCATCGCCGTCTTCCTGGTCGCCATCATGGCGATCGCGGTTGCGGGGTGTGGGGGCTCCGCCGGCTCGAGCGTCCAGAACGTCGGGGCAGCCGAAGCCGTCGGCATGCTCGACTCGCGCGTCGTGATCGACGTGCGAACCCCGGAGGAGTTCGCCGCCGGGCATATCGCCGGCGCGCAGAACATCGACGTCGAGGCTGCCGACTTCGGCTCGAAGATCGCCTCGCTCGACAAGGAAGCGGCCTACCTCGTCTACTGCCACTCCGGCCGGCGTAGCGGGATCGCGGCAGCACAGATGGCCGCGGCGGGCTTCATGGACATCATCGACGGGGGAAAGATGGCCGACCTGATCGCCGCCGGCGCACCCACCCAGTAGGAAGCCGGTCGCGGCCTTTCGCCTTCGATCGCCAGGAAAGAGGTTTCGTGCCATGGAGATGACCATCGACTTCCCGGGAGGGGCGCGCGTCGACGCGCACTTCGGGGGCTTCAGCATTCCCACCGATCAACCGCCGGCGGAGGGTGGCGAGGGTTCGGCCCCGACGCCCTTCGCCACGTTCCTCTCGACGATCGGCACGTGCGTGGGCATCTACGTGCTCGGTTTCTGCCGCCAACGCGGGATCCCGACGGACGGCATCCGCCTCGTGCAGCGGATGCAGACCGACCCCTTGACCCACCTGGTCACCGACGTGCAGGTCACGATCGAGCTGCCGGAGGGGTTCCCCGCGAAGTACGCGGACGCGGCCGTCCGCGCCGCTGAGCAGTGCACGGTGAAGAAGCACTTCGAACACCCGCCGGTCATCCGCGTGGAGAGCGTCCTGGCCTGATGACTCGATCGGCCGGGGCGTTCACGCGCCCCGACCGCGTCAGGCCGGAAGGGCGAGTGATGTCGGTCCTGAGGCGCGGGGATTGGGCGTACCCCTCCAGCTGATCCTGGCACGGGACTGAGATCCGGGGTCGAGGCGGAAACCAGGCCGAAGGAGTGCCATGTCGTGCGCCAGGTCCCGGCGCCCGGTGGCACGTTGCGCCGTGATCGCCGGACGCTGCGTCGGTGGGTTCCGCTCGGGGCTATCGACCGGCGGCCGCGACCAGCAGCTCGGCGAGACGCTGGGGCTGCTCGCGGTAGGGCCCATGACCCGTGGCGATCTCGACGATGGCCGCGTCCACCGATGTCGCCATCGTCCGTTGGAGGTCCGGCGGCACCAGCGTGTCGGCGGTGGTCAGGATGTAGGTGCGACGGACGGAAGTGGGCAGATCGCCGTGCCACTTCTGGCGCAGCACGGCGATGCCCTGTGGACGCTGCGTGCGCTCGAGGTATGACCGGACCGCGTCCCGCTCGGACGGATCGGCCGCGGCGACGTACTGGTCGATGTTCAGGGCACAGCGCCCTGGCCCGGCACTGACGAAGAGTCCGCCGAACGCGGCGATTCCCGCCTCCTCGTCGCCGCCGGCGAACGGATCGCCGCCGATGAAGAGGTCAAGCACCGATGCGCCCGGCCGCGGGATCCAGGCGGCGAGATACACCACGGGCAGCTCGGGGTGCTCCACCGCGACCGCCGCGGCGGTGAAGCCCCCGAACGAGTAGCCGACGAGGACGACATCGGCCAGGTCCTCGGGGAGGACGGCCCGCACGGCGTCGGCGTACTGCTCCAAGGTCGCCGCGGCATCGTCACACGGCAGGTCCACGACGATCACCGCGTGCCCGGCCGACCGCAGCGGCTCAAGCAGCGGATCCATCGTCGCCGGTGTATCCCAGGCCCCGGGAACGATGACGAACGTCGACACGGTGCGACCCTCCAAGGTGAAGTGTCTGCGAGGCCCGACCTCCCGGGCGGGCTCCACAGTATGGCGACCGCGATCTTGCGAAGACGTCGGTCGTGCGGCGCCGATCGCCCGGACCTGGGCTACCCGACATCCCGGTCCACGAGGAGGTACGAGCCGGCGCCGTCCGCCGCAGCGACGTCGTCCCGATTGATGAGGCGGCACGTGCGGAGCGACAGACAGCCACATCCGATACACCCGGTGAGTTCGTCCCGGAGCTTCTCCATCTCTCGGAGTGGATCCCCTTCGTCCAGGGACCGCTCTGGCAGGCCGGGCATCGGACCCTCCGCGAGCCGTGCCATCCTAGGACGCGTGACTGATCCCCTTGGTCCCGACGAGACGCGCATCGATCGCTGGCTGTGTGCGGCGCGCCTCGTGAAGACCCGCCTGCTGGCCAGTCGGTTGTGCGAGGGTGGCCATGTGCTCGTGAACGGATCGTCGGCTAAGCCGTCCACGAAGGTTCGCGCGGGTGATCGGGTGGAGGCGTTCATCGCGGACCGCAAGCGCGTCATCGAGGTCGTGCGGCCGATCGAGTCGCGTGTCGGGGCCGTCGTTGCCGCGACCTGCTTCGTCGACCACAGTCCGCCCGTCGTGCGGGAGGCCAGGCCCGCGATCACGCAGGTGCGCGGGGAGGGCCGGCCGAGCAAGCGCCTGCGGCGCGAGTTCGAGCGTCTGCGCAGGGCTGCCGACACCTGAGCCTGAAGGCGGCGAGCAGGCCCGGCCCGCCGTCCGGCCCTCGACGGCGCGGTGATCACCATCGTCGCCAAACCACCGGGCGACTGACTCCGGGCGGGACGACGATCGGTCCAGCAGCGACCGCGGATCGAGCGTCGGCTGGGGTCAGTGCAGATCGGCGCAGGCGATCTTCGCGCCGCCCGGCGCATGGATGACCACGGAAATGGCCGTCGGACCGGCGGTGTCATCCACCGTCGCCTTCCCGTTACCGACACCGGCGGCGTTGGTGGTGAAGCCCGGCCAGATCTCATTCGGCGGTGCCGCCGGACCCGTCGGATCGAACTTGTAGTGGCCGTCGGCGTCGCCTGAGCCACACGCCTGCTGATGGACGTGGGCGCCGTACGTCCTGTCTGGCGAGAGTCCGGTCACGTGGACCGTGACGATCGTCTTCCCATCCGCCGTGCGGACCATCTGCGCGCGGCCGGCGAGCTCCATGCCGGCGCCGGACGCAAACGCGTGCACGCCGCCGCGCGTCACCATCGCGGCCGCTGTGGCGGCCGACTGGACGAGTGCGACGGTGAGCAGGGCCGCCGCGAGGACGGCACGGGTGTACCGGATCATGAGATGGCTCCTTCGAGATGTGCCGCTCCGACGCGGTCGATACGAAGAGCGCTGATCCCGAGGGCGATCCAGCCGGCCGGGAACACGAGGATCGCGGCGATGACGGGGACCATCACGATGGGCGATGGCAGGGCGCCGCTGGCGCCGAACAGCGCCGGAACGACGAGCACCGCGCCGACCGCGAGCAGGCCGGATGCGGTTCGCGACAGGCTCCGGGCTCGCCACGTGGCCACCGCGAAGAGACTGGATCCCGCCACCATCGTGAGGAGGCCGATCGAGCCGAGCATCCATGGGCTGACGCCGAAGATCAGGGTGGCATCGCTGTCCCCGGTGACCCCGATCGCCGAGTAGCCGACGAGGCCGACCACGGCGCCGATCGCCGGGATCGCGAACGCGGCCCAGGTGAGCGTCGGATGGCTGCGCGCCTGGAACGCGCTCAGGCCGATGAGCGCCACGAGGGTCATCACCGTTGCACCGAAGACGGCGTACCCGAGCCATGGCGAGAACGTCTCGCCACCGTCGTTGATGGCGTTCCCGGCAAGGGTGATCATCCAGAGGACGCCGCCGACGATGGCGGCATAGCCTCCGATGCGAAGCGACATGGCGAACCCCTTTCGATGTTCGGAGGCGGCGCCGAGGCCGCGGAGATGCAGGTGGGCATCGAGCGCGCCGAGCAGAACGTCCGCGGCGTCGAACGGGCCGAGCGGTCGCTCCTCGAGGAGCGCCTCGAACTCGTCGCCGAAGCGGGCGCGCCAGCGCGCCGGGTAGAGGCGGATGAGCAGGGCGATCATGGGACGCATCGACGGTCAGCCGGTGGACCGGCCGAGCCGGCCGAGCCGGCGGAGGCCGAGCGAGGCTAACTCGGAGAGGTCGCGGAGCTGCTCGGCCAGGACGGCCTCACCGACCGCGGTGAGCCGGTAGGGGCGGCGCCGGTCCACTGGTGCCAGCGCCTCGATCAGGCCACGCTCCTCGAGTCGGGCGAGCGCGGCGTACAGGGTTCCAGGACCCAGCGGCCGGCCGGTGCCGGCCTCCACGTCGGCCATGATCGCGTAGCCGTGTTTCGGCTCGCCCGAGAGGCTCACGAGGATGAGTAGCGCGGGCTCGGCGAACCGGCCGAGTTCGGGGATCCGGGGGTGCATGGGACTCCGGCTAGTACTATGATGAACGATATAGCGTTCTACGTAATATCAGGGCCATGCCGGCGTCTGTCAAGACCGATTCCTGCCAGATCCGCGCGTGATCGGGCGTTCTCGTCGCGCCTGTGTGCTGGCCACCGGGCCCCTGATGCCCTCATATCGCTTGACGCTATATCGCGTCGCGCTATATCGTCGCGCCACGCTCCATGATCGACACCGATCTTGACGCGTGATCCCGGAATCACGATCCGGGGGTGGTGGCATGGCTCCTTGGACCCTTGAGCTTGATCGCTATGGCTATCGCGTCGATCGACACGCGACCGGACCCGCGGCCCCGCCACGCGGACACGAGCGGCAAGGCCGCGTGAGGCTCCTCCGCGGCGTCCTCGTTGCGCTCCTGACGGTCGCCTGCTCTGCCTGCCTCAACGACGCCACGACCAGCGACGTCGAGACCGTCGATGTCGGTGCAGTAACGGCGACGATGGACGCCGCCAGCGCCGCGCTGGCCGCCCGAGATGTCGCCGGTTTCATGGAGTCGTGGACCGACGACGGCCTGCAACAGGTGTTCTACGAGTTTGGCGACGCGTTCGTCGCCAACACCGGCTATCACATCGGTGCCGGGCAATACAGCCTCGGCGCCGCGACGGCGCCGTCCGTGCACGGCGATACCGCCACGACCGTTGCGCCGCTGTTCTTCCGGTTGGTCGGAGTCGTGCGCGAGTTCACGCTGGTCAGGGTCGACCTCGGGTGGAGGATCGACGGCGCCGCGTTGACCACCACCGATGTGCCCGACGCCGATCCGGTCGATGTCGCCTTCGGCGAATCCTCGATGGTGTTCGACTCGTCGACCGTCACCGATGGCGACATCGCGCTACAGATCCACAACCCCACGACGCGCCGGCACCAGCTCAACATCCTGTCAGCGCCGCCCGAGCAGGATCTCGCGGCGTTCTTCGAGCATCCCGAAGACGCCCCGCCGGTACCCGAGGGCATGTCGATGCCGGAAGGTGTCGACTTCGTTGGTGGCGTCGTCGGCATCGAGCCCGGCGCGAGCGTCACGATGGTGTTCTCCCAGGCGTTGCCGGCTGCTCGCTACTTCATGTTCTGCAACTCCGAAGACGGCGCTCCCGGCGAGCCCCACTCCAAGCGCGGCGAGTTCCTCGAATTCACGATCGGGTAGGCCGGAGTACCGCCCCCGGCCGGTGACCCGCGGCCGCGCCTAGCCCAGGCCCGGCGTCGCTCCCTCGGTCGGTAGGGCGACGAAGAACGTCGACCCGGTGCCCGGCCCCGTCGATGTCGCCCAGGCGCGGCCGTCCATCGCTTCCGCCAGGGCCCGGACGATGGCCAGGCCGATGCCCGCCCCGCCGAGCGCCCGGGATCGCGACGGATCGACCCGATAGAAGCGCTCGAACACCTGGTCGGTCTGCTCGCGGGTGAGCCCCGGTCCGAAGTCACGGACGGACGCGACGACCGTCGCGTCGCGGCGTTCCACCGAGGCCACGACGCGGGATCCATCTGGCGCATACCGGAGCGCGTTCGATAGGTAGTTGTCGAGGATCTGGGCGAGCCGGTCACGATCGGCGAGGGCGAGGACGTCGCTCGACGGGGGTTCGACGTCGATCGTGATCGAGCGCGTCGCCGCGACGGGCCGGACCCGCTCGACGGCCTCCAGCGCCACCGATGCCACGTCGACCGCGGTCAGTCGGAGGGGCAGGTCGCGAGCCTCGGCCCGCCACAGGTCCTGGAGGTCACCGACCAGGCGATTCAGCCTCGCGGTCTCGTGGCGGAGGAGTCGCCACGTCTCCGCCACGGGTTCGATGACGCCATCCTCCAAGCCTTCGAGGTAGCCATCGAGCGTGGTCAGTGGGGTGCGCAGTTCGTGGGCCACGTCGCCGACCAACCGCAGGCGGCGGCGCTCCGTGGCTTCCAGCGACCTGGCCATGGTGTTGAACGATTCCGCGAGGTCGCGGATCTCGCCCTCCCCGGCGGCGGGGACCCGCTCCGCATAGTGGCCGACGGCGATGCGATGGGCGGCCGCGGCGAGGCGGGTCACCGGTCCGGCCACCCGGGTGGAGATGGCGAGACCCACCGCGATCGCCGCCACCACCGCGGCCACGGCTGCGGCCAGCAGGGCGGTCCGCACCGCGACGCCGAACGCCTCCAGGGTGGCGGCGTCCATCTGCTGTCCGGCGGGGTCATCCGGACGATGGCCCATCGCCTCGGAGAAGTAGCCGGGCCCGACCAGGCTGACGGCGACGAGGACGGTCCCAAGGGCCACGCCGACGACGACCAGGTTGGCGGTGAGGAAGCGCGCTCGAAGCGAACGCGGCAGGCGCATCAGCCCTCCACCAGCTTGTAGCCGACGCCCCGGACCGTTTCGACGAAGCCGTCACCGATCTTGCCGCGAAGGTTCGCCACGTGGACATCGACGAGGTGGTCATCCCCATCGAAGCCCGGGCCCCAGACGGTGATGAGCAGCTCCGCTCGGGTGACGACCACGCCCGGCGCCCGGGCCAGGATCGCGAGGATGTCGAACTCGGTGGCGGTCAGGGCGATCGCACGGCCCCGCACGGTCACGGTCCGGCGGGCGGGATCGACGACCAGGGCACCGGTGGCGGAGGCCCCGCCGCTCCGCGGTCGCCGGAGCAGGGCCTTGACCCGGGCCACGAGCTCGCGCGGGCTGAAGGGCTTGACGAGATAGTCGTCCGCGCCGACGGACAGCCCGACGATCCGATCGACCTCATCCGAGCGAGCAGTGAGCATCAGCACGTAGGCGTCGGAGAAGGTCCGGATCTGACGCAGGACCTCGAAGCCGTCGATGCCCGGGAGCATGACGTCCAGGACGACGACGTCCGGCCGATCGCTACGGACGCGGTCGACCGCGCTCAGGCCATCCTCGACGGTCGAGACCACGTAGCCCTCGCGCTCGAGGTAGCCACGCACCAGGTCAAGGATCGGGGCTTCGTCGTCCACGAGGAGGATCCGGGGCTGCATCAGGCCACAACAGTAGGCCTTCTGGCGCCTTGACCAAACCTTGCGTCAGACCGGACACGGCCTCCATGGACTCGGGCAGGGCGGGAGCCTACGTTCAGTCATGACGACCGACGAAGTCCGCCGGTCCCCGGCAGGAGGCCCTGACGATGATGGCAACCGACGGATGGATCTGGATGGTCGTCTGGATCGCCACGCTGCTCCTCATGGTCTGGCTGATCGTCGGCCGCCCTGAGGGTGCCACGGCCAGGGAGGACGCGATGGCGATCCTTCGGGCCAGGTTCGCGCGGGGCGAGATCAGCGAGACGGAGTTCGAACGCGCCGGGAACGTGCTGCGGACGGACCGAACGGAGACATCGCGATGACGAACAAGATCACCGGAGTGATCGCCGCCGGATCCCTGGCGATCGGACTCACCATCGGGGCAGCGAGCACCATCGTGGCCAAGGACGACGCCTCGTCGGAGATGGCCGGCCACATGCGGGGCATGACCTCGATGATGTCGATGATGGGCACCGACTCCATGGCCGACATGACCTCGATGATGTCGATGATGGGCGCCGGCTCGCCGATGGGCCCCTTGTCCTCGATGTCACCCGGCGACCACGGAGCCCACCATGCGTCTCCCGGCCCGGCTCCGACCCGATGAGCTCCGAGGGCAGCTCACGACTGATCCGCCAAGGAGCATTCGGCCTGGTGATCGCGGCGATCCTCGCGGTCGGCGGCTACCTCGCCTTCGGCGATCTCGCTGGCCAGCGCGGTGCGGCCACGATCGCCGAGGCCATTCCTGTCCGCCTGTCCATGGCCGGCTTCACCCCGTCTGACGTCAAGGTACCGGCCGGTCAGCTCGTGACGCTCGAGCTGTGGACGACGGACGCCGCCCCACATCTGCACAACGGCGTCCACACGATGATCAGCGACGAGCTGGACATCTACGAGGAACTACCCGCCGCGGGACCGACCGGCGAGAGCCGCAAGATCGTCACCATCACCGCGCCGACCGAGCCCGGGACCTACGACATCTATTGCGACACCTGTTGCGGCGGCAAGGGCAGTCCGTCCATGCACGGCACGTTGACCGTCACATCCTGAGTCGATGAGCACTTGTCACGACCCCCTCCCCGAGGGGTCCCCCCGCGCGG
>JBPPMZ010000144.1:0-3647 GCA_051306295.1 Candidatus Limnocylindrales bacterium
TCAGGGCTCTCTGGCCCACCGTCGGCGCCTCATCGACCCTATCGGGACCTCCGTGGGTCGTCGCTCACCCGTCGAACCCTGCGAATGGGCCGTATCGGGCCGTCAGGCGGGGATGTTCGGTGGATCCGGGCTAAGTCGGCGCTATCCACGCCTAGGAAGGGCCAGGTCCACGACGCCACGCGGCCCCGAATTAGCGTCGCCAGCATTCTGGCCCCATCGCACGATAGAACTTCGCGGCCACGAATCCACGAGTCTCATCCCTCGCCACCCTCTAGCCGCTGTGCCGTAACTCGCGTCTCCCCGACCGCTGACATGGCCCAAACGGCCAGCTAGAAACAGCGGCCCTCCGCCCCCACCCTTGGGGGCATGACGGCGCGCTGGTCCGATCCACACCGACTCCCGGTTCCCCCCACCGGGTACGTCCGCGCCGTCAACTCCGCGGCGGACCGATGAGCGGGGTCGAGCTCGCGGTAGCGTTCCTCGCCGGCGTCGGCATGGGCGTCGCCCTCGATCGCTGGCTGCTTCCGTCCCTCGTCGATGCCTGGATCGACCGACTGCGCCGGCATGAGCGATGAGCACAAAGGCGATGCGCCAGACCGCCGGAACCGGGCCGACATCTACAGCTCTGCCCGCATCGGCGCCGCCGCGACCTTCACGCTGGTCCTCGTTGTCCTCCTCGTCCTCGACGCCGTCATCCCGGGCTACGACATGTCGCCCGGGACTCTCCTGCCGCTCCTGGGCGCGATCCTCGCACTCCTCGGACTCGAGGCCGGGGCCTTCTGGAAGGGCGTGAGATGACGACGGTCACCGCCCCCCTGACGAACAAGGCGTACGGCTTCCCGACGCGGGGTGCGCGGCGCCGGGTGAAGGCGCCGACCCTCGCCTGTATCCACATCACCGGCAACCGCCGGACCGCCGCGAACCCGGACCGGCACCAGGCGGCGCTCGACGAGCGGACCTATGCGAACCGGGGCGGCTCGAACGGACCGTCCGCCCACTACTACGTCGCCCGCGACGGCTGGGCGGTCGAGGCCGTCGATCCCGCCACGTACGCGGCCTGGTCGAACGGCGACGTCGCCAGCCCGAACACCGCCAACGCCGGCATCGCCAAGGTGCTCGGCCTGCGCGCGAAGGGCTACAACCCCAACGAGGCGTACTGGCTCGAGTTCGAGTGCGTCGGCTACGGCTCGACGTACCCGATCACGGTGGCCCAGAAGCAGTTCTGCGCCGCCCGGATCGCCGCGATGGCGAAGGCGACGGGGCTGCCGGTGAACCGCACGACCGTCCACGGCCACAGCGACATCAACAGCGTCAACCGGGCGTCCTGCCCCTGCCCCAAGGCGAGCCGCGAGGCGTTCCTCGGCGATGTCATCGCCCGGGCGAACGCGATCATGCGTCCGCCGATCGTCACCGTGACCGTGAATGCGCGCGACACCCTGAGCGAGATCGCGGCCGCGCACCGGCTGACGCTCAAGGCGCTGCTCGCCTTCCCGGAGAACGCGAGGTATCGCGCCAACCCCGGGCTCATTCACCCGGGCGACGTGGTCCGGGTGAAGTGATGGACAGCCAGCCCGGCACTTTCCTTGGCCGAGAGCCGGCGCTCGTCCTCGCCCTGGTCCAGGCGGTCATCGCCCTGGTCGTGGCGTTCGGCCTCAACCTCGCCCCCGACCAGATCGGCGCGATCCTTGCCGTCACGGCGGTGGTCCTGGGCCTGATCACGCGGAGCCGGGTGAGCCCAGCGTGAGAGACGGGTATCTGCGCGGCTCGCTGCCGCGGACGCCGACGGCTCGCCAAGTCGACGTCCTCGCGGCCTTCGTCGCCACCGGCGGATCCGTTGCCGAGGCGGCGGAGCGCGTCGGCGTCCGGCCGGGCACGGCGAAACGACACCTGGCGGACCTGCGGGCGCGCTCGGGCCTCACGACTGAGCAGCTGATCTACGCGGGGCGGGCTACTGGCTGGCTGGTGGTGCCGGGCCTGGAGTCCGACTGAGTAAGCCGCCAGGCGGGGCCGGCTGGTCTCGGATGAAGGTCGAGGCCGTCTCGTAGGGGCGGAACCGCACCAGAGGTGGCCACGGCTGTCTATCGGCGTCGTCCCTCGGACCCTTGTCCCGGCGAGCACGCGCACGCTGGGCGATTCAGGTCGTCGTGTCGGGTTCCGACGGATCTGTGGTCGGTTCGACGGGTTCCCAGATGGTGCGGGCGCGTTGGACGACCTGGGTAGCCACGACTTCGACGCCGGCAGCCTCTAGGCGATGAAGAACTCGTCGAGTGATTTCGTCTTTGACCGATCGGGCACTGCGGACTGGCACGACGAAGCGAACCGCGAGCCGCATGTAGGTCTCGTCGGCGGAGGTGAAAACCCGAGGCTCGATCTCAGCCTCAGGGACTGGGAAGCGCCGCCGCACGGCATCCATGGCCTCTCGTGCGCCGGCGGTCGCGGCCTGTCGCCGAGCTTCTTCCTCGAGGACCTGTGAAGCTCGACGCCAGTCGCCGTGGTGGGGGATGGCGACTTCGATCTCTTCCCAGATGTATTCGAAGAACATGCTGTAGTTGTACACGGGGTGTGTGAAGGTGGCCTTGTTCGAAACCGTGACCACCCGGCCCGTGTACTGCCGCCCACCCACCCACGTCGTTTGCGCGTCGTCGCCGATTTCCATGAGCCGGGTCTTCAGCAGCGAGATGTCCATCACATCGCCCTGCACGCCACCCATACGGACGCGGTCCCCGACTCGGAAGATCGACCCGAACGTGATGTTGAACCATCCCGCCACCGCGCCGATCGCTTCTTGCATCGCGAACGCCAGACCCGCGGCAACAAGACCCAGCATCGGCGCAAGGTCCCCCCCGAGCGGTTGCCAGATCACGATCAGGCTCATGACCGCCACGAACCACGTGACGGCACGCACGATCCGTCGGGCATTGAAGCGCTGTTCGGCGTCATCAAGGGCTCGGGCTGCCAGTCGGTTGACGACCCACGATGCGACGAACAGACCGACGAACAGAGCCGCGGTCAGTGCCGCCCCACCGTAGATCGGGTCCGGCTGAAGTTCCATTCCGAGGACCATGATGCCCGACTCCTCTAGCCCTTGGCAGGGTATCGAACCCGCCAGGACTTCCGGGTGAACCTGTTGCTTGCACTGTCGCGCTCGTGCGCCGCAGCGCGCTGAG
Source organism: Candidatus Limnocylindrales bacterium (assembly GCA_051306295.1). Lineage (GTDB taxonomy): Bacteria > Chloroflexota > Limnocylindria > Limnocylindrales > CSP1-4 > SPCO01. The sequence continues at coordinate 3,168 of JBPPMZ010000144.1, forward strand.
ATCTCTCCTCACTCCGGTCGTTGACTCCGCGTCCCGGCGCCGTACTCTCTACGGAGGCGTCCGCCCCTTCTCAAAGGAGCATCCGATGAGCGTTTCGACCATGGCCCGGCTCGCCGAGGGCGATTCGGCGGAGCCCGACTCCACACTCCAGAGTTCGCTGCGGGTCGTTGCGGCGTACATCCCAGCGGAGGCGATCGCGATCTACATCGCCGTGCTCGGACTGCTCAACCCCATGACGGGCGCGACCACTGGGGACGTCACGATCATCCGGCTCATCTGCTTCGTGATCGGGATCGTCGTCGCGATCAGCCTGCCGTTCGTGACCTTCAAGGGCGGCAACCTGACCAAGCGAGAGCAGCGCCGCCGCCAGGTGATCGTGGCGGCGCTCGCCGCGGTCGCGTTCGCAGTGTACGCCGCGGCCATGCCGTCCTTCTTCGTGACGGTGACGATCCTCGGCCTCGGAATCTCGCAGTGGGCGGC
>JBPPMZ010000145.1:0-2305 GCA_051306295.1 Candidatus Limnocylindrales bacterium
CGGTGACGGACGACTGCGCTGAGACGACCTTAAGGACGGCCACCCGGTGTTTCGACATGCGCGGCACTGTCACGCATGTCCCGACTCACCAGTCGCCTATCAGGTGTCACCTATGTCCTGAACTCAGACACTTCCTCGCCAGCCAAACCACAACCTGTGGGGTCTGACAGGGTTCAGACCACAAGATGATGTGGTTCTGAGAGTGACGGACGGCATCTCCAAGGAGGCTCGGAGATGCGAAGTGCGCCTGACACTACCCCAACTTGTGCGCCTCACTCTTTTGGCGCGTCGGGGATTGCGCTTGATTCTGGGGGCGTTCTGGCGATCGGAATCGGGGCGTCTCCCCTCTCTGCACACATTACCCACCCATTACGCGCGGCGTGGGCCAAGTCCCGCTTGATTTCCCAAGTCGAACGGAGCTGTTGTCATTGTATCCAGCGCTTCCCTTGCATGACGTCCAGTCCTGCCCCGCTGTAAGTCACAAATGTCCATGACCGCCGACGCGGGCCGGCGCGCTGTGGCGCCGGCGCGCGGTGTTGACCCGGTGTTCATTGCCCTTTAGGCTTTCTTATGAAAAGTCCATAAGTCAGGAAGGGTTGCTCGGCCATGAATGAGACCTGGTCGTGAAACTGACGTACCGTCAGTCTGCGGCCGTTGCCGTTCTGCTCGACCTGTATGCGGAGAGCCGCGACCAGCCGATCGCCTATCGCCAGGTGGCCGAGCGACTCGAGGTGGCGCCGACGACGGCATACCGGATGCTCCGATTGGCCCAGAAGATGGGCTATGTTCGGGCGATTTACGCGACCCGGCAGGACGCCCACGCAATCGGTAGATCCCCCGTCCTGTTCGAGCCGACCGACCTTGCGCGCCAGACGATCGCGGATGTGGCGAGTCCGCCCGGCACGGACGAGGCGTGGGAAACGGCCCGCGCGCACCTCTTTGAAGCACTCGTCTCTCCGGAGACGGCGGCATACAAGGATGCGCTCGGAGACCTGTTGGCTGGGCTCGAGGAGCCTGGGACGCCGGTCGACGTGGCTGGCCGTACGATCGCGGCACTGATGATCGGTATCGAGGAGTCGCGCCACGGCGCCAACGACGGCGATCTTCTCGATCGGATGGCGAGGGCCGGGACGAGGTTCGGGCTGTCCACCCTTGGCGGGATGCTGCTCGGTCTGGCGTGGGCGAACCGGGCCACCCGGACACTGGCCGAACGACTGGACCGCGAGACCGAGCGGTTCCAATCGGCACTCGCTGAACTCTCGCCGGAGCAGTCGAGAGCCATCGCCGGGTTCGTCGCTCAACTCGATGTCGCCTTGCGGGCGCGACGCCACCGGGGCGAGCGCCGGGGCCGGTCGACCAAGAGCTGACCAGGCCCATGAAGCCGAGTCGAGCCAGTCTCGGTCCCGTGAGCCGCCTGCTGAGGCGCGCTAGAGCTAGCGGGCTCGCGTTCAACATCCCGGGACCAAGTCCTCGAGTCGAGGATGTCGATGGAAGCCACAGTCTCGAGGATGAGTTCGCGCTCGAGATCCGGGACTAGGACGTCGAGTCCATTCGAACCGTCCAGGGCAACGTCACATACCTCGAACGGCACCGGAGCAAAGCGCACCCAGACGGTGCTCCTTGGCGTCCCCGGTGCCTGGGTCGGCGCCGGGTTCCTCACGCCCGTTTGACCGCTTGTTGATTGCGCTCTATCGTTTCTTACCGCTCCGCTCCCCGGAGCCCTCGGCCTGGTCAATACAGCACGACCCACGGGCGCAGCCCAATCGGTCTCGATCACGAAAGGCGCGGTGGCTCTTGCTCGTCGATGGTCGCGGAATCGGCAGCCCGATGAGGGATCGAAGATCGCATGTGTCTCACGGGGACGCGTCCGCAAGTTCGTTCGACCTCCTACTGTGATGGCCGTACCAGGAACGGCAGGAGAGGCGCCGCAGTTGCCCCGGCGACGCGTCGTGGTGAGCGGCATGGGCATGCTCACCGCGGTCGGCAACGACGTGGCCACCACCTGGGCAAACGTCGTGGCTGGTCGCTCCGGCATCGGCCCCATTACCCGCTTCGACCCGTCCCGCCTGACCGCTCGCATCGCGGGGGAGATCAAGGACTTCGACCCGTCGGCGGTCCTCGACCGGAAGGAGCAGCGACGGACGGATCGGTACGTCCAGTACACGCTCGTCGCCACCCGCCAGGCGATGGACCAGGCCGGCCTCCCGGATCGCCTCGAGGGTGATCTCGCGGAGCGGACCGGGGTCATCATCGGGGCCGGGCTGGGCGGGGTGCAGTCGCTCTTCGACCAGATCCTGCTGCTCGG
>JBPPMZ010000146.1:0-23741 GCA_051306295.1 Candidatus Limnocylindrales bacterium
CGGTGACGGACGACTGCGCTGAGACGACCTTAAGGACGGCCACCCGGTGTTTCGACATGCGCGGCACTGTCACGCATGTCCCGACTCACCAGTCGCCTATCAGGTGTCACCTATGTCCTGAACTCAGACACCCTCATCTCCACCAACCAACGTCGAGCCTCAGGCTCCGTGGTGGGCGCCGGATACGTGGCAGTGAAGCGGGCGATGAGAGCCGGGTGAGGGCCGCTCTGCACCATGGTCGCCATGAAGACCATCAAGGCAGCCAAGCGGGAGCGTCGCGCCCATCGCAAGGCCAAGGACCACGACCGGCGCGACGACGGGCTCCAGGTACGGGCGCTCGGCGGCACGATGCCCGCGGACCTGATGGAGCAGATCCGCAGCGCGATGACGCAGCTTGACCCGCTGGCGCCGTGGCCCGAGATCGCGCCCATGGTCCTGCCGGTCCTCAAGCGCCTCCGCCACCCGTACCCGCCGGAGGCCTCGCCGATCCACATCCAGTGCCACCAGGCATCCCGACCGGCTTCGGGATCGACTTCGGGCCGGCCTTCAGCCACGTCCATCGGCGCCTGATCGAGCACTGGGGCGTGGACGAGGCGACCCTGCTCGGGACCGCGCTCGAGAACCTGCGCCGCCTGGTCGTGGACGAGCCGCCACGGATCGAACGGTTCGAGCACGCCGGCGCGGCCGTGATGACCGTGAGTGGCCAGGGCTGGGGTTCGTCGCTCGTCCTGCTGCCGGACGTCCTGCGGCCGCACCTTGGCGCCGATCCACGCGTCCTGCTCACGCCTGTTCGGAACACGGTCGTGGCGTTGCCCGACGACGTCGATCCGGACCTGGCCTACGACATCTGGGACGCACTGGCCCACGGCGCCCATGACGAGCTCGATGTCCAGCCCTTGCGCTGGACGGGCTCGACCGTGACCACTCTCCTGGACCGTCAGACGCAGGGCCTACCGAACTGAAATCAGGACGCGGAGCGCGGGATGAGGGCGGCGTGCAGGCCGGTCGCGTGGTCGTGGAGCCAGCGCCGCCAGACGCGATGATCGGGCTGACGCGTGGCGACGAGTGCCCAAAACCGTGGCCCGTGCCCGAACACGCGCAGGTGCGCGAGCTCGTGGACCACGACCGTCTCGAGCGCTGCCGGCGGAGCCAGGATCAGCCGCCAGGAGAAGGACAGCCGACCCTGTCGCGAGGCACTCCCCCAGCGCGAGCGAGGGTCGCGCAGCGTGACCGCGGCCGGGCTGACCGCGAGCACCGAGGCATGCCGGTTGATCGCCTCGTCGATGGCATCACGCGCCCGCTCGCGCAGCCAGCGCTCCAGGACCTGCGGGTCCGTCCGCCGCTCGGTGGCGACCCGGTGGATGACCAGCTCCCGGGTGGCCACGAGGTGCGCGACATCGGAGCGGCGGACGCCGCTGACCGCCGGCACGACCCACACCCGGTGCAGCTCGCCGAGATACGGGATCGACCCACCGTCGCGTGCGCCGCCGCGCGTCGCCAAGACCGCGTCCTCTGCCGCGTGCCTCGCGAGGTGGCGGCGCACCCAGCCCTCGCGCTGGCCAAGGAACTCGGCGGCACGCCGCTCCCCGTCCACGCGGCCGACCCTCGTCGCGGGCACGGTGACGACCACGCCACGCTCCGGGTGGATGACCGCGCGGAGGTTGCGCGCCCGGGCGGAGTGCCGGAGGGTGTAGACGATCGGGCCGCCGGGCAGGAACACGGTCGCTGAACGCTCGTCGGTGGGCACGCTCCGCGTCAGCCGGCGCGGCGGAGCAGGCGGCCCGCCCGTTCGCCGGTCTCGACGCCGTCACGGACCGCGAGTCGGCCATTGACCACGACGTGCTCGATGCCGACCGGGTGCTGCGCCGGCTCGGCGTACGTCGCGATGTCCGCCACGCTCGCGGGATCGAAGACGACGAGATCCGCCATGGCGCCCTCGCGGAGCGCTCCCCGGTCGCGCAGGCCCAGGCGAGCGGCCGGTACCGAGGTCATCTTGGCGACCGCGGCCTGCAGTGACAGCACGCGGCGCTCGCGGACATACGTGCCCAGGACCCTGGCCGTGCTCCCATAGGTCCGCGGATGCGGCTTGCCGGCATCCAGGATCGGGTGACCGGGCCGCCGGCCCTCGGCGTCGGTGCAGACCGCGATCCATGGCACGGCCATGATCGACTCGATGTCCGCCTCGGCCATGCAGTGGATGACGACCGACACGTCCAGGTGGTCGTCGATCAACGCGTCGAACGCCACGTCGGCCGGATCTCGATCCAGCATCTCCCCGAGCTCGGCCAACGACCGACCGCTCCACTCGGGGTGGCTTGCCGCGTACGAGATGACGATGCCGCTCCAGCCCGGATCAGCGGCGACGTTCTCCCACCCGGACACGCCCTGGGCGATCTCGGCCTGGACGCGGCCGCGCACGTCGAGGTCGCTGAGCGCGAGCAGCGCGTCGTCCACGCCCAGACTCAACAGCGCCGGCGGCAGGATCGTCGCCAGGGTCGTCGCGGCCGCGGTGTACGGGTACTGATCAGCGGCCACGTCCAGGCCTTCCGCTCGCGCCGCCTCCAGGACGGCGATCGCCTCTGCGGCCCGGCCCCAGACCGCCGTCGAGCCCGCCTTGAGGTGCGAGACCTGCAGGCGTGGCGCCACGACACCGGCTGCCGCCGCCGCCCGGATCGCGCCGATCGATTCGGCGAGCGAGTCGAACACGCCGCGGGTCTCATCGCGCATGTGGGTCGCGTACAGGCCACCGCGCCGGGTGGCGGCGATGACGAGCGCGGCGACCTCATCGGCCGCGGCGTGCATCCCGGGCGCGTAGATGAGCCCGGACGACAGCCCGAACGCCCCCACGTCCATCGCCTGCTCGACCTCGCCGACCATCGCCCGGAGCTCCTCGTCGTCGGGCGCTCGTGCGTCAGGTCCAAGGACCGAGCCTCGGACCGTCCCGTGGCCGACCAGGAACGCGACGTTCAAGCCCAGTTCCTGCCTCGCGACAGCGTCCAGGTACTCGGCGAACGTCCGCCAGCGGGCCACCAGGGCATTGGGTCGCAAGGACAGTTCGACGAGTTCGCGCCCAACGTCCGTGATCGGGGCCAGCGAATCACCGCAATTACCCGACAGTTGGGTCGTGAACCCCTGGCGAAGGTGGCTGACGAGACCGCCATCCAGGAACAGCGAGCCGTCGGAGTGCCCGTGCGGGTCGATGAACCCCGGACTGACCACGCGCCCCGCCACATCCAGCGTCGTCGCGGCCTCACCCTCGCCGACGGCCGACAGGTCACCGATCGCCAGGATCCGATCACCCAGCACCCCGACGTCCGCCAAACGCCCGGGCGAGCCGGTGCCATCGACCACGAGGCCGCCGCGCAGGAGCAGATCGAAGGCGGTCATCGCACGGTCATGATGCCACCATGCAGCGGCCACTAGCCCGAAACGCGGTGCTCGCACATCTACCCTTCGACGCGGCCGGCCCAACGGCGGCGAACCTGGAGACCGCAGGCATGGACCGATGACCGTCGAAGCCCTCCGAAGGCGGCGACCCGAGACCCTGGCGGACCTGCTCGATGCCTACGGCCGCGAGCTCCAGAGCGTGGCGTACCTGATCGTCCGCGACCGCGCCGAGGCTGAGGACATCGTCATCGAGACGCTCCTCACCGCGTTCGAGAAGGGCGGCTCCATCCGCGACGAACGGGCGCTGCGAGCGTGGCTCCTGCGCGTGGCCACGAACCACGCGCTGGCCTCGCGCCGGCGCTCCGGCCGCATCGTCCGCCTGGAGGTCGTGCCCGATCGCGCCGCCGCCGGGGACCTCGGCGGCGACAGCTCGACCCGCATCGCGCTCCTCGACGGCATCGCCGACCTGCCCGTCCAGATGCGCGCGGCGATCGTCCTGCGCTACTACGCCGACCTGTCGGTCGACGAGGTCGCGACGACCCTTGGCAAGAGCCCGAACACGATCAAGGCGCAACTGCAGACCGCGCTCGATCGCCTGCGCATCCATCTCGCCGATCCGCTCGGCACCAGCCTCGGGGAGGCCACGAACCATGCATGACAGCCGACTCGAGGACCAGCTGCGCAACGCCCTCCGCGCCGAAGGCGACGGGCAGCCCCTGACTATCACCCCCGCCGAATTGGAGCGACGGCTCCTCCTGCGCCGTCGGGCGAGGAACAGCCAGCGCTTCTCCCTGGTCGCCGCGGCGGTCGCTGTCGTGGCGATCGGGTCCATCGTGGCCATCGGCAACGGCTGGCTGGGGATGCCCGCGGTCGGCGTCGACCCGAGCCCATCGCCGACAGCGAGCGGGTCGCTTGGCCCGGCCGAGACGACCGCTGCACCTGCGCCAACGCGCGTACCGAGCAGCACATCGCAGCCGACACCGCGCGCGGCGAACCCGCTGGGGGATGGGACGCAGGCGATCCTCGTCCGCCCTACCGGTGCGGACCTCACCCGGCCCGACACCTTCGTGGTGTTCCGCGTCGACCCGACGACTGGCGTGTCGACCCCCATCGCTACCATTCCTGGCGGGATCCTGCCTGCCGATGGATCCATCGATGAGTTCGGCGCGACGGCGCCGGCCATCAGCACGACCGGCCGGCTGGCGATCCCATTCCGCCGTGGGTCGACCGAGGAGACCACGACCCCGGCCCTCGCCCTGGTCGACGTCCGTGCTCCGGACGCCGACCCGTGGATCCTCGATGGCTTCGAGGCCGCCTCCTGGAATGAGGTGGATGTCCTCTATGCCCGCCGCGGTGACGAGATCTGGCAGGTCCGCGTCGGCGACCGATACATGGCGCGGCTTCCGTTCGATGTCGGGGTGCGGGCAATGCCGGCCGGCTCGTCCGGCGCCAATGCACCGTTCGGACCAGCAGTCGCTCACGAGGACGGCACACGTCTGCTCGGGCGAGACGGCGACACGCCCGGGGCGATCGGGTTCGATGGGACCTTCACCCCGACCGCGGACCTGCCCTCGGTCTTCCAACGAACGGGTCTCGAGCGGCCGGCCGGAGACGGCGCACACACGCTCGGCGAGGCATGCGACAGCGGAGCGACCGCCGAGAGCAGTGGGTGCTTCCTCATCGAGACCGATCCCACCGGCGAGCCGGCCACAGAGTGGCTCAGATACGAAGCGGCGCCACGCCTCCACGACTTCGCCTGGGGAGCCGACGGCGAGTCTGTGTGGATGCTATTCGACGGCGATGCCAATGGATCGGATGCCGTGGGTCCGCACCAGGTCGTCCTCGCGTTCGCCGACACGCCTGGTTCGCCGACCGACGTCGGGCGAATCGACTTCCAGTCCGGCTCAGATAGCCCAGCACTCCTGGGGATCATCGGCGAGGAGCCGCGGGGCACGGCAGCGGCCATCGCCCTCGGTACGCGCCAGGGGCTCCTCCGTGCCATCCTCGTCGATAGTCGGCAGGTCTACTCGTTCGCGGGGACGGCCTGGTTCGCTGGCTGGGCCGTTGATCCGGCCGCATACGACCCGGACTGACTGGTCTCGCGGCACCCGGACCCGAGTCCCGGCGGCTGACGGACCCTCTGCTACAATCCGGCCTCCGTGGGGCTATAGCTCAGCTGGAAGAGCGCGTGCATGGCATGCATGAGGTCCGGGGTTCGAGTCCCCGTAGCTCCACCAGATACCACGACGCAGCCAGCGGCCGCGTCCCATCGGGCGGACCATACGTCGACGGGATAGATGGACGACCGGCCATCTGCAGCGTCCCTTGAACGTGCGTACTGCCCCAGGGGACGATCGTCGGAGGGAGCGCCAGACCGCGTCGATCGATCGACGTAAGGACCGTCGGATGGGAAACGCCGCGTTGATCGGCGGGTCCGTGCATCGCCCGCGGCGTTCGGGCGCTAGCATTCCGGCACGATGACCGAACCCGCCGACGCACCACGACCGTGACCGATACCGCCGACAGCCGCAGCCGGGTCGAGCGCTACGACCCGACGACGATCGAGCCGCGCTGGCAGGCCCAGTGGGCAGCGCTGCGCCTGTACGACACGGATCTCGCCGACCACAGCAAGCCCAAGTACTACCTGCTCACGATGTACCCGTATCCGTCGGGCGACCTGCACATCGGCCACTGGTACATCGTCACGCCGTCGGACGCGCTGGCGCGCTATCGCCGGATGCACGGCTACAACGTCTTCTTCCCGATCGGCTTCGATGCCTTCGGCCTGCCGGCAGAGAACGCGGCCATCAAGAACGGCGGTCATCCGTTCACCTGGACGATGGCCAACATCGAGAAGATGCGTACCCAGTTCCGGACGATGGGTGCGACCTTCGCCTGGGACCACGAGGTCGTCACGGCGGACCCCGCCTTCTATCGCTGGAACCAGTGGCTGTTCCTGCAGTTCCTGGAGCACGGGCTGGCCTATCGCCAGAAGTCGCCGGTCGACTGGTGCCCCAACGACGGGACGCTCGCGCGCGAGCAGGTCGAAGGCACGGACCGCCATTGCTGGCGCTGCGGCGCGCTGGTCGAGAAGCGCGACCTGGAGCAGTGGTACCTGCGGACCACGAAGTACGCCGACGAACTGCTGTCGTTCGAGGGCCTGGACTGGCCGGAGCCGATCCGCCTCCAGCAGACGAACTGGATCGGCCGCTCGGAAGGCGCCGAGATCGACTTCACGACCGCGCCCTCCGACCATCATCCCGAACACGAGACGCTGCGCGTGTTCACGACCCGCCCGGACACGCTGTTCGGGGCGACGTTCATGGTCCTGGCGCCGGAGCATCCGCTGGTCGCCGTCCTGACCTCACCCGAGCGCCGGGCGGAAGTCGATGCCTACGTCGAGCAGGCGCGCCGCCGCACGGAGATCGATCGCCTGTCGACCGACCGCGAGAAGACCGGCGTGTCGATCGGCGCCGACGCCATCAACCCGGTCAACGGCGAGCGCATCCCGATCTTCATCGCCGACTACGTGCTTTCCGGCTATGGCACGGGCGCGATCATGGCCGTGCCCGCCCACGACGAGCGCGACTTCGCGTTCGCGAGGCAGTTCGGGCTGCCGATCCGGCGCGTCGTCGCGGCCCCGGGCACAGACGCCGACGCGCCGATGGAGGTCGCCTACATCGCGCACGCCGCGGACGAGCGACTCGTCAACAGCGGCCCGTTCGATGGCCTGACGGCCGACGAGGGTGGGGCGGCGATCGTCGCCAGGCTCGCCGAGACCGGCGCCGCGGAGCCCAAGGTCACGTATCGACTGCGCGACTGGCTGATCAGCCGGCAGCGCTACTGGGGCACGCCGTTCCCCATCGTGTACTGCCCGACGGACGGGATCGTGCCGGTCCCGGACGAGGACCTGCCGGTGCTCCTGCCCAAGACGGTCGACTACAAGGGCAGCGGCTCCAACCCGCTGGACCACGACGAGGCGTTCCTGCACACGACCTGCCCGAAGTGCGGCGGCCCGGCCCGGCGCGAGACCGACACGATGGACACGTTCATCGATTCGTCGTGGTACTGGTTCCGCTACCTCTCCCCGGAGAAGGCGGGCGGCCCGGTGGATCGGGCCTTGGCGGACGCGTGGACGCCGGTCGACCAGTACACCGGCGGCGCGGAGCACGCGGTCATGCATCTGCTCTACAGCCGCTTCTGGACCAAGGCGATGCGCGACTGCGGCCTGGTCCGTGACGGCGAGCCGTTCCTGCGCCTGTTCAACCAGGGCCAGATCCTGGGTGCCGACGGCGAGCGGATGAGCAAGTCACGGGGCAACGTCCAGGACCCGGACGAACTGGTCTCGCGCTACGGCGCCGACAGCGTCCGGCTGTTCCTCATGTTCATGGGGCCGTGGGACCAGGGCGGGCCGTGGAGCCCGACCGGGATCGGCGGCGTGCACCGGTTCCTGAACCGCGTGTGGACGCTGGTCCTGGATGCGCGAGGCCGCGAGGGCGGCGACCCCGAAGCCGGCAACCTGCCGGCCGGCGAGTCCGAAGGCGATGCCGAGCGCGCCATCCGCGCAGCGGCCCATCGGACGTTGCGCGACGTGACCGCCGACTACGAGGCGTTCCGCTTCAACACCATGGTGGCGAAGCTCATGGAGCTCTCGAATGCGCTGTTCCACTACCGCGGGACGTCGGTAGCGGGCGGGCCCGCCTGGGACGAGGCGATCCGCCTGCTGCTCCTGATGCTGGCTCCGGCCGCACCGCACATCGCCGACGAGCTGTGGTCGCGACGTGCGACCGCCGCCGGCGAGACGTGGACGAGCATCCACACGGCGTCGTGGCCAGTGGTAGACGTCTCCGCGACGACCGAGGCCACGCGCGAGGTCCCGGTCCAGGTCAACGGCAAGCTGCGCGACAGGATCGTCGTCGTCGCCGACATCGACGCAGCGGCCCTGGAGGCGGCCGCCCTGGCCAGCCCGAAGATCGCGGCCCTGCTCGACGGCCGGGCGCCGACCAAGGTCATCGTGGCCGGCGGCGGCAAGCTCATCAACATCGTCCTGCGCGATGCCTGAGGAGGGCCAAGGGGCGGCCGAGGGCATCGCCGACTGGGCGGATCGTCGCCGGGCGGACGGGGAGGGCGCCGTCGCCATTGAACCGCGCCCGGGGCCGGAGGCTCGCGTCGACCTGCGCCAGGTGACCGGCGAGACGGTCCGGCTCGTGTGCCTCCTCCACGTCGCACCCGAGCAGCGCGGCTTCGTGGCGCCCAACGCGGTCTCGTTCGCCGAGGCGATGTATGAGCCGAAGGCCTGGTTCCGGGCCGTCGTCGCCAATGACGTCCCGGTCGGCTTCGTGATGCTCTCGATCGATCTCGACAAGCCAGAGGTCTACCTGTGGCGCTTCATGATCGACCAGCGCTACCAGGGCCGCGGCTACGGCCGGGCCGCCATCGCCCAGGTCGTCGAGCACGCTCGGGCCGTGCCCGGCGCAACGGAACTGCTGGTGAGCTGGGTGCCCGCGGACGGCGGGCCGGAGCCGTTCTACCGCGGCCTCGGGTTCGAGCCGACTGGCGAGGTCGACGACGGCGAGGTCGTCGCTCGACTGGCCCTGTGATGCGTCGCGGGGTCGTGATCCTTGGGCTCGTGGCCGCGATGGCCATCGGAATGAGCGCGTGCGCCCGAATGGGAGTCGGCGACATCCCGATCACCCTCGACAACCTGACGGACACCCCGGTCGGCCTGTACGTGAACGGCGACTGGGTCGGGACCTATCCGGCCGGCGCCTCGACGACGCAGACCCTGGGCGATCACGGCGGTGCGCCCTACGACGTGGAGGTGCGCACCGAGTCCGGAGCGGTCCTCGCCGAGCTGGGCGTCAACGAGCCCCAGGCGGCATCGCTGACCGGCGGCGCGATCCCGATCGGCCTCGAGCAGAGCGTTCCCTGTGGCATCGTCCGGATCGTGGTCGGCGTGCCGGACCCGCTTGTCGCTCCGGCGCCAGGCGAGGCGGTCCCGCCCGGTCCCTGCCCCTGAGGCCTCAGCCGAGCGTTTCGAGCCAGGCGATCCTGATCACGTCCTCGACCCGTCGGAACTCCGGGTCGCCGGTGATCAGCGGCAGCCCGTCGCGATGGGCCAGCGCGGCCGCAAAGCAGTCCGCGTACGAGATCCCGCCGCGCAACTTGAACCAGCCAGCCCGGGCGCCGAGCTCGAGGTCGACGTCGATGACATCCGTCCACTGCTGGATCCCTGCGAGCGCGCCATGGGCCGCCGCCGAACCCAGGTGACGTTCCGCGGCCATGATCACTTCGCCGGCGTTGACGGCCGTCAGTCGGAGCTCGAACGAACCTTGGGCCGACGCCGCGATCGCGTCGCTGACGCGCTGCCAGTGGGCTTCGCGCTTGATGAAGGCGACAAGGGGCTGGGCGTCGATGACATAGGCGTCGATGGCCACGATCCGTACTTCCTTTCCAGGATCGCTTCGTCCTCGCGATCGATCTCGTGCAGGATGTCGATCGACGACTTGCCCTCCATGCCCGGCTGGACGGGGAATCGGGCGAAGTAGTCGGGGACCTCGTCGAGGTCATTCCACGCGAACTCGATGGTGATCCCGCCGTCGTCCGCCTGGCGCAGGAACACGGTGGCCCCGGGCTTCATCCCGACGCGATCGCGCATGGGCTTCGGGATGACGATCTGGCCTTTGGGCCCGACCTTCGCGGAGCCGAGGCGATCTGGTCCGACCCAATCTCGTATCACTTCTAGACTCCGGTAGAACACACTAACATGGGTATGACCTGACGCGTATGGTATCACCTGCTATCCTCGGCGCTCCGACTCATCGACCCTGGAGGCGCTCTTGTCCGCGATCAAGCTCGGTGCGAATTGCTGGAACCAGTACGCCGACTGGCCGAGCCTGCTTGCGGCCGGCCAGCGGGTGGAGCGCCTGGGCTACGACACGCTCTGGACGTGGGACCACCTGTACCCCATCGTCGGCAGCCATGAGGGCCCGATCTTCGAGGGTTGGCTGACCCTGGCGGCCTGGGCGCAGTCCACCGAACGCGTCCGGATCGGGCTCATGGTCGGAGCCAACACGTTCCGCGAGCCCGCCCTGACGGCCAAGATGGCGACGACCCTCGACCACATCTCCGGCGGCCGGGCGATCCTGGGCATCGGTGGTGCGTGGTTCGAGACCGAGCACGAGGCGTACGGCCTCCCGTTCGGTGACGGCTTCCCGGAACGACTGCGCTGGCTCGGCGAGGCGCTGCCGATCATGCGCGGCATGCTCCACGGTGAGGAACCGACGGCGACCGGCCCGCGCTACAAGGCGAAGGCTGTGCGCAACGACCCGATGCCGATCCAGAAACGCCTGCCCATCCTCATCGGTGGTGGCGGGGAGCAGGTCACGCTCAAGCTCGTGGCGAAGTACGGCGACGCCAATAACGTCGGCGGCGGCATCGAGAACGTGAAGCGCAAGGACGCGATCCTCATCCAGCACTGCGAGACGGTCGGCCGCGACCCGTCGGAGATCGAACGGACGACCGGCCTTGGCACGGTGATCATCCGCGACTCGCGCGAGGAAGCGGTGCGCGTCCAGCGCGAGATCGCCGCGCACAACGGTGGAGCGGAGGCATGGAAGAACCAGCCGGTCGGCACGCCGGAGGACGTCGCGGAGATGCTCGCGCCGTTCCTGGAGATCGGCTACCGGCACCTCATCGCGGGCTTCCCCTCGCCCTACGACGAGGAGTCGATGACCCGGCTCGCCGGCGAGGTCCGCTCGACGCTGGAGAGCGCCGGCTGACCGGCCAGCGACTGGGTTCAGGCGGACGCGGTGGCATCCCCGTCGGCGTCGCCGACGCCCTTGACCCGGGCGCGATGGCGCGCCGCCTTGGCGCGGTTGCCGCAGGTAGACATGTCGCACCATCGTCGCTTGCCGGTGCGTGAGGTGTCGTAGAAGACCCAGCGGCATGTGTCGTTGTCGCAGATCCGGATGCGTTCCGGGTGGCCGGACGTCAGTTCCGTGACCAGCGGATCGGCCAGGCGGGCGAGCGCGTCGTCGACCGGGTCGCCGACGTGACGATGGTCGACAGATACGCAGCCATCGGCGGCGGGCACGAGTTCGATGACCTGACGGGCGTGCAGGGCACGGTTGACGGTGTCAAGGGCCCCGGACCGTGGCGGACGCTCCTCGGCCAGGGCGTCGGCCACTTCGCGCAGCGCGCCACGCACGGCATGGACGCGCGCCAGGTCGCGAGCCGCCGCGACGGGATCCGCCATCGCCTGGGCTCGGAGTCGATCGGCGCCTTCCCCGTGGATCACGCCGCGCCCCACGAACCAGGCGAGCGCGTCATCGAGTGTCGCCAGGTGGTCCACCAGGAAACCATTCTCGAGTTCTTCGGTGTTCAGGAAGTCGAAGGTGTCGTCGAGTCGGACGTGGTGCGCGTGGCCCCGGGACAACGGATCGGAAACAGTCGTTGACATGATGCTAACCACTTTAGTCCTGTTGACAGGTTACGCGCAAGCAGGTACCTTTCACCAGTAACCGATAAGACCTCACAAAACGGTTATCGCTCGCAGGGAGACGGACGTGGAAGCCATCGTCATGGTCCTCATCCTCATCATCGGTCTCGCGGTCCTTGGGGCCTCATCCATCCGTTGGGGCGTGGACTCCCGGCCCGCGATGCCCGACGACCATACCCGCTGATCCCGCGACACGCGCGAACCGTCTCGATCTGGAGCTTCGACCATGAATCACTACTACACCTTCCTGGCCCTCGACCTCGCCCGTGACCGGGCGCTCGATGCAGCCCGCGACCGACGCGCCCTTGAGGCCGCGGCCGGATGGCCGTCCCGCCCGAACCTCCTGGTCCGCGGCCTGGCCCATGGGCTGGCCCTGGTCAGCCGTGGCAGCACGGCGGCTGTCCGACGCCTCGACGAGTGTGTCGCCGACGACCTGAACCAGGCACTGGCCGCGAGCAAGTAACCTCTGGGGCATGCCCGAACATGCCCCGATCACGATCAACCCACACACGGTGGATGGGGACGCAGGGCCTGTCCGCCGTGTCTTCCTGTCCGCGACGGCATGATCCGGACGGAGCGCCTGGTCCTTCGGCGATTTCGCGATACCGACCGGGCAGCCTATGCGACCCTGAACCAGGATCCGGTCGTGATGGAGCACTTCCAGGGCCTCCAGTCGGCGGAGGTCTCGAACGCGTTCATCGACAAGATCGAGGCCCACTGGGATCAGCACGGCTGGGGGCTGTGGGCCATCGAGGTGCCGGGCACGAACGGCGGCCGCCAGATAAGTCGCAGCTAACGGGCGTGCGCTAAGGTCCGCGCCAGACGTCTCGCCGCGTCGGAAGTGCCCCCGAGGTGGCGAGACGTCATCCGTTTCGCGACGCCTCGCCGGTGACCCGCCCGCCGGTGGAGTCCGAGCCGTGGGACCTAGCGCGATACCACCGTGGCGCCTGATCGAGGCGCCGCTCGAGACGGAGGCGGCTCCCGGACCGGCGCCGACCGCGGGCGCTACCAAGGTCGCCGATCCGGCGGCGGCTCGGTCTGGGTTACTGCAGACCGCGGTGCTCGTCACCGCGGCCCTGGCGCTCGCCGTCGCCGCCTTCTTCCTCGCGGTGACCTCCGGATCAGGCGACCAGATCGCGATCGATGGCCCCAGCGGCAGCGCGCCGATCCCGGTCGCATCGGGCGGCGCTCGATCGGACGTCGGCGCGCCCGGCGAGATCGTCGTCGAGGTCATCGGGGCCGTGGCCCGGCCAGGCGTGTTCCGGCTGGCTTCGTCGGCGCGCGTGGCCGACCTCATCGAGGCAGCCGGCGGGTACGGCCCGCGGGTGGACACGGCACGTCTTGAGGCAGAGGTCCGCCTGGCCGCTCCGCTCCATGACGGCGACCGGGTCCACGTCCCGTCGCGCGACGAGCCTGCGACCGGGATCGCCTCTGCCTCGCCCAGGGACGGCGCCGGCTCGGCGTTGGTGGACCTGAACCGCGCCACGCCAGCGCAACTCGACGCGCTTCCCGGGATCGGGCCCGTGACGGCGGAGAAGATCATCGCCGCCCGCGAGGAGGCCCCGTTCACGACCGTGGACGACCTACGGTCACGGGGTGTGCTCGGCGAGAAGACGTTCGAGCGGATCCGCGAGCTCGTCGCGGTGAGCTGAGGTGCCACGCAGCGGCTGGCTGGCGGTCGGCGGGACGCTGGCCGCGCTGGGCATCTCGGCGCTCGCGCCCGGTCGCGAGGTCGTGGCGCTTGTCGTGGTGGCCGCGCTGGCATGTCTCGTCGTTGGCTTGGGCCGGCGGCGGCCGGCGGGCGGCGTTCTGGTGACGATCGCGGCCGGGGCGCTGTTGCTCGGCGCGCGCATGGCGCTCTCGCCGCCACACACCGGCGCGCCGGCGCCGCCGGTCGGCGATGGGCCCTGGACGATGCTCGTCGAAGCGGTCGGGTCACCCAGAGACGGCAAGCAGGTCGCCACGCTATCGATGGTCGCCAACGAGGTGACCCCGGGCATGACGCGATTGGCGGCGACCCTCCCGCGCTATCCACCCATCGAGCCCGGCGATGTCGTGTCCGTCGAGGGACGAACACGCGAACGACCCGACTCCTCGTATGGGCAGTACCTGGAGCGGATCGGAGCCTGGGGGACCCTGCAAGGCGACCGGCTGGAGGTCGTGCCGGCAGCAGATGGACCCGCTCGCCGGCTGGAGCGCTGGCGACGTGAAGCCGGGGAGGCCCTGACCCGGGTCCTGCCCGAACCTGAGGCTGGTCTCGCCGCGGGGATCCTCATCGGCCTCCGGGACCGGGTGGATCGCGCGGTCGCTGCATCGTTCACGACGGCCGGGGTCAGTCACGTCGTCGCGATCTCCGGTTGGAACATCGCGATCGTCGCGGCGGCCATCGGCGCGTTCGCCGGTCGGCTGGGGCGACGTCGCCGGGCGATCGTCACCTCACTCGCGATCGTCGCCTACATCGCCTTTGCCGGCGCGTCACCCTCCGTTCTACGGGCGGGCGCCATGGCCGGGGTCGTCCTGTTGGCGCGCGAATCCGGACGTTCGGGCCGGGCCGCCGCGGCGCTCGGCTGGGCAGCCATGCTCCTGCTCCTGGCCGATCCAGGCCTCGTCGGCGACGCCGGATTCCAACTCTCGACCCTGGCGACCGCGGGCCTCATCGCCTGGGCGACGCCCACGACCGAACGCCTGGAGCGACGCACCCGCGGCCGGCTCCCGCGCTGGCTGACCGAGAGTCTCGGCGTCTCGCTCGCCGCCCAGCTCGCCACCCTGCCGATCGTGCTCGCGTCGTTCGGGCGTGTCGCGCTCATCGCGCCGGGCATCAACCTGCTGGTGGTCCCCCTCGTCGCCCCGGTCATGGCCGCGGGCATCCTCGCGATGGTCGGCGGGATGCTCGTCGGGCTGGGTGCCCCGACGGCGCTCGGCGCCGTGCTGGCCGTTCCAGCGTGGGTGGGCCTGCGACTCATGATCGCGATGGTCGATGCCGCGGCCGCCGTCCCGTTCGCCAGCCTGGAGGTCGAGCCCCCGGTCGGGGGCCTCCTGGCACTCTCCCTCACGGCCGCGATCGTGGCGGTCATGCGCCGCCGCGCCGGGCAGCGGTCGGGGACGTCACGGGGACCCGAGCCGAGTGTCGGTGCCGTTGCTCCCGGCGGCACACGCTCGCCCGTTCGGATGCCTCCTGCGACGCTGACGCGGCACCGACGGGTCGCCACCATGGCCGTGGTCGTCGCCCTGGCCTGCACCGGGGCGATCGCGGCGTCACGACCACCGGGCGTCGCGCGCCTGTCGGTGCTGGATGTGGGACAGGGCGACGCGATCCTGCTCGAGGGTTCGCGTGGCGGGCGACTGCTCGTCGATGGCGGCCCGGACCCGGACCGACTCCTCGTCGAGCTGGACCGACGGCTGCCGCCGTGGGACCGACGGATCGATGTCGTCATCCTGACCCACCCGCACGAGGATCACGTGGCCGGTCTCGCGCTGCTGCTCGCCCGTTATCGCGTGGACCGGGTGCTGGAGCCCGGGATGCGCGGCCCGGGCCCTGGGTACGGCGCGTGGGTAGCAGCGCTCGTCGGGGCGGCATCTCCCATGCATGGCACGATCGCCGCGGGCGACCGTTTGCGTGTCGACGACGTCCTGCTCGAGGTCCGCTGGCCACTCCCCGGGACCGTGCCCGCCGAGCCCGCCGAATCAGGCACAGGCATCAACAACGTTTCGGTCGTGCTGCTGGGGACGGTCGGCGAACGGCGCTTTCTGCTCGCTGGCGACGTCGAGGAGGACGTGGATCCGTCGCTGGTGGCAGCCGCCCTGCCGACGGTCGACGTGCTCAAGGTCGCGCATCATGGCAGCCGGACCGCCACGACCGACGCGTTCCTCGCCGCGGTCCGGCCGCGGGTCGCGATCGCGTCGGCCGGCACCGGCAATCCGTACGGTCACCCGGCTCGCGCGACCATGGAGCGCCTGGCCGCGACCGGCGCCAGGGTCTACCGCACCGATGTGGACGGCACCGTGACGGTCACGTTCGAGCCGACCGGCCCGGTGATCCGCCGCGACCCGCGTCCGGGTGTCGCGGCGCGAGCCGTTCCGATACCCGTCGTCGCGCGCGTCGCCGGCCGGCCGGCCGCCTTCCTGTGCGCGATCCCGGGCTTCGGCGATCCGCCACGGCCGGCGCCGATCGACTTACGGGATCCGGGCCAGGGCGCCGTTGCCGCTGCGTCGCCGACGCGCGGATCCGTCGGCCGCCCGGCCGGGCCGAGCGAGACGGTCGGGTACCATCGACCCGATGACGGTCCCCTCCCGGATCGAGGCCGCTGCCCTGCTGCTCTCCCTGGATCCCCCACCCTGGTTCCTCGCGCACGCGCGCGCCGTGGCCGAGGTCGCCGGCCTTTTGGCGGCCCGGATCGCCGCGCGCGGGATCGCGGTGGATCGCCGCGCGGTGGAGGCGGCCGCCCTACTCCACGATGTCGACAAGCTCCTGCCCGCCGGCGATCCGGCCCGGGCCCTCCCGCACGGCGAGGGATCAGCGGCATGGCTGACGCGACAGGGCCACGCGGAACTGGCACGAGCGGTCGCGGGCCACCCCGTGACCCGCCTCATCGACGGCGACGCGCACCGCCACTGGGCGGCCTTCGCGAGCCGCGAGGAACGCATCGTCGCCTACGCCGACAAGCGCGCCGGCCAGCGACTGGAGTCGATGGCGGACCGCTTCGCGTCGTGGCGCCGGCGCTACCCCGACGGCTGGGACGCGATCACGTGGGCCGGTGTCGAGGCGCGTGCCGCGCGGTTGGAGGCTGATGTCTGCCGCGCCGCCGACGTGACCCCGGATGCGGTTCGCCGACTGGCCTGGACCGGCCGGGCGCTGGCCGGCGCCGCCGCCGCGCGCGACCGCGCCGCCGGGCATCCCGCATGACCTCGGCCATCCTGTACGTCTGGGGCGACGACGACCTCCTGGCGCAACGCGTGGTCACGCGCTTTGCGACCGAGCTGGCCACCGCGCACGGTGCGCCACTCGAACGCTGGGACGTGAAGGTGGATCAGGCCAACGCCACGACCGTCGCGGCGCAGCTGCATGAGCGACTCGCGACGTCCGTCCTGTTCGGGGGCGGCACGCTGGCGGTGGTCGCGGATCCCTCTTCCCTGGTCCGCCGCAATGAGACGCGCGACCGGGTGGTGGAGGCGATGACCCTCATGGGACCCGGCAACGCGGTCGTCTTCGTCGATCCCGCCGCTCGGTCGAGCGACAAGGGGCCCAAGGGTCGACTGTTCGATGCCGTCACGGCCGCCGGCGGGCAGCTCGTTCGGGCCATCGCGCCGCGCCCGACCGCCCTCGGCGCCTGGCTCGAGGCCGAAGCCCGCGACCGAGGCCTGCCGATGGCCCCGGGCGCGGCCCGAGAGATCGCCGACCGCCTGGGCAGTCGCGTCACCGACGGTGACGTCGACCGCCGGTTCCTGAGCCGGGTGGCCTCGATGGAACTCGACAAACTCGCGTTGCTGCACGTGGACGATGGCCGACCGGTGACGGTCGAAGATGCTCGCGCCCTGGTCGCCGAGGCCACGCCCGGGTCCGTTTGGGGCCTGACCGACGCCTTCGGCCAGCGTGATCAGGCCGGCGCACTGACCGCCCTCGATCGACTCCTGGACGCCACGCCGGAGCCGATCCTCCTCACGGTCCTGCATCGGCGGGTCGTCGAGCTGCTCGAACTCGGGGACCGGCTGGCCGGCGGCACGGCGCTCCCGGCGGCCGCCCGGGCGATGGGCATCAACAGCGAGTTCCGCGCCCGGACCCTGGCGACGCAGGCACGGAACTGGACGACGGCGGAGCTCACGGCGGCCCTCGCAGGCCTCGTCGAGCTCGACGCGATGGTCAAGGGCGTCCCGGGCTCGGAGGCGGACACGGCGCAGCGTCGACTGGCGTTCACGCTCTGGGTACGGCGCTGGGCGACGCGTCCGGGCTAGCCGGTCAGTCGGCGGACGACCAGGCCTGCTCCTGGAGCACGAGGTCGCTCTCGATGGCGAAGACGCAACGGCCCTCGCCGAGATCGAGCAGCTCGATGAGATCCGGATCGATGTACAGCTGCGAGCAGTCCTCGCACAGGCCGCCGGGGATGCCGAAGCACAAACGCTCGCTCCGGTCGGGGAGGCGGAACGTGGTATCGAACCGGGTGGAGATGAGTCGATGGCCGCAGGCCGGGCATCGATCTCGGGTGGCGCTCATGCCGCGATGCTAGGACGCACCACCACGGGCACGGCATGACCCGCTCGTACCCCGTACCCGAGTACGGGGGCCGGCGCTCTGCGCTACTGCACCCGCAGGATGGTCTTGGCCTCGCCCCAGTGCTTCTCCAGGCCGTAGTACTCGCGCTCCGGCGGCGTGAAGATGTGGACGATCACTGAACCGTAATCCAGCAAGACCCAGTGCGAGGCCGGGGTGCCCTCGCGCCCGATCGGCTTCAGCTTCTCGTCGCGCAGGGCGGCCACGATCCCGTCGGCGATGGCGTCCAGCTGTCTCTCCGACCCGCCTGAGCAGATCACGAAGTAGTCGGCCAGTGTGGTCAGCGGCGCGAGCTCCAGGAGGACGATGTCGGCGGCCTTCTTGTCCTCGGCCAGGTCCACGATCCGGCGGGCGAGCTCCAGTGGCGCCTGCTCACTCGCGGGCGCGGGACCGTCCCGGTGGGGCAGGCCGTCGGCGCTGGGAGCGGTGAAGGGCGCGGGTTCGGTCACGATGGATCCATCCTCCGGGTGTGGTCAAGGTCACGGGCGGGGACGCGGGTGTGGGCGTCCACGCGGTCAAGGTACAGCCCATGGTCGCCGATATACGCCGCGACCGCATCTGGCACGAGGTAGCGTAGCGAGCGACCGACGGCCGCACGGTCGCGCAGTTCCGACGCGGACAGGCGCAGGTGCGGCCCGGCCAGGAACCTCGTCCGCGCTGCCGCGCCGGGCACGCGCTCGATCAGGAACTCCGGGCCGGCGGCCTCAAACCCGTCCCGTGGCGCGACCGCCAGCGTGGCCAGCTCCAGGACCCGGGCCGGCTCGCGCCAGGTCGGCAGGTCCAGGTACGAGTCCATCGACATGATGAGAACGAGCGGTCCCTCCCCTGCGGCGGACAGGCTCGAAAGGGTGTCGACGGTGTACGACGGGCCCGCCCGATCGACCTCCACGCGGCTCACCCGGAATCCCGGGTTGTCGGCGATCGCCGCCTCGACCATGGCCAGCCGATGGTGCGCCGCCGTGATCTGCCGACCGACCTTGTGCGGCGGCTCGCCGGCCGGGATGAACGTCACCGAGGCCAGACCCAGGTCGTCGCGCGCCGCCTCTGCGACCGCCAGGTGCGCGAGATGGATGGGATCGAACGTCCCGCCGAAGATCCCGTGCGCCCCGCGCAGGTCCAGTTCGGAGCTCTGCCCCGTCACCGGTCCTCCCAGGCGTCGTACTCCCACTCGAGCTCCGTGCCGCCGATGCGAACCAGGTCGCCGGCCACGATCCCGGCGCGTCGCAGTTCGGCGTCGATGCCCAGCCGGCGCAGGTCGCGCTGGAACCGCTCCGCGGATTCCTCGACGTCGAAGTTGGTCTGCGAGGCGACCCGCTCGATGCGCTTGCCGCGGACCCGATACGCACCGTCAGCGTCGCGCTCGACGCTGAAGCCATCACGCATCGCGTCGATGGTGTGGATCACCACGCCCGACGGGTCGGGCGGCTCGGCGAGCTCCTCGAGCGTGGGGAGCATCTCGGCCAGCCGTGCGCGCAGCTCGTCGAGGCCTTCGCCGTCGGAGGCGGCGATCCCGACGACCGCCAGGCCGTCACGCTCGCGGGCGGCGCGGAACGCCGGCCAGGCCTCGCGAGCCGCCGGCAGGTCGAGCTTGTTGAACGCGATGAGGAACGGCTTCTCGAGCAGGCCCGGATCGTGGGCCTGAAGTTCCTCGCGGATGACCTCGTGGTCCCACTCGGGATCTCGGGACGCGCCATCCACGACATGGACCAGGATCCGCGTCCGCTCGACGTGGCGCAGGAATGCATGCCCGAGCCCGGCCCCGTCGGACGCCCCTTCGATGAGGCCGGGGACGTCGGCCATCGTCGGCCGGCGCTCGTCCTCGTCGCCGAGGTCCAGGACGCCGAGGTTCGGTTCGAGGGTCGTGAATGGGTAGTCGGCGATCTTGGGAGTCGCGGCGGTGAGCGCGGCGAGGATCGTGGACTTGCCCGCGTTCGGCAGCCCGACGAGTCCGACGTCCGCGATCAGGCGCAGTTCCAGGCGCAGCGCGTGCTCGCCGCCGGGCTCACCCTTCTGGGCGTGCTTGGGGGCCTGGTGGGTCGAGGTCTTGAAGTGCGTGTTGCCGAGGCCCCCGCGGCCGCCGCGCGCCACCGTGGTCGACTGGCCCATGGCCACGAGATCGGCGATGAGCGTGCCGTCGGCGTCGTCGTAGACCGCCGTGCCGGGCGGGACGGTGATGGTCAGGTCGTCGCCGGCCTTGCCGTGCCGTCGCGCCCGGGTGCCTCGCCCGCCGGATGTCGCCTTGAAGTGGCGCTTGACCTGAAAGTCGCGCAACGTCGTCTGGCCCGCATCGACGACGAGGAGGATCGAACCGCCCCGGCCGCCGTCGCCGCCATCCGGGCCGCCACGAGGGACGTGGGCTTCCTGGCGGAAGGTCGCGGCGCCGTCGCCGCCGTCGCCGGCACGCACCCAGATCTTGACCTGGTCAAGGAACATCGCGGGCATTCTCGCACGCCGACCGGCCCAGCCCCGCCTGGGGGCACGGGCGAGCGGAGGACGAGCCTAGAGGTAGGCCAGCGGGTTGACGCGGCGGCCGCCGTTCCAGATCGGGCCCTTCCAGACCTCGAAGTGGAGATGCGACCCGGTGGCGTAGCCGGTCGCGCCCATGCGACCGACGCGCTGTCCGCGCGAGACATGCTGACCGCGTCCCACGGACACGCTCGACATGTGGTTGTACGTCGTGTACAGGCCCGAGCCGTGCGCGATCCACACCTGGTACCCGCCGCCGTTGCTCTTCCAACCCGCGAACGTCACCGTGCCGGACGCCGCCGCGACGATCGAGTCGCCAGTGTTCCCGTCGATGTCCAGGCCGTAGTGGCCGTAGTGGTAGTACTGGCTGATGCCGGCGCCTGGCGCCGGCCAGGCGAAGTTGCCGCCGCCGTAGGTCTTGGGCGGTCGCGCCGAGCCACCGCTGGAGCCGCCACTCGATCCACCGCCGGAACCGCTCGACGAACCCGACGACTTGGGCGGGGACTTGGCCGGCTTGGGCGTCGGGATCGGCTCGCCCTTGGCGCCCGGCAGGACCAGGACCTGGCCGACGACGAGGTTCTCGTCCTCGAGGCCGTTGGTCTCGATGATCTTGGCCTCTGTGACCTTGTGGGCCGTGGCGAGGCTGGCCAGGGTCTGGCCGGCCTTGACCTCGATCACCAGGCCGCTGACCGGCGGGATGCGCAGGACCTGACCCTGGTGGAGGTCGTCCTTGGAGTCGAGCTTGCTCTTGTTCGCCCACCACAGCGTCATCATCGTGACGCCGTGCGCCTTGGCGATGCCGACCAGCGTGTCGCCGGCCTTCACCTTGTAGGTATCGACCAGGTCGCTGCCGTCGGCGACGGACGTGTTGACGGCCACGGGCTTGAGCAGCGTGCCGTCCGACAGGAACGGGCCCTCGACGACGGGGCCCTGGGCTTCGCGTTCGGCGATCACGGCCTGGGCTTCGGGATCGGTCGCATCGACATCGACGATGCGCGACAGGGCGTTCACGTTGGACGCGGGGTCGACATAAGCGGCCGTGGCTGCGCCATCCGGAGCGGCTTCTTCGGGCGGTGGGGTGGCGTAGTCCTCGACGACCTCACCGAGGGCGTCCGGGTCGCCGATATCGCCGCCGACCGCGATGCGCGGGGCTGGCCCGTCGCCGGTCGGCCCGCCGGTATCGCCGCTGGCGGCGCCGGGCGCCACGCTCGCGAAGGAGGCGCTGAGCACGATGACGGCGACCGCGAGGCCGACCGCTCGCTCGTGGCCGAGTCGGCGGATGGCGTCGGTCAGACCGTAGACCGGGATCCCGAGGGCCCCGAACAGGTGGAGACGCCGTCGTGGCCGTGGAGCGGGCAGGTAACGGGCCGTCTCCGACGCTGCACCCATCCCGTCGCGCACCTGGCGCGCTGCGGACCGGCTCCGCACGCGGAGGGTCGTCTCAGGGATGGTCGGTGTCGGCGGTTCCGAGATCTGGGGCCGGCGCAGGCGTCCCATGACGCGCTGGACGCCGACCGATGCGTTCAGCAATACGGTCTCCTGGCGTGAGGACGGTCCGGGCGCTGGGGGCGCGAGGGATGGGGTGAAGACCGTCCGGGGTCGCGGTATCGAGCTGGGGGTCTCTACTTCGCGGCCGCGCCCGATGGTTGCATCGAGCTTACGACATCAGGGCAAACCCTAACACGCGGGAAACGTTGCGGGCAAACCGCCGTGGGTCAGCCGTCGAGGTTCTTGGTCAGCGACGCGAGGAATTCCGCGTTCGACTGGGTCTTCGACAGACGGTTGAGCAGGATCTCGATGCCCTCATTGGCCCCTACAGCGGAGAGCATCCGGCGCATGGTCCAGACCATCTTGAGCGTGCCTTCCTCGAGCAACAGCTCCTCGCGGCGGGTGCCCGAGCGCTGCACGTCGATGGACGGGAAGATCCGCTTCTCGGCCAGCTTGCGGTCCAGGATCAGCTCGGAGTTGCCCGTGCCCTTGAACTCCTCGTAGATCACGTCGTCCATGCGCGAGCCGGTGTCGACCAGGCACGTGCCGATGATCGTCAGGGAGCCGCCCTCCTCGATGTTCCGCGCGGCGCCGAAGAAGCGCTTGGGCGGGTAGAGGGCGATCGGGTCCAGGCCGCCCGACAGCGTGCGACCGCTGGGCGGGAGGGCCAGGTTGTAGGCCCGGGCCAGACGGGTGATCGAGTCGAGCAGGATGACGACGTCGCGGCCGGTCTCGACCTGGCGCTTGGCGATCTCGAGGGCCATCTCCGCGACGTGCGTGTGATTCTCGGTCGGCTCGTCGAAGGTGGAGGAGATGACCTCGCCCTTGACGCTGCGGCGCATGTCCGTGACTTCCTCCGGCCGCTCGCCGATGAGCGCGACCATGAGCAGGATGTCCGGGTAGTTGGCGCTGACGCCGTTGGCGATCTGCTTGAGGAGCATCGTCTTGCCGGCCTTGGGCGGGCTGACGATGAGCGCGCGCTGGCCCTTGCCGATCGGGTTGACCAGGTTGATCAGCCGCTGGCTCAGGTTCTTGGGGTCCGTTTCGAGGTTGATCAGGACGTCCGGGTGGACCGGGGTCAGGTCGCCGAAGACCGGGCGGCGGCGGGCCGTCTCGGTGTCCACGCCGTTGACGGCATCGACCCGGAGCATGCCCCAGTACTTCTCCGCCTCGCGCGGGGCGCGCACGGCACCCGACACGCGATCGCCGATGCGCAGGCCGAAGCGGCGCACCTGGCTGGAGCTGACGTACACGTCCTCCGGGCTGGGCAGCAGGCCGTGCCGGCGCATGAAGCCGAAGCCCTCGTCGACGATGTCGAGGATGCCCGATGCGTAGTCGTGGCCGGCGCGCTCGGTCTGGCGCTGCAGGATGCGATCGACCAGATCGTCCTTGCGGTCGCCGGTGGCGGTGTCGAGCTCGAGGTCGCGGCCGACGCGTCGGAGCTCGGTGACGCTCATCTCGCGGAGGTCGGAGACGTCGAGGTCGTTGCGCTCGCGCGCGGCCTCGATCTCCTGCTGCTCCTCGAATTCGGAGACGGGGGCACGGTACGTGCCGCCACCCTGGGTTCGGCGTCGGGGTCGACGGTTGCTGCGGGATCGATCGCGCTGATCGGGGCCGGGTCCGGGCATCGTGGTG
>JBPPMZ010000147.1:0-10213 GCA_051306295.1 Candidatus Limnocylindrales bacterium
GCATCGACCGGGACGGAACCCCGGCCGGTCAGCTGGAACGCGCGGGGTGTGCCGTCGACGAAGCGCCCGGACAAGCCGTTCGCGGCGCGCGTGTCGAGCAGGCGGGTCGGGCTGATCGGATACCACTCGGCACCGGAGGTCGACGCCGGCGTCGCATCGGCGGCAACCTTCGTCGTATGGGGAGCGCCGGCAGCCACGACGAAGGTGGTGCCGCCTCCACTGACAGCGATCCACAGGTCGGAGCGCGTCCCGCCCACCAGCGGCCATTCGGGCACGGGTGCCGCCACGCGATACCAGACGTACCCGTTCGCGGAAACGGGGCCCTCCAGGAAGGCCACGCGATCGCCGGCGCTAAGGGTCGTGAGGATCGGCGCCCCGGTCCCAGCGGCGGACCTGGCATTGAGCGTATCGGCCTGGACCCGCCCGAAGCCACCAGCGGCGACCGCGGGGGAGCCACCGGCGACGGCCAGGCTCGCCCAGGGGGTCACGTTGCCCTTGTGGTCGCGGGCGCGCACCCGGAACGCGAAGGCGTGGCTGCGCGCACCGACGTACGTGGCGGACGTCTCTGGTGTCGCGCTGAGCCAGCGGGCCCACGGACCACCATCGATGGACACATCCACGTCATGCGAGGCGACCGCGAAGTCGTCCCAGGAGGTCCAGCGCACGGTGAAGGCCTCGTCGCTCTGGGTCGCCCCCATCGTCTGGATGCCGGCCCGTGGTGCCGTGGTGTCGGTGATGAACTTGTCGCGGATCGCGGTCCACAGCTCGGGTCGCGAGCCGTCGTAGCCCAGCGCCCAGATCCCGGCACCGCGCAGGCCGTAGCGGTTGACCAGGTCGTATTTGGCCTTGAGTGCCTGGGCGTCGTCCACGTAGAGCTGGCGCCACGGGTTCACGCAGCCGTAGGCATCGGTGCAGTTCTGGCGCCGGTAGGCCGTCCAGGCCGCGCCCTCGATGGGGTCGTAGCGGCGGCCGTTGTCGGCCAGAACGTCCATCGCGGTCGTGTAGATGACCGTCGCCGAGGCGCCGTTCTTCGTTCCGGAGATGTTCGTGGCGTTGAGCAGGTCGGTGTCGGTCGACCAGGCGCGGCCGTAGTAGGGCACGCCCAGGATGATCTTGCTGGCCGGCACGCGAGCCGCGTAGGCGCGGATGGTGTCGGCGATGTCGTACGCCGGACCGCCGATCGGCGCGATGGAGCCGACCTTGTTCGAACCCGAAGAGCGGTAGTCGTAGCCCATCACGAAGATGGCGTCGGCGCCGCCGGCCGCGGTGGCCGCCTCAAGCGGGTAGTTGCCGATGTAGCCGGTCGTGTCGAAGGTCAGCTGGTAGCCCTTCTGCACGGCATCAAGCTCGGCGCGCACCTTGCGCACGAGGGCGACGAACTCGTCGTCGTAGCCGCTGGCCAGGGGCTCGAAGTCCAGGTTGACGCCGTCCGCGCCGCGATCCCGCACGGCCGCGGCGATCTGCTTGGCGAGCGTGGCGCGAGCCGTGGCGCTGCCCAGCAGGGCCTTCTGCTTGGTGGCTCCGGCGCTCGACCAGGCGAAGCTCTGGATGGTCAGGACGACGCGCGTGTTGTTGCGATGCGCGTCGTTGAGGATCGTGGTCATGCGCGAGCTGGTCCAGCCGCTCCAGCCGACGGTCGGCGCGCCGTCCTTGGTCTTCTCCAGGCTGCCGTTCGCCGCCGCACCGACACCGAAGAACGCGATGGTCGAGAGCTTCGCGTAGTCGAGGACGGTCGAGTCGGACAGCTCCCAGTACGGCAGGAAGCCGAAGATCTCCTTGCGCAGGCCGTCGGGGGAGACCTTCGCGGCGAGGTCGACGGTGGGCTCCGTCGTCCCGCTGAAGGACGCGCCCTCCGCCTGGCCGACGTCGGCCGGGTCGACGATCGGGGCATCGAGCGGCACCTCCGGCGTGGCAGTCGGGGTCGGTGCGGGAGCGAGGGTCGGTTCGGGCGTGGGTTCCGGCGACGGCGCGGCGGTCGGGTCGGGGGTCGGCGATGGTTCGCTGGCCGGGGTCGGAGCCCCGGTCGGGATCGGTTTCGGGTTGCCGCGCATCTCGCGACCGGTCAATCGGCCGGCCGGCAGGGCCCTGGGTGCCGCCCCGCCGACTTGGAAACGGTCGCCGGCTCGCGGCGAGAAGCCGACCGTCACCCGGCCACCGGGCGCGAAGTCGATCCGGTCGCCCTCGTGGCGCTGCGCGTCCTCGTAGTGGATCGTCGGCAGGAGCTCGGTCGGAGCCTGTTCGGGACCGGCAGCCGGCCGGGGCGCCACCGCCGCCGTCGCGGGGATGCCCAGCGCGCCCAGCAGGAGCGCCGCTCCGAGCGCGCCCGTGGACAGGCGGCTGAACGTCGAGTGGCGGGGGGCTCGGCGGGGCATGACGGACAAGGCGGACCTCCGGGTTGGACGGTCGATGCTACGCCCCGTCGTCCAGGCCGGCCATGCGCAGATGGTCCCGGTCGTCACTGGTACGGTGCGGTCCGGGGCGGTTCGGACCGGTCGGTGAGCGTCGGCCGCGGTCACGGCCCGCGTTCCTGCCAGTACCGAAAGTCACACGAACGAGCACGGACCAGCGCACGATCGACAGCTTCTTGTCGTTTGGTCTGGGGTCGACGAGGCGTTCATCGCGATCCCGGTACTCGTGGGAACGCGACCACCCGCCCCGTCTCAGTGGAAGTAGCCGGTCACGTCCAGGAGCACGTGCGTGGTGGCGCCGTCGCGGGCGATGTAGGTCAGGCTGACCTTGCCGGTCCCGGGGTCGACCTTGGAGACGACGCCGTTGGCGCGCGTGTCGCCCGTCGGGAAGTTGATGGTCGAGGTGCTCGGCGTCGCGTCGGGCGACGGCGTCAGCGAGGCATAGCCGGCGCGCGTCTGCGCGGTGACGGTCAGGTTGCCGGTCAGGGCGACCGCGTCGCCGGCGATCCCGCCGCGGTCGGCGACCATCACGGAACCCGGCGTGCCCTCCGCGAACGCTCCGTTGCGACCCAGGCCGTTGCGGCTGTCGAGCACGCGGGCCGGAGCCAGCGGCACCCAGCGCAGGCCGTCGGCGCCGTCGCGGTAGTAGCCGGTGATGTCGAGGATGGCATGGGCCGTGCCCGACCCCATGTAGACGACCCACGCACGACCGTCAGATCCGAGCGGGACGGTCACGTTGTTGGCCCGCGTATCGCCGGCAGGGAAGTTCAGGGATGACGTGGCGGGCGCCGGCTGGGCAACGGGTGTCACCGCCAGATAGCCGCCAGCCGTCTGCGCGGCGACCGTCAGGTTGCCGGTGACGGCGACCGCGTCGGCCGGGATGGAGATGCCACCCGCTGAGCGACCACCGATCTCGATGGCCTGCGGGGCTCCCGGCCGGAGTGGAGAGCCGCCCGTCGGTCCGGAGGAGTCGCGGGTGTCGAGGAAGCGGGCCGGGGCGACACTCTTGTAGCGGCTGCCGCTATCGCCGGCCAGGAAGTAGCCCGTCACGTCGAGCACCAGCTGGGCCGTGCTGCCGGACGTGCCCTTGTAGACTGCCTCAAGGCGACCGTTCCGATCGAGCGGCACGACGACGCCATTCGCCCGGGTGTCGCCCTTGGGCACGTTGATCGTGGAGGTGGTCGGTACCCGACCGACGACCGGGCCCAGGGTCACGTAGCCGCTCGCGGTCTGGCCCGTCACCGTCAGGTTGCCCGTGATCGCGATCGCGTCTGCGGGGATGCCGCCGCGACCCGCGACCTGGAAGCGCATCGGGTCGCCGGAAGTGAGCCGGGAGGCGCCGCTCGGCAGGTTGGAGCGGGTGTCGAGCAGGCGGACCGGAGTGATCGTGCGGTAGGTGGTATCGGGGGCGTCCACGGTGATCGCGTCGCGCTCGATGGCGGACCAGTTGCCCGCGGCGTCGCGCCACTGGACGTGGACGGTGCGCTCGCCCTCGCCGACGGCCAGGGCCCAGACGATCTCGTCCGTGGCGCCGAACGTGGTGCCCGCGGTCAGGACGCCGGCACCGTCGACGTCGCCCGAGTTGGCGAGGCGGACGGCCGTGACAGCCGACAGGTCGTCGGTGGCCTGGAGGCCGACCCGGACCATGCCGATGACGGTCGATGCGGCGTCGCCATCGATCTCGGCGGAGCCGGTCGGGCCAGTGGTGTCGATGACGAAGGTGCCGGTCGTGGACGACGGTCCGTTGTCCCAGCCATCGATACCGGTGATCTCGTAGCTGTAGGTGCCGTCGCCTTCCCCATCGGTCGCCGGGTCGAAGCTCAACGCGAAGCTGGTACCCGAGCCGGAGTCGGTCGCATAGGCCGTTTCGCCGCGGCTGATCGTCGCGGTCCAGGTCGCATTCTCGTTGAAGGCCCCGGCCAGGCGATGCGTGCCGGTCCCAGCGGTCGAGTAGGCGCCACCCGAGCCGCCGGACAGCGCCATCACCCGCGGGGCCAGGCTGTCCTTGGGCACCAGGTCGCGGGCGACCACGTAGCCGGTGATCCCGTCGTCATCGAGGCCCTGGACGCGGAAGACGGCGTCATCGCCGGAGCCCGAGACCGTCTCGAGCACCCGGAGCCGGGTCGCGGACGGGAGCACCGCGGCCGGGGTCAGCGCGGCGGTGTCGACCGCGGTCGGCGGCGTGTCGTAGAGCGGCGCCCCGGCGGCGCGGGCCGCGGCCTTGCCCGGCACGCTGAAGCCACCGGTGATCTCCCTGGTCGTGAGGTTCGGGTCGCCGGTCAGCGCGCGGTAGAAGCCGGAGGTCGAGGACTCGGGATCCATCTGCGCCGTCTCGCCCGGTGTCCGGGTCGAGGCGAACGTGATGACATTGCCGTTCGCGTTGGAGGCGCCGCGCCACAGCTCGTCGATGGTCTGATCCGTGGTGAAGAGGTCGCGCAGATACTCAACCGGGCCGCGATGACCATCGACCAGGACAGCGCGCGCCTTCGAGCGCAGGAACCCGGCCGCGTAGTTGTCCACCCGCTTCTTGGCGGTCGCGAGGCTCGGGGCCGCGTCGCCGGGCTCCGAGTTGCCCGAGGCGTAGCACAGGTGATGGAGCATCACGAGCGCGTTCGGCGCCAGGTCGAGCTGGGCCATGTAGGGCTCGCCGTAATACTTGTTGTTGTAGTCGCCGTTGCCGGCGGTCGCGTTGAGGCCGAAGCCGTCCTTGGTCGTGTACTTGGGGTCATACGTGTATGGGCTGGGCCAGCCGTTGCCGTGACCGAAATAGATCAGGACGTTGGCGCCGACGGCGGCGGCCTTGACCCGGGTCCAGGTCGCGTTCGGGCTGTAGACCTTGACCACGTTCGAGGTGTACTTGATCGCCTCGGCGTACGCCGCGTTGGCGTAGTCGCGATAGCGCGACGTCGTGCCGTGCGTGGCCCCGACGACGATGACCACCTTGGCCCCGTCGGGCGCGGCCGCGCGGATCGGCGCAGCGGCGGGCGCCGCCAGTCCGACGAGGACGGCGAACGCGAGGGCCAGGGAGGCGATGGGCAGGCGCAATGGGGACTCCGCGGACAGGGATGTGGGTCGCTGTCCACAGCCTCTGCGCCACGAAGCACACGCTCAATCGCGGGATGGTCCGGGCGGTCCTAGTCCGTTCGGGGTGGGCCGGCGTCATGCATCGGACGGGTCACGTGCGCTGCCGTGGGGTCCGGTGGTGGTAGGGCGAGTGCGCG
This sequence comes from Candidatus Limnocylindrales bacterium, assembly GCA_051306295.1. Lineage (GTDB taxonomy): Bacteria > Chloroflexota > Limnocylindria > Limnocylindrales > CSP1-4 > SPCO01. Next base: position 5,630 of record JBPPMZ010000147.1, read on the forward strand.
GACGCACCACCTCGCGTCAGGCGCCGCTGGTCAGGCGCCGCTGGTCAGGCGCCGCTGGTCAGGCGCCGGCGCGCAGGCGGGCCACGAGTTCGGGGAGCGACGGATTCGTCTGGTCGCGCTCGGACAGGATCGGGCGCCCGTCGGTCGTCTCCGGGATCGTCGGCCAGTCGACCGCGGCGAGCGGGTCGTCCCAAGCGAAGCCGAGTTCGTCCGTGCCGTCGTACTCGTTGGTCACGAGGTAGATGAGTTCGAGGGGCTCCAGGGCAAGGAAGCCATGCGCGACACCGGTCGGGATGTCGACCCACTCGTCGGCGACGAGTTCGCGGGTCTCGATGATGGGCGCGGCCGTTGGATCCGCCAGCATCGGACGAACGTCCACGAGCGCGACGAACGCCCGTCCCGACGACACGATCCAGTGGTCGAGCTGATGCCGATGGAAGTGCAGACCGCGCAGGACGCCGGCCGCCGACGCCGACAGGTTGGCCTGGACGAAACGCGGTGTGCGGATCGATGGTGCGCCCGCCGTGGCGGGATCGATGGCACCGAAGGTGGACGCCTTCCAGAGCTCGCGGAACGAGCCTCGCGAATCCTCGAACCGGGTGATCGCGCCGTAGCGCACGTCGGCGAGGTTCGACCGCGGCCGCTCCGGGCTCATCGGGCGGACTTCATCGAGCGGTCTTCCAGGCGCGCTTCAGGGCCGGGGCGTAGTCGGCCATCGCCTGGGTCCACGGCCGGATCGGCTCGCCCGACGGGAGCGGTGTCGGCGCCAGCACGCCCCAGCGAGGCGGCACGGACGCGCGCTCCCACGTCGTCGCGGGCACGTCCTCCACGGGGACGGTCAGCCGGAAGCGCGTGACGATGTCGCGCGCCCAATCGGCGCGGGTCGCAACCCCGCCGCCGACCAGGTGATGGATGCCCCGGTGGGCATCCTCGGCGAGCAACTCGACGATCGCGTCGGCGACATCGGCGGCGTAGGTCGGGGTGCCCCACTCGTCGGCGACGGCCTTGAGGCGTTCGCCGGTGGCCTGCGCACGGTCGGCGGCCTCCAGGATCTTGCGCGGGAAGTCTCGGCCGGGGGGGCCGTAGAGCCAGGCGGTCCTGGCGATGCCGAGCGCGGCGCTGGCGCCGTGGAAGGCGGCGGTCGCGGCCTGCTCGCCGACGAGCTTGGAAGCACCGTAGGGATTCGGCGGCGACGTCGGGTCGTCGGTCAGGTAGGGCAGACCATCGGGGCGCAGCCCGTCGAAGACCTCGTTGGTCGAAATGACGATCAGGTCCACGTCGCGAGCCGCGCAGGCGGCGGCGAGGATGCCGGTCGCCTCGCCGTTGCGGCGGTGGGCGAGGTCGGGCTCACGGGCGCAGCTGTCGACATCGGTCCAGGCCGCGGCATGGACCACGACCTCCGGGCGGTCGCGGTCCAGGGCCGCCGAGACGCCGGCTGGCGCGTCCAGGTCAAGGTCGGCCCGGGTCCAGGCGATCGGCCCGGCCGGCCCGGTGAACGGGGCATCGGCAAGGGCACGGACGAGGGCTCCGCCAAGCCGGCCGGTCGATCCAGTGACCGCGACGCGCATCAGGTCGTCTGAGCAGCCGCTTGGCCGCCTGCCAGTCGGGCGCCGTACTGCCGCTCGTAATAGGCGTCCCAATCGCCCGAGCGGGTGGCGCGCCACCAAGCCTCGTTCGCGACATACCAGTCGATCGTGCGGGCGAGGCCGTCGGCGAAGGCGGTCTGCGGCCGCCAGCCCAGGGCGTGGAGCTTGGAGCCGTCCATCGCGTAGCGCCGGTCGTGGCCGGGGCGGTCCTCCACCTGGCGGACGAGCGACCAGGGCTTGCCGAGGTGCTCCAGCAGGAGCGTGATCGTCTCGCGGTTGGTCATCTCGACGCCGCCCGCGACGTTGTAGGTCTCGCCGCTCGTCCCATGGCGCAGGACGAAGTCGACGCCGGCGGCGTGGTCGGAGACATACAGCCAGTCGCGCCGTTGGAGCCCGTCGCCGTACATCGGCAGGGGCTGGTCGTCGATGGCGTTCGTCACGAACAGCGGGATGAGTTTCTCGGGATGGTGGTACGGCCCGTAGGTGTTGGAGCCGCGGGTCACGACGGCGTCCAGGCCATGGGTGATGACATAGCTCCGGACGAGCAGCTCACCGGCGGCCTTGGCGGCGGCGTACGGGGAGCGAGGCGCGAGCTGGCCATCCTCCGTGGCGTGGCCTTCGTCGATGGAGCCGTAGACCTCATCGGTGCTGACCTGCAGGTAGCGCGGGTGGTGCGGCGCCGTGCGGCACGCTTCGAGCATGACGTGGACGCCGATGACGCCGGTCATCAGGAACGCCTCGGGATCCAGGATGGAGCGATCGACGTGCGACTCGGCGGCGAAGTTGACGACCGCATCGATGTCCCCGATGAGCGACGCGACCAGGGCCGTGTCGGCGATGTCGCCCTGGACGAAGCGCAGGCGCGCGGCCTGCTCGGGATCCGCCCGGACCGGCGCCAGGTTGGCCTCGTTCCCGGCGTAGGTCAGCTTGTCGAGGACGGTGATGCGCGTCCCGTCGCGCCGGGTCAGGACATCGCGGACGTAGCACGAGCCGATGAACCCGGCGCCACCGGTGACCAGGATGTGGCGCGGGTCGCGCGGCTCAGCCAACGGGGCGCTCCACGGGCGGCGCCAGGCGGCCTGCGGCGTCATCGTCGCGCGCGAGCTCCGAGGCCCGGAGCAGCGACGGCACCGTGCCCGCGTCCGCCCAGTGGCCCTCGTAGACCCTGGTGAACAGGCGGCCGTCCGGGATGTAGTGATTGAGCACGTCGGTGATCTCGAACTCGCCACGGCCGGACGGGGCGAGTTGCTCGATGACGTCGAAGGCGTCCGGTCGCAGGAAGTAGACCCCGATCGGGATCAGGTCGGACTTGGGCTGGGCGGGCTTCTCCTCGAAGCCGATGACGCGACCCTGGGCGTCCAGCTCCGCGACGCCGAAACGCTCCGGATCAGGGACGCGATAGAGGAGCGTGCCGCCGCCGGCGTCGCTGGCCTCGAACTCGCTGGCGACGTCCGCAAGCGCGGGCCCGCGCAGGATGTTGTCACCCAGGATGCAGCAGAAGGCGTCGTCACCCACGAAGTCTCGGGCCAGGCCGATGGCCTGGGCGATGCCTTTCGCGCCGGCCTGGTAGCGATAGGTCAGGTCCAGGCCGAAGTGGGCGCCGTCACCCAGGAGCTCGACGACGTCGCCGACGCTCTTGCCACCGACGATGACCATGACCTCGCGGATCCCCATCGAGGCGAGGGTCTCGATCGGGTAGTAGATCATCGGCCGGTCGTAGATCGGCAGCAGGTGCTTGTTGGTGACGATCGTGAGGGGGAACAGGCGCGTCGCCGTCCCACCGGCCAGCACGATGCCCTTCATCACGGCCAATGCTAGCAGGGCGACCATCCCGGCTCCTCGGCTGCCCTCGCCCGCGCTCGCTGTTCGCCCAGCACAGCAGGCGACCGACGACCGCGCGCTCAGCCGCTACTCGGTACGCTCAACGTCGCGTTTGACCGCCGCGGGCCTCCTGACCACCGATCGATGCGCTCAGCGCAGCATCCCACCGACGCCGCCGTCGCCTGCTTCGCTCAGCGCCGAGGGGCCGCGGCGCGGGGCTGGGTTGCCGCCCGAGAGGCTGGGTGCGGCACCGCCCGAACCACCTACAGGACCACGATCGCGTTCCCACCAGGGCATCGACCTTCGGCGATCCGAGCGAGCGCCACCCGACCGTCGATCGGGTACGTCGCCCGGAGCGACTCCCGCACCTCCGCAGGGGTCCGCCGGTTGAGGCGCGTGTCGGCAAGGAGCAGGATCACGTGGGCGACGGTCGGATCGTCGCGCATCTTCAAGGCGATCCGACGCTCGGTGGCTTGCGTGTCAACGAATCGGGTCTCCGCCTCCACCGCGTCGACGCAACCGGTGCCGTCGATCACCGCGTCCCAGGCCCTGGCGTCATCGCGCCCGAAGAGCGGCACCTCCGGACGCCACCGCGACCCTGGCGGAACGTGGCCACGCAGCCTGTCCAGGAGCCGCATCTGACCCGCATCGCGAACAGGGTCGCCGGCCGGGAAGAGCCGCAGCGAGACCGTCATCCCGACGGCCGCGGCCATCCGGCACAACCGGTCGATGCCCACGTCCTGCAGGTCGCCGCGCTCGAAGCGACCGACCTCGCTCGCCGTGAGGCCGACGGCCGCGCCGAGCGCGTGCTGGCTCAGGCCGGCCGACTGGCGGGCCCCGCGGATCTCGGCCACGCCGTGCGTGATCAGCCGCTGCGAAGTCTCGCGGGCTCTGTCGAGAGGGCCGTTCCTGACTGCCATGGCGCACAGGGTGACGAGCCGGCCTTCACTGGCGCTCGCCCACGGATGCACGACCGCTCAACGGGTCCGATCGTCCAGCCGGCCACGCTTCGCCCAGCGAAGCAGGGGACCACCGGCTCGGCCGAACCGTGCGCCGAGCGAACGGATCGACCGCCGAACCTTGCCTACGTCGTCGTTCGAGCCGCTAGGCGAACCATTCGACCACCGGCGTGCCGATCGACGGTCGCCTGCTTCGTTTAGCGAAGATGCGGGGGCGC
>JBPPMZ010000148.1:0-19889 GCA_051306295.1 Candidatus Limnocylindrales bacterium
GGGCCCACCCTCCCGCGTGTCAGGGTCACGGGACGAGTCAGCGTCACACCACTGTCGCGAATGAGGCCATGTCCGGGAACCGGGCGTCAGGTTCCGCGTCGGCGGCCGGCGTCGCCCCTGCGCCCGGTCGATCATGTCGGCGGTCGATCCAGACCGTCGTCATCCCCAGGCGTTTCGCGGGTGCGTGGTCGTGATACAGGCTCTGGGCGACGTGCAGGATCCGCTCGCGCGGTACCCCGTCCGTTCCCATGCGCTCGAACAGCGCGCGGAAGTTTGCCTCGGCCGGCTTGTACGAGCCGACCTGCTGCGCCGTCACGACCCAGTCGAAGTCGACGCTCAGACGTGCGTTCGAGGCGGCGAACAGGTCGTCGTCGCAATTGGTCAGGACGCCGAGTCGGAATCGCGCCTTGAGTCGGACCAGCGCCGCGGTCGAGTCCGGGAACGCCGGCCAATCGACCACCGAGCCGCCGAACGCCGCAGCCTCCGCGTCCGACACCACGACGCCCGACGCCACGGCAACCCCACGCAACCCGGTCGCCAGCACGTCCCGATAGCGCAGGTATGGCCCGGCCTCGGCCGCCGCCTCGAAACCGGCGTACCGCTCGAGGAGCGCCTCGTCATCGATCACCACGCCGTGGGCCGGCAGCACCGCCCGAAAGGCGTTCAGGAGCCCCGTCTCCCAATCGATGAGGGTGCCGTAGCAGTCGAAGGTCAACGCGTCGAAGCGCGAGAAGTCGATGGGGGTGCCGGCGTCCACAGGGCCTCCGCGAGTCCGGGTGAAGGAACGTCTGGTAGCATCTCACGGACCCGAGGGGGAGTACCCCGGAACCCGGATGTCGGCGTCATCACGGTCGCTTCGAGCGCGACCCGCTGGCATCGACCGTCGCGCGATGCGGCGGTCGGCGGAGACCTTCGGCGTGACAACCCGTCATGCCCGGAGGCCCATACCCGTGACCATCGATCCCACCCTGCTCTGGGTCGTGCTGGCCGTGACCATCACGACCGTCCTCGCCCTGGATCTGCTCGTCTTCAACCGGAAGGCGCACGCCCCGTCCTTCCGCGAGGCGACGATCCTGTCCGCCTTCTACATCGCCCTCGGGCTTGGGTTCGGGGCGCTCGTCTTCGCCGCACGCGGCACGGAAGACGGCTCCGCGTACCTCGCCGGCTACCTGCTCGAACTGAGCCTGTCGGTGGACAACGTCTTCGTCTTCGCCCTGATCTTCGCCGCCTTCGCCGTGCCGCTGCCATTCCAGCATCGCGTCCTGTTCTTCGGGATCCTGGGGGCCATCGTCTTCCGGGCGATCTTCATCGGCCTGGGGTCGGCGATCCTGGAGAGCTTCCACTGGGCGATCTACATCTTCGGCGTGCTGCTCCTCATCACCGGCTACCGGATGTGGGCCCAGCGCAACGAGCACATGATCGATCCTTCCGGGAACCCGATCCTCAAGCTGTTCCGGCGGTTCATCCCGACCACCGACGGCTATCGCGGTGAGCGGTTCATCGTCCGAGAGGGCGGTCGGCGGCTGGCCACCCCGCTGCTCGCGGTCCTGGTCGTCGTCGAATCGAGCGACATCCTGTTCGCGATCGACTCGGTGCCGGCCATCTTCTCCGTGACCACGGACCCGTTCCTCGTCTTCAGCTCCAACGCGTTCGCGATCCTTGGGCTGCGCTCGCTGTACTTCCTACTCGCGGGGGCGGTCGACAAGTTCCGGTATCTCAAGCCGGGTCTGGCGGCCTTGTTGATCTTCGCCGGCATCAAGATCCTCATCGCGGACGTGGTCAAGATCCCGATCCCGGTGGCGCTCGGGATCATCGTTGGCATCCTGGTGGTGGCCATCGGCGGATCGGTGCTGGCCGATCGGTTGGGGCGACCCCACCCGGACAGCGGAACCGGGGAGGGCGCATCATCGTCCCCGACGTGATGCCGAACCGACCTCCCTTCCTTGCGCTGCTCGTGGCACTCGTCGTCCTTCTGGCCGCCTGCGGCGGCGCGAACGGGTCCCCGACGCCCGCGCCGACCCCCACCCAAGGGCCCGTGGTCACGCCCGAGGACTCAGTCGCGGCCGTCGTCCGGCGGGAACCCCGCCTGACCGGCATCGGGCCGTTCGACCCGGACATCATCGGCCAGTCAGCCGGCTACGAGGTCGCCGCGGCGTCCGGGGTCGGGGCGTTCCTCGTGTCGGTCCGGGTGGGCTGGGGCGATTGCCAGGCCGGCTGCATCAACGAGCACACATGGGTCTACGCTGTGCTGCCGGACGGCGGGGTCACCCTCCAGTCCGAGGGCGGCGATGTCGTGCCGCCGGATGCGTGGCCGTCTCCGGGCGGGGACGGCCGGACCGGGCTGGCCATCATCGCGACCGCCGGGCCGACGTGTCCCGTGGAGACCATCCCACCAAAGCCCGAGTGCGCGCCGCGGCCCGTGCCGGGGGCTGAGGTGGTGATCCGCGACGCCGCCGGTGCCGAGGTCGCCAGGGTGATGCTGGACGCTGGCGGCTTCGCCTTCGTCGAAGTGCCGGCAGGGGCTTACCAGGTCGAGGGTCTTGCCGCGAACGGGCTGATGGGCACGCCTGCCCCGATCGACGTCATGGTCACCGATGGCGGCGCCACGTCCGTCCCGCTGGACTACGACACCGGGATCCGCTGACCCGGCGAACTGAAGAAGCGGTGTCTCGCGGCACCGGTTCCCTCGTTGCAAGGTCTGATGCAAGGGCCGGCGGCGTAGGATGCGAGTCATGACCGTCCGAACGCCTTCCGCACGCGACCTCTTCGTCTTGCTGGCGCTCGTCGGCGTCATCGCCCTCTACGCGCTACCCGTCCTGGCCGCACCCTCCGCTCCGGGAGCGCCCACCGAACCGATCGCCGCCGCCAGCCCAGATCCGTCGGCCAAGCCCGAGAAGTCTCGTGAGCCCAAGCCCGCGAAGGCCGACAAGGCGCCGGAGCAGGCGGTCACGGTCATGGGCATCGTCGGGTCGCGGACGGACAGCGAAGGCGACCTTGAGTACACCCTGACCCGCGGCGGCACCGTCCTCGTGCTCGACGCTGGTCCGGCCTGGTTCTTCAAGGACAAGCATCCGCTGGCGCCGTTCGTCGGTAAGTCCGTGACCGTCACGGGCGCGCAGCGCACCGGATCTACCGAGGTGGACGTCCAGTCCGTGGACGGCAAGGTCCTCCGCGAGCCCGGCAAGCCGCCATGGGCCGGTGGCTGGAAAGTCGTCGGCAAGGATCACCGTGGCTGGACCCAGGAGAAGTGGGATCGCTGGCAGGCCAAGGCCAAGGAACGCGGCCTGGAGTGCTTCCCGCCCGGCCAGTGCAAGGACAAGACCAAGGCTGGCGATGACAACCCCGCCGCGAGCGGAGCTCCATCCGGCGACTGAGGTGCGTCGCGTCGGTCAGACGCGGCGTCTGACCATGTAGGCTTGCATGATGCAGCTATGCATGGTACCGTCCCGAGCATGGTGTCGACGCCGCTGATCGACCGCGAGCGCGAACTTTCGACGCTCGACGGACTTGCCGCAGCGCCACAGGCGCAACTCGTCTTCGTCTCGGGACGTCGGCGCGTCGGCAAGACCTACCTGTTGCAGGCGTTCGGGGAGCGCCACCGGACCGTCTATCACACGGCCACCCAACAGAGTGCCCCGATCGAGCTCGCCACCTTCACGGATACGGTTCGGGCCAGCCTGGGGCCTACCGGTCTGCCGGCCGGCTATGTCTTTCCTGACTGGTCCGCAGCCCTCGACTTCGTGGCGGATCTCGCGGGCGACGGCAGGCTCGTCGTCGTCCTTGACGAGTTTCCATACCTTGCCGGATCAACGCCCGGGATCGAGAGCATCGTCCAGCGTTGGTGGGATCGTCGAAGTCGGGACTCGTCGATCATGCTCGTGCTGTGTGGGTCCGCCGTGGCGTACATGGAGCAGATCGGCGGCGCGGCTGCTCCCCTCCACCAGCGCGCCACGGCCACCATTCACGTGGCGGCCATGGACTACCGAGCCGCCGGCAGGTTCGTCCCATCACTCGCGCCGGCAGATCGAGCGGTCGTCTACGGCATCCTGGGCGGCACTCCGTTGTATCTGGCCCAGTGGGACGCCAACGAGTCGCTGCGGGCGAATCTATTGCGGTTGTTCGGCCACCCAGCGAGCCCGCTCGTGGACGCGGCTGAGTTGATCCTGTCCCGCGAACTCCCGGAGCTCGAGAATGCGTCGCGCATCCTGCAGGCCGTTGCGATCGGAAAGACCCGCCAGAGCGCGATCGCCGACTATGCTCGCGTCGCCGTCGAGCGCCCGCTCAAGCGTTTGGCGATGCTTGGCCTCCTGGAGCGCCGCGTCCCGGCGCTCGACGATCCCGCACGGTCGAAGCGGGCGATCTATCGGGTCGCAGATCCCTACTTCACCTTCTGGTTCCGGTTCATCGCCGGGCATCGGGCGCACATCGCGCGCGGTCTCGGGGCGCGTCTCGTCGACAACCTGATCCTGCCAGGGCTGGATGACTACATGGGCGGCGTGTTCGAGGATGTCGCCCGGGAACACGCCCGCCACCTCGCCGGGGCCGGCGAGCTCGATGCCGATCGAGTCGATGCCTGGTGGAGTGCCGACGGGCAGCATGAGATCGACCTTGTCGGGCTCGCCGGTCACCGGATCGGCTTCGTCGGCGAGGCGAAGTGGTCGGCACGACCGCCATCTTCGGGGGTGCTGGCGAGGCTTGAAGAACATGTGGCTGCGCTTCCTGGGGCGAGCCCGACCACGCCTCGTCTGCTGTATGGCCGCGGCGGATGCGCGCCGGGACTCGCCTCACGATCCGGAGTTCGCTGCTTTTCGGCGGCCGACTTGTATGCGAGTTGACGACTTCGGGATGGATCGCGCGTAGCATCCGACCATGCAGCTCGATGTCGCCCTCGTGCAGCTCGATGCGAACGACGACGTCGACGCCAACATCGAGCGCGCCGTTGCGCTGACGGACACGGCGGCGGCCGCCGGGGCACGGTTCGTCGCCCTGCCGGAGTACCTCCAGTTCCGCGGTCCGGACGACGGCTTTCGAGCGTCCGCCCGGCCGATCCCTGGGCCGTTTACCGAGGCGTTCGCCGAGGTGGCGCGACGGCAAGGGGTCTGGGTCCTGATCGGGAGTCTCGCGGAGACGTCCGCTGACCCGGAACGGCCCTACAACACGAGCGTGCTCATCGGCCCGGACGGCGCGATCGCGGCGACCTACCGGAAGGTCCACCTGTTCGACGTCGCGGTCGATGCCGGACCGGTGGACACCGAATCGGCCCGGGTCACGGCCGGCGCGGCGCCGGTGCGTGCCGACGTGGACGGGGTGCGCGTCGGCCTGACGATCTGCTACGACCTGCGCTTCCCCGAGCTGTATCGGACGCTCGCGCTGGCCGGTGCTGAGGTGCTGACCGTGCCCGCGAACTTCACGGAGCGGACCGGCCGCGACCACTGGGAGGTGCTGCTTCGGGCGCGGGCCATCGAGAACGGGGCGTACGTACTGGCGCCCTCCCAGATCGGCGGACCGCCGGGTTCACCGGCGTATGGCCGGAGCATGATCGTGGACCCGTGGGGCACGGTCGTCGCCCAGGCCGCCGACGAGGTGGCCATCATCACCGCCCGAATCGAGACGGACCGCGTCGCCGCGGTCCGTCGTCAGATCCCGGTCCTGGCCAACCGGCGCCCAGGGGCGTACCGACTGGGCTGAGCGAGCGGGTGCTAGTTCGTCAGTTTGATCGAGTAGGTGCCCGTTTCCAGCGTTGCCCCCGGCGCGTTCGGATTGACCACCAACTGGTCAGCGTTCACTGGAGAGACGAAGTAGCCGGTGATCACCTTCTGGCTGGCGCCCTCGACGGATAGCAGCTTGAAGTAGGCAAAGCCCAACATATCGCCGTTGTCATCAACGATCGGGACTGGAAACGTCCCCCCGACGTAGCCTTGGAGCGCACTGAAAAGCGTTGTATGTGCGCCAGAGTTCAAGGGCCCGATCTCGTCGCCGATGCTCACCGTCGTGGGCGAGCCGTTTCCATCGATCAGCTCCCTTACCCCGTCCGAGTTTGCGTTGCACGGGTTGCCACTTGCGGTGCAGAAGATCGTCCAGTTGAACTGCGTCGCGTCCTGCGGCACGTCTTCGTTGCCGATGCCGGGCAGTTCATAGACCTCGGACGTACAAGGGGGGTTGTCCTCGTCGCAGATCGCGCCCGGAAAGGCCTCCGCGTTGAAGAGCAGTGGCATGGCCCCGTTGGCAGCGTTGGGGCTATCGCTGGATACCGCCGTGGCGGTTACGGAGACCGTCCATGTCGGCATCCCCATGAGCGCCGCGAAGTTGTTTCGGTGTGGACGTGTGACATCCACCTGAACCGATGCAGCCAGTGCGGTGGACGCCACGGCGACGTTCACGGCGACGCCACCCGTCCCGTGCGTATAGCCGTTGGCCACAGCGACCTCCTGCGCAGCCTGGGTGGCGGCCGCGCTCTTGACCGCGTAGGACCCTGTCGCATTGAGATAGGCGGTTGCGCCTGCCATGGCGGCCAAGTCGCTGACGTTCTGCTCCTCTCGGCGTTGCGCAAACGCGCTACCACCGTCGAGAACGAGTCCGACCATCCCGATGACGGCGACAATGGCGATGACGAAGATGACGAGGATCTGGCCGCGCTGGCCAGACTGAGCTGAAGTGTCGGACATGGCGTTGATTCCTCTATGGGTGGGGTGGTTGTTCATGGGATATCCACCCGACTGACCGATTCGAACGTGTGGGTTCCGAACATGCTGACGAGGGGGGTTACCGGTTCAAACGGAGCCGTGACCCGCACCCGGACGAAGCGATCCGCCCGGTTGCATGTAGCGTCGGCGACGATCGTGTCGGTGATGTCGACGCAGACGATGTCAGCGGAGGGTGTGATCGTCAGATTTGGGATGAGGCTGCGCTGCGTCGCGATGACCGCCTGGGTCTGGGTGCTTGAGCCCAGGTCCTTGGTAGCGTTCCAAGGATGGACGACGGTGACCCGAGCGATCTCACGGGCAGCTTCTGCGGTGCCGTTCATCATGTAGATGGCGCGGCCCAGATCGAAGACTCCCATGAGGATGATGAGGAACGGGATCAGCACAAGGCTGAATTCCACGAGGGCCTGCCCGGCGGTTCGTTCGGTGGATCCGTGGCGCTGAAGTTTGGTTGTCATGTCAGTTCGGCCGATAGCGGATGGTGATCTGGGCCCCGGCGCTGAGGCACTGCGTGTGATCCGGGTTCTGGGACTGGATCTTGCCCTTCTGGCCGGTGGTCAAGTCGCTCAGGGAGACGACGCTGAAGCCCGCATTGATCAAGTCCGCAGACGCAGTCCCCGGCGCCAGGCCGATGACATTCGGCGGGTAGCAGTTGAACGGCGTCGGTGTCGACGTTGGGGTCGGAGAAGGCGTCCCGCTAGACGTTGGCGAAGCCGTCGCCGGGGCTCCCACGGTTACGGTGCTCTGCGTATCGTCCGTGCCCGCCAGGTTGATCACCGTGAGCGTGACGGTGTACGTTCCAGCTACGGCGTAGGTGTGCGAGACGGTGGGCCCATCGATAGACGTGTTTCCGTCCCCAAAGTCCCAGTTCCATTCCGTCGGGTTGCTGCTGGACCCACTCGCGTCGAACGAGACGGTGAGACCGCTACTGCTCGAGGTCATGACCGCGACAGGTGGAGGCGGAAGAGTCGCCGTGTTGGCAGGCGGGAAGTACTCGAGAAGGGCTGTCGCCTGGGCCGACATCGGAATGGTTTGACCGCCAAAGATCATGGACAGCAGCGGCGTGATGAGTTGGAACTGGCCTTGGACAGCGACGGTGACGGTGCTGCCGGCTTGTTCCGGGCAACCTGGCGTACCGCACGACAGACTGATGTCGGACGGCGCGATCGAAACCGACGAGTCCTTCGACTCCAGCTGGACGCGACAGACGACAAGGTTCGTCGCGGTGTTACAGGCTTGACCCGACTGATACGAGTCCGGGGTCTGGGCCGCCTGAAACGCTCCCTCACGAGCAGCGTTGTTGAGGCTGATCGTGGCGTAGAAGACGCGGCCAAGGTCCACGACTGCAGCCAGGAACAGGAGCATGATCGGCAGGATCAAAGCGAACTCGACGAGGCTCTGGCCCCGGCTTCTTGGCCGTCGGCGGAAATGCCGCGCATTGGTGAAGGAGCGCATCAAGGGTTCCCTTGTGGGCGGATGAAAGGTGATGACGTCGATGCTCGACGTGACACCTTTCACGGTCCCTTGAATCGGTGCGCGGCTGCATAGCCCGATGTGACCATCGGGGGCGCCCGATGGTCACACGGAGAATCGAAAGAGCCGCCCCCTCTCGGGCGCGGCTCTTCACTGTAGTTGTGAGCTCAGTTGATCAGCTTGATCACGTAGACGCCGTGAAAGAGGCCAGCGCATGCTGGGTCCCCGACGGCACATACGCTGTCGGCCGAGGCGCTGCGAGTTATTCCCGTCAGGAAGTACCCGGTGATCGTCCCCGCATCCGTGCCGCTCTTCTTGGTCGCGCTGACGACGTGGAACAGCGCCCAGCCGCGGAAGCAGCCATACGTGTGGGGGGTTCCGGTGTTGTCGGGGCTGCAATAGTCCGGACCGTCGATTGGCGCTCCGTTGGCGGTGATCGACGGTCCCACGATCGGAACTGCGACGGCTTCGCCGGCCAGCACGGTGTTGACGCTCGGATTACTTGAGTTCGTGTCGAAGGAGGAGTTCTGGACACCGTTGTTGTGCTGCCCGATGTATTGGTTCAGTTGAAGATCTGCGTTGATCGGAGCCGAGCCGTCAAGGGCCCCGGCGACATCTTGCTGCGAAACGTTCGGGTCAGTACCTAGGTCGGTCCACGCCATGTTGTCGAACGTGATCGGGGCGTCAGCCGTCCCGCCGGTCATCTTCGAGAAGTCGAACGGGCTCAGCGGATCAGTCAGGTCTGCGTACGGGAGCCCGCTGATTGGGTCGAACGCTTCCTGACTGAACACAAACGGCGCCACTCCCAAGAATCGCGTCGGGACCCCCGTCAACGCGGTGGCTGTCACGCTGACATCCCAACTCCCCATCCCGGGTATGACGCCCGCGAAGTAGTTCTGGTGGGGCGCCGTGATGTCGACCTTCACAGTGGTTGGCTGGACGTCGACCATGACGGTGGCGTTGACCCCGTGTGCGTATCCATTGTCTGCGCTCGAAGCCAGCGCGGCTGCAGTCGCATCCTTGCTGTTGAGTAGGGCATTCGCCCCCGCGAAGGCTGCGAGGTCGGCGGCGTTCTGCTCGGCTCGTCGCTGAGCGAACGTGAAACCTCCATCGATGACCAGCCCGACGGCCGCCACGATTGCAACGAGGCCCAGGGCGAAGATGGCCAGGATCTGGCCATGCTTCTTCTCGTGTCTAGTGGAGTTGCGCACTGCTGCTCCCCTTCATCGTCCAGATACCGGTAAGGCCCAACAGGGGGGTGACCGGAGAGTAGGCGGATTCGACGGTGACCTGCACCGAGTGCTTGCTGAAATCGCAAGGGTTGGAGACGACGACCCCGGAGTTGTCCACGCAGACGAAGTCTGTGACGACCAACGACGGAATCAGGGCCTTCTGGATGTCGATGACAGCTTGTGTCTCCACACTTGCGGGCTCACCGGGCGGGCACGTGAGGGCTAGCGGATCCACGCAGGGGTGGACGCTTGTGACCCTCGCTATCTCGCGTGCTGCCTCGGACACGCCGTTGTACCGGTAGATCGCCATCCCAAAATCGACGACGCCCATTAGGATCACCAAGAACACGATGATCGCCAGGGAGAACTCAACGAGGCTTTGGCCCGTGTCGAGACGAAATCGATTCACGGCGCTGTCACCGTCTTCGTCACGGCTATCGAGCATGGCAGCGATGCCTTCGATGCCGTAAGGGTCACGTCGTATGCACCGGCGTTGGCGAATGGGATCTGTGTGCTGCCATTCGGACTGGACTTGCTCTGCGGCAGCGCGCCCTCAGTCCAGGTGTAGGTCCAAGTCCACCCTGAGCTCGCCGGCGTCACGGAGCCGTTGAAGTCGACTCTGTGGGCGTTCGCTCCATTTCCAGCGCCACTCTGCGTCGATGTGAAATCCAAGGTCGGGCAAACGGGTCCGCCTTCACCCGGGTTGACGACGATCGTCCTTGGGTCCGAATCGTCCGTTTGACCACGGCTGTCGGTCACTGTAAGGGTGACCTGGTAGCTGCCGGCTGTGTTGTACGTGTGCGAGGGGGTCACTCCCGCGCCACCGAAACTCCAAGCCCACGAGACGATCGTTGCGCCCAATGAGGAGGACCCGCTGCCGTCAAAATCCACGGTCAAAGGGGCGGTTCCGCTCGTCGGGAATGCGGTGAAGGCCGCGACCGGGTCAGGGAAAGAGGGATATGTCACGCGTGGGACCACGAGGCACTGGGCATCCGCAGTCGCGTTGAGCACAAGATTGCTTCCGATAATCTGGCCGATGATCGGGGTCAGGACCCTGAATGGCGACTGAACCGTCACCGAGACGCTCGGCGGGGACCCCGTGGCCGGATACATTGCGTCCTTGACGCAGGTAGCCGGGGCCAGGTCGACCCGCGTGCGGTCGACCTCCACGAAGCCGCCATCGGCCTCTGTGAGCACGCCGCACATGACCTCGTTCGTGTCAGCGCACGGCTGATTGTCCTGGTAAGTCCCTCCTTGTGAGGCGACGAGCGCGCCTTCCTTTGCGGCATTGGTCACGGTGATCTGGGCATACAGAAGCCGACCCAAATCGATCGCCGTAAGCATCAGGAGCAGGAATACAGGCAAGATGACGGCGAGCTCCACGAGGCTCTGGCCTCGGGAGCGGTCGCGGCGGCGCGACAGGAAGGGCAGGCGCATCAGGGTCCCCCAGCCGGGTGGTACGAAAGTCCCACCATGCTGTCATCGCGACCTTACATGCCACCTTGCGAGCGGTGCCCGGTGGCGCCGCGAGATGTTCGGGACCACAGGTACCAGGGCGGGACCTCCGGGTGGCTTGGCGGCCGTGGCCCCGTGCCCCAGCATGCGGACATGACGAAACGCGCCTTCGCCGCGATCCTGTGGTTCTACACCGGCTGGTATGCCGGGGCGATCCTCGCCGAGTTCCTCGGCGTAAGCCCCGTCCTGGGACCGATCATCGGAGCCGCCGCGGCCGGCCTGATCGTCGGCGACCCGCGCCGGATCATCTGGTCGGCCCGCGCCGCAACGGCGTCCGGCACGTCCCGGGAGACTGCACCCGACCCCGCCTGAACGACCGAGGTCCGCCAGAGCGGCGACCGTCGACCACATCGCGCAATGAGCGCCGGGTGCCTGTCGTCACCCGGCGCTCATCGAGTCCCCCGGAGATTCGTCGTTGGTCCGGCCGGCGCTGACCGCTACTTGACGAGCTGGACGGCCAGGGAGGCGAAGGTGCCGGGCGAGGTCGCCGTCGTCGGCCCAAGGAAGAACTGCTTTCGCCAGACGCCTTCGATGTCCTTCCCCCCTTCGCATTTGGTGATCTGGAAGCCCGCGAAACCGATGATGTGGTACCAGCCGTTCGCACCGTTCCCGCCGGCGTAGTCCCAGATCGGGACGGTGACCACGATCTCGTTGTCGATGTAGTAGGAGCAATCGGCACTGGCCTTGTTGCCTGGAAGGCTGCCGATGCGGTCCAGATTCGCGTCGCCCGAGGGGGCTGTGCAACAACCGAAGCTATTGGCTGGCGGCCCGATCTCCTCCTGAAGGAATGGCTTGTTCTCCTCGCAACCGGACGACGTGGACATGCCAAGCCCGAAACCCGAGCACTTGTTCTGCGCGCCGAACTTCAGCCATCCGAACCCGCCAGGGACGTTCAGGTTCCCTGGCGTGAGGTGCTGCGGTTGACAAGCTGCGCTAGACCCGACGTCGCCCGTGCAGAACGGATACGTCTCGAAGAACGCCAGGGAGATGCCAGCCGGAAAGACGTTGCCGCTAGGTGGTGCGAGCGCGTATCCACCGCGAGCAGTCGCGTTCGCACTGGCTGTCCAACTGTTCATGCCGATGATGCCAAGCAGATAGGGACGGAAGGTGCGACTCGTTCCGACCGTCACGCCTTCGGTGCCGGCAGGGATGGTCCCGGTGTTCACGTAGCCAGTGAACGCGCCCGCGCCGTCGACGTATCGCGGCCCGTTCGGAGCTCCGTACGTGATAGGCGCGCCACCGTTGGCGGCGACGGTTGTATCGATCGCTAGCCGGACGTTGGCATCGGTGCCGTTCGTGAAGTCCTTGTCGATCCATGTCGCGACGATCCGCGCTCCAGCCAGGGCCGCAAAGTCGGAGGCGTTCTGTGAAGCGCGGCGTTGCAGCAGGGCGTTGCCGCCATCGATGACGAGCCCGACGGCCAGGATGATGACCGTAGCACTCAGGGCGAACAGGGCAAGGATCTGACCAGGGGTGCGCAACGCCCGGTGCTGCTTGGACGTCATTCGAATCTCCTAGTTGATGACCATCGAGGAAGACGCGGACATGGTCAGTGTCCCGATCAGGCCTGAAAGAACCGGCGTGATGGGCGTGAACGTCGACTCAAGTCGAACGGACGCGATGCTGCCTGTCGTGTTGCTGGAACAAGAGGACCCGGTCCATGAACCGGTCGGCGCTCCGCCACTTGGATCACAGCGGACGTACAGCTGCGACGTCGTGATGGCTGCGAAGGGCGAGATCATGCGATTGGTTGCGGTCAACACGTCGGCCTTCAACACGGTCGCATTCGCGGGACAGACTGGACCGCCCGCCGTCCCGCAGCTCGGATGTCCCTGGGCTAGCCAGCTCGCTTCGACCGATGTCAGCCGTGCGCCCTCTCGGGCAGCCTGCGACAGGACCGTGTGGAGGTACACCAGCCGGCCGGCGTCGATGACGCCAAAGAGCAGCAGCAGGAAGATCGGCAGAACGAGAGCGAACTCGACGAGGCTCTGGCCGCGGGCGCGCCGTCGACGGCGGGGATTGGGCTGGACCGTCCCTTTGATCATGTTCGAACCGTCCGCACGATCGTCTGAACACCCGCCGAGCTAGTGACGGTGAGCGTCACGGTGTAGTTGGTGTTGTTGTTCGGGAATGTGTGGACGGGATTGGGTGCGTTGCTGCTCGCGCTGCCATCGCCAAAGTCCCACAACCATGTAGTGATCGGGCATGCAGGCGGCGCCGTCGAGGCATCCGTGAAGGTGACCTTCTTGCTCGGGCTACCGGTGGCGTATGTGAAGTTCGGGACCGGGGCCGCACATGGCGTAGGTGAAGGCGTCGGTGTAGGCGCGGTCGTCGGTGTCGGCGTCGGGCCACTGGTCGGTGTCGGAGCGGGCGTCGGAGTCGGAGTCGGGGTCGCCGTCGGCACCGTCACGGTGCGGATCGCCGTCAGGGTGCCGCCCTGGTTGGTGACCTCGAGCGTGATCACGTAGGTTCCTGGACTGGCGTACGTGTGGGTGCTCGGGATGCTGGAGCCGACGTCCGTCTCACCGTCACCGAAATCCCAGTTGTACCCGGAGATCGTGCAGACGCCGGTGTCCGGTTTCGATCCGTCTGGATTGACCGTGACATCCAGGCCGCTCGAGACGACGGTGAACGTCGCGTTCGATGGTGCGGCGCACGCTCCGACGCCACCACCCGACCCGCCGACCGCGGAGACCAAGACGGCCGTCGTGACCGACGACGACATCGTGAGGTTGCCACCGAAGAACCCATTGATCAGCGGGGTCAGGAACGAGAAGCGCTGCTGAGCCGTGACCGTCAGGGTGTTCCCGGCGCCCGCGCCTCCGGGGGTGGCAGCGCATGAGATGGTCGTGCCAGCCTGATTGGCACACGACGTCTGGATCGGCTCCAGCGCCACCTCGCCTTGACTCTGGCTGCTCTTTTCCTGAGCCGCGCGCGTCTGCATGCCGGCGTTGTCGGTCGGTTGTGTCGCGCCGTACGCCGCAGCCTCGCGGGCGGCATTGCTCACTTGCACATATGTGAAGAAGAGGCGCCCGAAGTCCGCCGCCATGAGGAGCAGGAGCAGGAAGACCGGTAGGATCAGGGCGAACTCGACCACGGACTGGGCCTGGGCGCGCGAATGCGGCCGTCGATGTCGAGCGGGTCGGCGAATCGGCAGACGCAGCCGCGTCCACGGATCGAAAGGCATCGTATGGGTCCCCGGCGGTTATCCGGCGGATGCCGGACGGTCGATGCACGATAGTGCAGAGACGACCTTGCAGGCAACCTTTCAGCCGAGGCGTAGCCAGGAAGTCCGGTGTCGCGGCGCACCAAGGCCCTAACGCGGTGCAATCAGCCACGTTTCGCGGCGGTCCCCGGCTAGCCCTCGTCGCCGGGCTCGCCCGCCAGGATGATCGTGAAGGCCGCGCCTCGGCTGACGGCTCCCGGCTCCAGGACGAGATCGCCGCCCATCGCTCGGCAGAGTTCGCGCGAGACGTACAGGCCGAGACCGCTGCCGCCGTCGGGCGCTGACGCCGACCCGCGCGCGAAGCGCTCGAACAGACGGCCGCGGTCCGCGTCCGCGATCCCTGGGCCTCCGTCGGCGATGGTCAGGCGGATCTGGCGGGAACTCGCGTCCACCGCCACTCGCGCCTGGATCGGTGAACGTTCGCCGTACTTCACGGCGTTGTCCAGGAGCGCCCAGAGCACCTGGTCGAGCTGGTCGGCGTCGGCGACGGCCAGCCAGCCGCCTCCGTCGTCGTCAAGTTGGAACGGGACGTCGTCCACGGCCAGGGCCTCCCAGGCCTTGCGGATGCGGGTCCCCAGGGCGACGACCTCGGTGCGCGGCTTGAGGGCGCCGGATTCGAGGCGCGTCACGGTGAGCAGCTGGCGGACCATCCGCGACAGCCGCTCCGACTGCTCGGCGATGATCCCGAGACGCCGGTCCGGACTGGCCTCATCGAGCTGCTCGGCATAGGCGCGAATACTGGTCAGGGGCGTCTGGAGGTTGTGGCTGACCCCGCGCAGGAAGTCGTCCTTGGCCGCATCGAGCTCGATGAGCTGCTGGTTCTGGCTCTCGATGGTCGCGAACAGCTGCGCGTTGCGGATCGCTGCCGCCATCTCGCTGGCGAACAGCTCCAGCAGGTCCTGATCGGCGCGCTCCCAGCGACGGGTCGCGGGCAGCCGGCCGACCAGCACACCGAGGTCCTCGCCGCCCGCGCGCAGGACCGCGCGCAACGGCCGCGAGACGCCGGGCACGACCTCCTCCGCTTCGACGGCGCCGGGCGAGCCCATGAAGACGGTCGCATCGATCATCGCGAACGCGGACGCGGCGTCGGCCGCCGTTCGGTCGACCAGGGCGGCGACGCTATCCCGCGGCGAGACCTCGTCGATGGCCGCGAGGATTCGACCGAGCTCGCGATTGCGCCGCTCCAGGTCCGACGCGAGGCGGTTGTGGCTCTCGGCCAGGCGGGCGAGCTCATCGTCGCCGGCGACGCGGATCGGGGTGCCTAGGTCGCCCGCCGAGACGCGGTCGACGGAGGCCGCGATCGAGCGGAGCGGCGCCGTCAGCGACCCGGCGAGGCCGTATGACGCGACGATCGCGATGGCGAGGACGACGGCGATGCCAAAGACGAGAAGGCCGCGCGCAACGTTGCTGTCCGTGGCCGAGCCACCGAATGACGCCCCGATCACGAGGACGATGACCCCGAAGACCGCGAGCGGGATGACCGCGCTGGCGATGAGGGCGAGGGTCA
Source organism: Candidatus Limnocylindrales bacterium (assembly GCA_051306295.1). Classification (GTDB taxonomy): domain Bacteria; phylum Chloroflexota; class Limnocylindria; order Limnocylindrales; family CSP1-4; genus SPCO01. The sequence continues at coordinate 15,655 of JBPPMZ010000148.1, forward strand.
GCCGCGAGCGGAAGCTGAGGCGCGGGCCGGCGTCGCTGGTGCGATCGTCCATCACGGGAGGTCGGTGGTCGCTGCCACCACGAGTCGGTAGCCGATGCCGCGCACCGTCTGGACGTGGACCGGCCGGTTTGGGTCGATCTCCACTTTCTGGCGCAGGCGTCGCATCGTGACCCACACGTAGGAGGGATCGGCGTCCTCGGTCTCCGCCCAGCCGCGGGCCAGGAGCGTCTCGGTCGTGACAGTCTGGCCCAGGTTGGCGGCCAGGGCGTAGAGGAGGCGGGATTCCGTCGGCGTCAGCTGGACGACCTGTCCACGGACGGTGGCTTCGCGTCGATGGAGGTCCAGTGTGAGCGCAGGCCCCAGGACGAGGCTCTGGCGCGGGACCTTGTCACCCAGCCGCTTGAGCACGCGATTCACACGCGCCCGGAGCTCCGGGTAATGGTACGGCTTGGTGATGTAGTCCTCGGCGACCTCCTCGAGCAGGTCCGCCTTGGAATCGCCGGCGTCGATCGCCGAGAGGACGATGATCGGCAGGTCGGCCTGGGCCTTGATCTCGCGGGCCAGGGTCAGGCCGTCCATGCGCGGCATCATCATGTCCACGATGAGCAGGTCCGGCCAGCCGGTCTTGAGGCGGCGCAAGGCCTCGTCGCCGTCGCGGGCGGTCGCGATCTCGTAGCCGTCGGCGCGCAGCTGATCGGCGAGCAGCACGAGCAGATTCGGGTCGTCGTCGACGATGAGGATCCGTGGCGCCGCCACCCCGGCCGAGCCGCTCAGCATGCCCGCGAGTATAGGAGCCGCCCGACCAGGCGCACGGGTCCGGCCGGGGCGCGTCGTCCCACCCAGCGGCCATAACGTCGAAGGAACGGGCGGGGCTCGGACTCTCGCGTCATTCCTCCGACGCCTGTCCCGCCCCAGGGGACGCTCACCGGCTGGACGACGCGGCTCCATCGATGGATCGACGTTAGGGCCGTCGGGTGGGAAGTCGCCTCTTCGAGGTCAGGGCACGACGACGAAGCCATCCACGTCGGCGTGGACGCGAGGGTGACGGCCGGTTCCTCTCACCACCGGCCGCCAGGCCAGTCGCTAGGGCGCCTTCGGGTCGACGAAGCGGCAGCGCTCGCTGAGTGGGCACGCCGCGTGGTCCGGCCGCTGGGCGTGGCAGACCTTGCGGCCGTGCTGGATGAGGTTCACGTGGGCTTCATACATCTGGTCGGGCTCGAACAGGCCGAGCACCAGGTCATGGGCCTCGTCGAGCGAGGGCTTGGCCGGCAGGATGCCGACCCGACGCATCACCCGCTCGACGTGGCGATCGATCGGCAGCAGCGGCGAGCCGAAGCAGAACAGCAGCAGCACCGACGCCGTCTTCTTGCCGATGCCATCGATCTGGGTGAGCCAGGCCCGCGCCTCCATCGCCGAGAGGTCGCCCAGGAACTCCAGGGAGTAGTCGCCGCGCTCCTCGCGGATCTGGCGCAAGGTCGCCTGCAGGCGCGGCGCCTTCGTGTTGGCCAGACCGCCCGGCCGGATGACGTCGATCAGCTCAGGAAGGGGCGCGAACTCCACGCGTGCCCAGTCCGGCGCCACCCCGTCCGGCAACCCACCGCCGCCCCAGCCGGCGCCCGGGTTGTGCGGAGCCGCCTCGCCATCGCCGGGGTAGGCGGCCCGGAGGGCCTGGAAGGCCACCTCCGCATTGATGTCGGCGCTGTTCTGGGTGAGGATCGTCAGGAGGAGTTCGCTGGTCGGGTCCAGCCGGCGCTCCCAGACCGGGCGGCCGTAGCGCGCCGCGAGGCCGTCCAGGGTGAACGCCACGAGCCCAGGTCGATAGCGCTCGAGGCGCTTCGCGAAACTCGCGCCGGGGTCGCTGAACTTACGCTTCTTCGGCCGTGGACGCGGCTTGGGCTTGGCGCTCATACGAGACCGCGGGGAGGAGGGCGGCTCGTGCCCGTTCACGTGGCCATGTCCCGGAGCGGGTCCTCGGGGTGCATGTAGTCCGGGTCCCATTCGGGAAGCGGGTCATCGAAGTCGTCGTGGATGATCACCTTGCCCTGGCCCATCCCCGGGATACGATCAGGCGGACGGTCGGCGACGGTCATGAGCCGCGCCAGTCGCTCGCCACAGCGCACGATCGGAGCCACGCCGGCGGCCATCGCGTCTTCCACCGATTGCGGCCGCTCGATGATCGGCACGGCGATGGCACCGACCGCTGCGAGCGCTGCGATCCCCTCGACCTCGACGCCGCCGCCGACGGCGATGCACGGCACGCCCGCGGCCTGCGCGCGACGCGCGACGCCGAGCGCCGTCTTGCCGAAGCCGGTCTGGGCATCGATCCGGCCTTCGCCGGTGATCGCCAGGTCGGCGCGCGCCAGGCGCGCCTCGAAGTCGGTGGCATCCATCACCAGATCGATGCCCGGTCGAAGCGCGAACCACCGAAGGCGATCCTGGATCGACAGCAGGGCGTAGCCGACGCCGCCCGCGGCGCCGGCACCGGCGGTGTCCCGCTCCGCGCGTCCGGAAGCAGCGTCCAGCGCGTCCGCGAACGTGGCCAGCCGCCCATCCAGGTCGGTGACAAGCGCCGGCGTCGCCCCCTTCTGCGGACCGTAGACGGCGGCCGCACCGGTCAGGCCCAGCAACGGGTTGGAGACGTCGCAGGCCACCTGCAGGTCCACCTCCGCCAGCCGCGGATCCAGGCCCGCGAGATCGGCCGTGGCCGCATCCCGGTCCGCGGCCGCGCCCAGGCCGCGCAGCAGCCCCGCTCCGCCATCGGTCGTGGCACTGCCGCCGATCCCCAGCACGATCGAGGTCACGCCCGCGTCCAGGGCGGCCCGGATGAGATCGCCCGTCCCGACCGAGGTGGCCGCCACGGCATCGCGTTCCTCGGCGGTCAGGCGCGACAGGCCGGACGCGGCGGCCATCTCCAGCGCGGCGCGCCGACCGTCGTCGGAACGGAGCCAGCGCGCCTCGATGCCGCGACCCAGCGGATCGCGGACATTGGCGACCTGCCAGGACCAGCCACCGGCCGCCACGATCGCCTGGAGCGTGCCCTCGCCACCGTCCGCCAGGGGGCACAGCAGGATCTCGTCGCCGGGCCGGGCCGTGCGCCAGCCATCGGCCAGGGCCTGCGCGACCTGAACCGATGTCAGCGAACCCTTGAACGAGTCGGGCGCGATGAGCACGGTCCGCGCGCCCCCGTCACCGACTCCGCCCCTCACCGCAGGTCCTTCCAGAAGAAGGTGGCCGGCCACGGCCGCCCGTCAGGAAGCAGGGCGTAGTCGGGCACGATGCCCGTCTCCTGCCAGCCAAGCGCGCGATACATCTCGTCGGCATCCGAGCCCGTCACCGTGTCGAGGACGAGCATCCAGCGACCCTCGGTCCGAGCCAATTCCTCCGCCGCGGTCATGAGCGCGCGCGCAAGGCCGCGCCGCCGGGCGCTCCGGTGGACGATCACCTTGCCGATCTCTGCCCGATGCGGCGAGTTCGCGTTGGTCGAGCGCATGAGCAACGTCGAGCCGACGATCCGGTCGCCGTCGCGGGCCACGAACAGGGTCGTCGTCCCGTCCAGGATCTCGTCGAGCCGCGCCCGCCACCACACGGCCGCGAACGCCGGCGTGACATCGGACAGGAAGTTGATCGAGGCCCCACCGGCCACCGCATCGACGACCAGGTCCGCGAGGGCCGGGATGGCGGCCTCGTACGCGTCCGGATCGAGCGGCTCGACGGTCACCGCAGCGGGGGTGCGAGGGCCAGGCCGGCGGCCCGACGTCGCTCCAGGTACTCCGGGATGCGGATCATCGGCGGGCGTTCCTGGTCGGCGAGCTCGATCACTTCGAGCGACAGCCGGCCCTTGCCGGATCGTGGCAGCTTCATGGTCGAGCCCATCTCCGCGAACAGGCGTGCCTTGCGTCGCTCCTCCAGCCGCTTCATGACGGCCTGCAGGATGACGAACGACATCCGCGATAGCCCCTCGAGCTCCTGGTTGCGATGCACTCGACGTTCCAGGTCGACCTGGCCCAGGCCCTCGATCCCGACCCGCTCGGCGGCATCGATGAGGTGTCCGATCTCGACGGCGTAGCCGGTGAAGAACGGCATCGTCTCGAGCAGCGAGCGGCGACCGGCGTACTCGCCCGCGAGCGGCTGGATGAGCCCGGAGAGCTCCGGGTAGAAGAGGTTGATGAGCGGTCGCGCGACCAGTTCCGTCACCCGGCCGCCGCCGCCCTCCTTGAGCACGCCGTCCTCGACGA
>JBPPMZ010000149.1:0-7619 GCA_051306295.1 Candidatus Limnocylindrales bacterium
CGATCGACCGCAGGGTCGCCGCGTCGGCGGGGGATGGGGCCGGGGAGGCGGCCGGCCCCGGGCGCTCGGTCAGTCGTGCACCACCATATTCACGATCGAGCCGACGATGGTGATCGCGATGCCGCCGATGAGCGCGGCGAAGATGGTCGAGAGGCCGAAGTCCGGCGGGAAGCCGCCGACGATGAACTTGATGCCCACGATGTCCGCGATGACGGCGATGAGCAGCAGCAGGGCCGCGTTGATGATGAGTCCGAATAGGCCGAACGTCATCATCGTGAGCGGGAACGAGAAGATCTTGATGACCGGCTTGATGAAGCCGTTCACAAGGCCCGCGATGACGGCCAGGATGATCAGGCCGACGATGTCATCGCCGATATCGATCTGCGGCAGCACGTAGGCGACGATGGCGAACGTGATCGCCGTGGCGATCGTCCCGATGATGAATCCCATGGCCGGAACCTCCTGCAACGTTGGCGCGCCGCCCGATGATGGCTCATCGGCCGTGCCGAGGATAGCCCTGCGGAGGCCGCCGCCGCTCGGCGCAACAGGAACCCCGTGCCGATCGCGGGCCCGTCTTCGCCCAGCGCAGCAGGTGACCGGCGAGCGCCATCGGGTCTTCGCTCATCGCAGCAAGCGACGGCGGACGCGCCGGATTCCGACGATCCGGCGCCGCGAATCGGCGTCCAGCGGTCGATCCAGCCGCTCAGCGCACGGAACGACGCCGGCGCGCCCTCCACACGACCGACGGCCCGGTTCGTCCGGTCGCCTGCTTCGCTCAGCGCAGCACGAACCCCGTGCCCATCGGGTCCCGTTCGTCGAGCGTGAAGGTGTGCTCGCCGGTTCGATAGGCGGACCCTTCGACCTCTGTCACGACCGCGGCACGGCCGGCGACATCGGCCGTCGCGAGGACGCGCGCTTCGAACGCGCTGTCGACGATCGATCGATGGTGGAACGGCGCATCGACCGCGATCTCCCCGCGGCCGTGCAGGATCGCCAGCCGAGCCGAGGTGCCGCTGCCGCACGGCGATCGATCGACCTCGCCGTCGGCGAAGACGGTGACGTTGCGCTGGGCCAGCCCGCCATCGACCGGTTCGAGCGGCTCCCAGAAGATCACGCCGTAGATGCCGCGGAGTTCCGGTTCGACCGGGTGGACGACGTCGAGGGCGGCCTCGAGTGCCGGACGAAGCTCGCGCTGCAGCGCGATCAGCGCGGGCAGGGCGGCCGGGCTGACCGCGAGCCCGAGCGATCGCAGGTCGACCGAGCCGTAGAACGCCCCGCCGAACGCGACATCGACCGCGACCGGGCCACGGCTCGTGGCGACCATCACGTCCCTGGCCAGCACGAACGACGGCACGTTCTGGAACGCCACCGACGCCACCCGACCGTCGGCATCCAGCCGGGCCGTGCAGGCCAGCCGGCCGGACGGCACATCGACCACGACCTCCGGGCCAGCCACCCGCCCCGACTCGATCGCCCAGGTCACGAGCGCGATCGTCCCGTGCCCACACGCCGTCGAGTAGCCCTCGTTGTGGAAGAACACGACGCCCAGGTTTGCGCCATCGTCGTCGGGTGGCGTGACGAACGCGCCGTACATGTCGGCGTGGCCGCGGGGCTCGTTGACCAGCAGGCGACGCACGTCGTCCAGGTGCTCGGCGGCCCAGTGGCGCCGCTCCAGCACGGTCCGTCCCTGCAGGTCCGGCGCGCCGCCGGTCACGATGCGGAACGGCTCGCCGCCGGTGTGGTAGTCGGCCGTCGTGATCGGACCGATCATCGGGCCAGCGAGGCGACCAGGCGCGCCTTGACCGCCGGCCACTCCCCGGCGATGACGCCGTAGAACGCCGAGTCGCGATCCGAGCCGTCGGGCATGAGCGTGTGGTGCCGCAGGACGCCCTCGAATGTCGCGCCGATGCCCAGCAGCGCGGCCCGCGACGCGAGGTTCCGGGCATGCGTCTTGAACTCGACTCGCCGCGTGTCCAGCGTCTCGAACGCGTGGGTCAGCTGGAGCAGCTTCGCCTCACGGTTGGCGCCGGTCCGCTGGAACGCGGTCCCGACCCACGTCCAGCCGATCTCCACGCGCCGGTGCTCCGGGGCGATGGTCATGAACCGGCTGCTGCCGACCGCCCGCCCAGAAGCCAGGTCGATGGTCGCGAATGGGACCTCCGTGCCGGCCTCGGCGTTCGATCGCGCCTGCTCGAACCAGGCTTGCAGGCCGGCCTCGTCCATCGGTCGGGCGATCGTCCAGCGCCAGACGGCATCATCGAACGCGACCCGGGCGAGGTCGTCCAGGTGGCGCTCGGCCAGCGGCTCCATCCGGATGCGCGTGCCGGTGAGGGTGACGGGCGTGACCCAGGTCTGGGCGGGCATGGCGCTGATGGTAGCCCGCGCGCCGGTAGACTCCGAGCATCATGTCGCACTCCACCTTCGCGACGACGTTCGCCGCCTTCCTCGACGCCTACGCGGCCGTGAACCCCGTCTGGGCGACCGGCATCGGCGATCATCGCCACGATGGTCGCTGGCCGGTCGTGGGCGGCGGCGCCTCAGCCGCGCGCCTCGCCTTCGTCGAGCAGTGGACCGCCACGTTCACGGCCCTCGACCCGGCGACCCTGACAGCCAGTGAGGTCATCGACCGCGACCTCGTGCTCATGGAGCTCGACGCCGAGCGCTTCGCCGAGACGGACCTCCAGGAGGAGCGCTGGAACCCGCTCGGCTGGGTGTACCTACTGGGCAACGGCCTGTTCGACCTCGTGTCCCGGGAGTTCGCGCCGCTGGCGGACCGGCTCACGAGCTTCGCGGAGCGGCTGGAGGGCCTGCCGGCGCTGCTGATCGGCGCGCAGGACGAGCTGGTGGGCACGGATGATGGCCGGCCGGTGGGCCGCTTCCAGACCGAGACGGCGCTCACCCAGTTGCCCGGCATCCGCGAACTCATCGATGACGCCGTCGCCGAGGCCGACCGCGCCGCCCGCGCTGACGAGGACGTGGCCGCCATCCGTCGCCGCCTCCACGAGGCCGCCGCGACCGCCGGCGAGGCGCTGACCGCCTTCGAGACGCATCTGCGCGGTGTGGTCCTCCCCGCCAGCGAGGGCGATGCGCGTCTGGGCCGCGAGCGCTTCGCCCGCAAGATGCGCCACACGATGCGCTCCGAGACCCTGACGCCGGAGCGGATCATGGACGCCGCCGACCGGGAGTTCGCCGCCGTTCGGGCGGAGATGGTCCGCCTCGCGCGCGACCTGTGGCCGACGTGGTGCCCGGATCGGCCGCTCCCCGGCGACGAGGGCACGCTCGTGCGCGGGGTGCTGGATGCGATCGCCGCCGAGCATCCGGCTGCCGACGACCTCCTCGACTTCTGCCGTGCCGAGAACAACCGCATCGAGGCGTTCTGCCGCGATCACGACCTCATCGGCCTGTCCGATCTACCGCTCGACATCCGTTGGACGCCGGCCTTCCTGCGCGCGTTCGGTGGCGCGATGCTCATCTCGCCGGGTCCGCTGGACAAGGGCCTGACGAGCTTCTTCGCCATCACCCCGATGCCCGACGATTGGTCCGCGGAGCGGCGCGAGTCGTACCTGCGCGAGGACAACGACCGGATGCTCCGGCTGCTGACCATCCACGAATCCGTCCCCGGCCACTACCTCCAGGGCGTGTACGCGAACCGCTCGTCGCCACTGGCTCGATCCGTGTTCTGGAGCGGCCTCTTCGCCGAGGGCTGGGCCGTGTATGTGACCCAGGTGATGATGGACGTCGGCTACGGGGCGGACGATCCGGCGCTCATGCTCACCCACTGGAAGTTCTACCTGCGCTCGGTCACGAACGCGATGATCGATGCCCGGATCCACTGCGAGGACATGACCGAGGACGAGGCCGTCGCCCTCATGGTCGATGGCGGCTTCCAGGAGGAGGCGGAGGCACGGGCCAAGTTCAGCCGGGCGCGCCTGTCGTCGACCCAGCTGTCGACCTACTTCGCGGGCTCGATGGAGATGTGGGACCTGGACCTTGCGGCGCGCCGGCGCGCGGCGGCGGCCGTTGGGGCGGACCCGGACGCGATCGTCGCCGGCGGCCTGCCCGGTGGCTTCGGCGAGACTCCCGGCTTCCGCTATCGCGAGCACCTGGAGGCGGTCATCGGCCACGGCTCGCCGCCGACCTCGCTCCTGCGCCGCATCCTGTTCGACTGACCTCGATGTCGACGATCGAACGCGACGTCCTGGAGCGGCTCGAGTCGTTGGGCCTGCGCTGGTACGTCACGGGCTCCTGGTCGCTCGGTGTGTACGCCGAGCCACGGATGACCCGCGACATCGACATCGTCGTCGACACCCCTCGCTCCGCCTACGAGACCTCAATCCGCCCGGCGTTCGAGGCGGACTTCCTGGTCAACGATCCGATCGACCTCGGCGGTCGATGGATGGGCGGACTGATCCACAAGCGAGAGATCGTCCGTGTGGACCTGATGCTCGGCCGGACCGACGCCTGGGCTCGCGCGGCCATGGATCGCCGACGACGGGTCGAGCATCCGGACCTGGGCACCATCTGGAACATCAGCCCGGAGGACCTGGTCCTCGCCAAGCTGGAGTGGTCCGAAGGCACGTCCGAACTCCAGCTCCGGGATGTCGGCTCGCTCGTACGTCTCGTCAGCGACCTCGACTGGCCGTATCTCGAGCGCTACGCTGCCCTCCTCGGGATCGGTGATCGACTGGAGACGGTGCGTGGCGGTTGACCTGGCGCAGGCCCAGCTCGACGAGCGCGTCCGCATGGCCGGTCCCAAGGGTCGGATGCGCCTGCATGGCGTGATGTACCGGCAAGCCTTCGACCTCGTCTGGGCACAGGCCGACCGGGCGGGCGAGATGACCGAACTCGAGCTGGCGCGTTTCTTGCTGCGGCGGCTCTACCCGGATCTCGAGGGGCCCCGCCTCGAATCGATCATGACCCGCCTGGCGGCCGAGTGGGCCGCCGGGACCTGGACGGGGTTCCGCCGCCGCGCGTAGCGGTCCGCGGCTTGCCCTTCGCCGACGTTGACGCCGAAGGTCCCGAGCCCACGAGCCGGTCCACGCGGTAGCCGGCGGCCTCGATGGCCGCGGCCAGTCGCTTGACGGTGGCTGTGTCCGCGGCCGCCCCGTCTCCGGCGTCGATGGCGTCCAGGCGCACGGCCCAGTCCAGCAGGCCCACGACCCGGTCGCGGTCCAGGTACTCCACACCCTCCCAGGTGTTGACGCCCATCGCCACGCGCACGACGTCACGGGCGAGCCAACGCTCCATCAGCCGCGTATCGCGAACCGCCCCGCGAGCCCGGATCGTCGATGGTCGCGGCAGGCTGAGCAGCACCCGGATCCGATCCGACGCCGTCCACGCCGCGCCCTCGTCCAGTCCGGCACCGCGGAACCCGGACGCGATGAGGGGGGCAAGGCGCAGTTCGTCGAACCAGGCGGCGCTCGTGGCAGCGACATCGGCCCCGGGCGCCAGCGACCCCATCGGCGACAATGCCAGCCAGCCCAGCAGCACGGCGCGATCCGCTCGGTCCAGGCCGGCGCCCTGGGCCGCGAAGCCCGCCATCGTTCGTTCGCGGATGGCGCTCGCCAGGGGAGCCGCCTCGCCCGGGACGTTGGTCGCGGCGGCCACCGCGGCCAGGAACGCCGCCAGCCGTGCATCCAGCGCCGCAAGGTCTGCCGCCGTCGCCGTGCCGTCCAGGACCGCGGTCACCGCTCCGCCCTCGAAGACGGCCCGCAGCGGCGCGTGGACCGGTTCCAACTGCTGGTCGCGGAGCGCGGATTCCAGCGATGGCACCCCCTGGCCGGCGAGCCGATCAGCCAGGCGACGCCACTGTCCGGAGGAACCGTCGGGAATCTCGCGGAACTCCCAGAACACGTGGCCCTGGTAGGCGTCCAGCGCCATCCACAGGCCCCGTTCCCACAGCTCGCGGCAGGAGCGCAGGTATTCCAGGCCGGTCCGGGCGTCGCGGAAGGCCACGAACATCGTCGGGTCGTTGGGCAGGCCCAGGCCCTCCGCCAGCGACCGGCGGACCAGGCGCTTGGCGCCACTCGATGACTTGCGCGCGTAGGCCACCGATTCGCGGATGGTTCCGGCCGTGGACCTGTAGCGCCCATGGAAGACGACAAGCGACCGCGTCGGCCCCGTGCCGTTCGAGTAGGCGAACACGTCCTCCTCGACGACGCCACCGTCGCCGATGAAGTCGTACAGCAGGAAGTCGTGGACCTCGGCGAACCAGGCACGCCGGTGGAGGATCGGGAAGAGCTCGCGCTGGTGGCGCTCCAGCAGCCATGGGTCGGGCTGCTCATCGAGCGTCGCGCGGCGGAACTCCATGCCGTATTTCTCGCCGAAGCCCTCGATCTGGCCGTGGCCCAGCATCGGCAGGCCGGGGATGGTGGCCATGACCATCGCCACGCCGAAGTATTTGTCGCCCTTGCCGAACTGCTCGACCGCGGTCTTCTCGTCCGGGTTGCTCATGAAGTTGACGTAGCGCTTGAGGATCTCCGGGTCGAACTCCAGGGTCTCGCGGATGAGCTTGCGGTAGCCGACCCCGTTCTCGTCGCGGAGCATGTGCATGAACGCGCTGTTGTAGACGCGATGCATGCCCAGCGTCCGGACGAAGTAGCCCTCCAGCATCCAGAACGCCTCGGCGAGCAGGAGCGTCCCGGGCACCTCCGCCGCGACCCGGTCCACGACCTCCCGCCAGAACTCGACCGGCATGCGCGCGTCGAACGCGGCCTGGCTCATGGCGTACTGCGCACGCGACGGGATGGCGTCGCCGGATCCGGGGAGCGGCCACCACAGGCGCTGGATGTGCTTCTTGGCCAGGACCATGGCGGCATCGAAGCGGATGACCGGGAACCGCCGGGCCACGTTCAGGATCACCTGGATGACGTGCTCGCGGACCTCCGGGTTGAGGAAGTCCAGCTGAGCCGTGTCGTTCCACGGGAAGCTCGTGCCGTCGTTGCCGTGATAGATGTAGCGCTCGTCGCCGGACCAGCGGTCGAAGCGCTTGAAGGTGACCGCCGCGTCGCTGTCGTTCCAGTAGTGGTCCTCGAGCACGACCCCGACGCGCTCGTCGGGCGACAGGTCGGCGCCGCCGTAGGTGTAGGCCGGGTACGGCGGCTCGGGCAGGCTCAGGAACCACTCGGGATGGTCGATGACCCAGCGCGAATCGATGCCCATGTGGTTGGGCACCATGTCGCTGGCCAGCCGGATGCCGCGCGCCCAGGCGCGCTCGCGCAGCTGCTGGTAGGCCGCCTCGCCCCCGATGTCGTCGGCGATCCGGTAATCGTCCAGGGAGTAGGCGCTGGCCACGGCGTCGTGATTGCCGCGCATGCGCTTGATCCGCTCCGACGCGACCGAGCGCTGCCACAGGCCGATGAGCCACAGGCCGGTCACGCCCCAGCCGGCAAGCTTGTCGAGTTCCTCGTCGGGGATGGCGTCCAGGGTGTGGATGTCGCGCCCGAACCGTCGCGACAGCTGGTCGAGCCAGACGTACGTGCTCTTGGCCATGAGCACGAGGCGCGGCATCCAGGCGGAGTCGCTCGAGAACGCCTCCGGTTCCTCGCCCGCGCCGACGAACGACGGGACGTGGACCTCGCCGCCGTCGCCCGGCCCACCACCACCCCCACCGAACCGCC
>JBPPMZ010000150.1:0-15184 GCA_051306295.1 Candidatus Limnocylindrales bacterium
GTCCACGCCACCTGGCTTCGTCCGCACGCTCACCCGCGTCGCCTTGCCCTGCTCCGCCTCCTTGAACAGGATCGCGACCTCCGCCTCCACGGCCTGGGCGAGCAGGTCGATGATGCCTTCGCCGTGTGACGAGATCGTCCCGGTGGCCGCGAGATCGGCGTCATGCAGCGTGGAGAACACGACCCGGCCCCCGACCGCGGTCTCCAGGCGCTCCAGGACGCGCCCGAAGAGCTGCAGCTGCGCCGTCGGCTTGGAGCGATACAGCCGGCGTGAGATGTCGGACAACGGCGCACCCGCCTCGACCAACGCCGCCGAGACGGCCAGGGTGCGTGGCGTTGCGTTGGGATGGGCGAAGGTCGCGGTATCCATGACGATCCCGGCCATCAGGGCATCGACGAGGGCCCTCCCCCGCTCCCCGCTGAAGCCGACGCCGAGACGCGCGGCGAGCAACGCGACCATCTCGCAGGTCGCTGCCGAGTGCGGCTCGATCCAGTCCGCGTCGCCGGCGCCGTCGTTCGAAGCGTGGTGATCGATGACGACGCGCGGCAGGCGGGCGAACAGGTCCGCGTGACGAACGCCGACCGCCCCGACCCGCTCGAGCGACCCGCAGTCCGAGATGACGACCAGGTCGTAGTCCGCGGACGGGTCCGGATCCGTCCGGAACCGCTCGACGCCGGCGATGAACTCGTAGAGCGCCGGCACCGGGTCCGTGCAGACCGCATCGGCGACCCCGCCCATGGCCTCGACGAGCGCCACGACCCCGAGCGTCGCACCGAGCGTATCGGCATCGGGGTTCTCGTGGCTGACCGCCAGCACGCGTCGCGCGTCGCGCATCCGCTCCACGACGAGATCCGGCACGGCCCCGAGGTACGGCGTGAGATCCACGGTCATCGGCGCTTGCCCCGCGGCGTCGGCCGGCGCGTGCGGGGCTTGGGCGGGATCACCGCGGACGGCGGTTCTTCGGCCGTGTCACCCTCGTGATGGACCCGCGCGACCGGGGTCGGGAGCGTCTCACCCAGGGGCAGGTCGCTATCCGGCCCGCCGCCATCCTTGAGCTCACTGAGGAGTTGCAGGACACGAGTGCCCCGCTCCGCCGTGTCGTCGAGCTGGACGTGCAGGTCCGGGATGCGCCGGATACGCAGGGTCTTGCCCAGCTCGTGGCGGATGAATGGCATCGCCCGCGCCAGGGCGGAGATGGTCGCCCGTCGCTCGAACGGCTGGCCGATGACGCTGACCCACACCTTGGCGTGGCGCAGGTCGTTCGTCGTCTCGACCCGGGTGATCGTCGCGAATCCGATCCGCGGGTCAGCCACGTCCCGCGTCACGATCGCGCCGATCTCCTGCCGAAGCAGCTCGTCGACGCGGTCGGTCCGCTGGCTCATGTCAGGACCCGGTCGCTGCGGGGATCAACCCGCGGCGACCCGACTGATCGTCTGCGAGGTGAAGCACTCGATGATGTCGCCTTCCACGAGGTCGTGGAAGTTCGCCAGCCCGATGCCGCACTCGTAGTTGGTCTGGACCTCGCGCACGTCGTCGCGGAAACGCCGCAGCGATTCGATCCGATCGGTCGCGATGACCTTGCCGCTGCGCCAGATCCGGGCGCCGCCGCGGACGATGCGTCCATCGGTGACGTACGAGCCCGCGATCTGGGTGCTCTTGCCGACCTTGATGACCTGGCGGACTTCCGCCCGGCCTTCGACGATCTCGACGATCTCCGGCTCCAGGAGGCCCTTGAGGGCGGCATCGATGTCGTCGGTCAGCTTGTAGATGATGTCGTACAGGCGGACATCGACCCCTTCGGCGTCGGCCGCCCGGCGGGCGGTCTCCGTGATCCGGGTGCTGAAGCCGACGACGATCGCGTTGCTGGCGGTCGCCAGCATGATGTCGTTGTCGGTGATGTCGCCCGCGGCCTCGTGGAGGACGTTGACCCGGACCTCGTCCTGGTCCAGCTGGTCCAGGGCGTGGGTGATGGCACCCAGCGAGCCGGACACGTCGGCCTTGAGGATGATGCGCAGTTCCTTGGCCTGGCCGGCCTGGATCTGACGGTACAGGTCCTCGAGGGTCGCACGGCCGCTGGCGTCGCCCGCCTTCGCGGCCAGGGCCGCGGTTCGCTGCTCGACCATGGCTCGGGCGGCCTTCTCATCGGCCACGACACGCAGGATGTCGCCGGCGGCAGGAACCTCCGAGAGGCCCAGGATCACGACGGCCGATGCCGGACCGGCCACCTTGACCCGCTTGCCGCGGTCGTTCTCCAGGGCGCGGACACGTCCGAACGTCTCGCCGACGACGATGATGTCGCCGACCTTGAGCGTGCCGGTCTGGACCAGCGCCGTCGCGATGGCGCCACGGCTCTTGTCCATCTGAGCCTCGACGATCGTGCCGATCGCCTCGCGATCCGGATTGGCCGTCAGTTCCTGCAGGTCCGCGACGAGCAGGACCATCTCGATGAGCTCGTCCAGACCCTGCCGGCTCTTCGCCGACACCGGGACGAGCGGCACCTCGCCGCCGTACTCCTCGATGACGATGCCGGCCTCGGTCAGCTCGGTCTTCACCCGGGTCGGGTCGGCGTCGGGCTTGTCGATCTTATTGAGGGCGATGATGATCGGCACCTTGGCCGCCTTCGCGTGGGCGATGGCCTCCAGGGTCTGGGGCATGACGCCGTCGTCGGCGGCGACCACGATGATCGCGATATCCGTGACGCGCGCGCCGCGGGCCCGCATGGCCGTGAAGGCCTCATGGCCCGGGGTGTCCAGGAAGACGACCTTCTTGCCGTCGTGGACGATCTCCGACGCACCGATGTGCTGGGTGATGCCGCCCCGCTCGCCGGCCGCCACGTCCGTGGAACGCAGGGCGTCCAACAGGCTCGTCTTGCCGTGGTCGACATGGCCCATGACGGTCACGATCGGTGAGCGCGTCACGAGCTTGGAAGGGTCGTCCTCCTCGAACAGGACTTCCTTGGCGGCTTCGCCGACCGGTCCGTCGGCTTCCTCACCGGCGACGGCGCCACCGGGCGTCTGGCCGACGGTCTCGGCCACTTCGTAGCCGAGCTCACCGGCGACCAGGGACGCGGTGTCGCGGTCGATGAGCTGGTTGATGGTCGCGAAGATCCCGCTCTTGATCAGCTCGCGGATGATGTCCGCGACGTTGACCGAGAGGAGGTCGGCGAACTCCTTGACGGTGATGGTCGTCGGCAGCTCGATCGCGCCACGCTCACGCGGGTCGATCGTCTGGACGGCAGATCCGAATGCTCCGTCGCGACGCGGCGGCTTGCGGGGCCCGCGACGGCCGCGGGTGCCGCTCCTACTTCTGGCCACGGGCTCCTCCTTCGATGGTGTCGGGGTTCGGGTCCGACCCGAGGGCGATGCTCGCGAGGAGCGCCGTCGGGACGGGGGTCTCGAGCGCCCGGGACAGGGCGCCCTTGGTGTTGGCGATGGTCAGACAGGCCGCCGTGCGGCAGACATAGGCGCCGCGACCGGCCAGGCGGCCCGTTTCGTCGGCGACGATCCGGCCGTCCGGGGTGCGGACGATGCGAACGAGTTCCTTCTTGATCATGGTCGTCCGGCACGCGACGCAGGTTCGGGTCGGCTCGCGACGCGTGGTCGCGACGCGGGGAGACGCCTGGCGCGTGGCGGCGGCTACGACGCCACCTCTTCGGTCGCGGCTGCCGCGGCTGCGGCTTCGGCGGCGGCCTTCTTGGTGACGCGCTTCGGCTTGGCGGGGGCTTCGGCAGCGGCTTCGGCGGTCGGGGCGGCCGCTTCAGCAGCGGCCTTCTTGGTGACGCGCTTGGGCTTGGCTGGGGCTTCGGCTGCGGCGGCCTCGTCGGTCGGGGCCTCGGCGGCTGCCGCTTCTGCTGCGGCCTTCTTCGTGACGCGCTTGGGCTTGGCCGGCGTGGCCTCCGGGATGGCTTCGGTGGTCTCAGCGTCCGCCGCGGCCGGCGCCGGCTCCTCGGCCGCCACGATCGGCGGGCTGTCCGCGAGTGCCTTGGCCTCTGCCACAGACACGTCGCTCCGGATGTCGATCCGCCAGCCGGTCAGCCGGGCGGCGAGACGCGCGTTCTGGCCCTCGCGACCGATGGCCAGCGAGAGCATCCGCTCGGGGACGGTGACGTTGGCGATCCGGTGCTCCTCGTCGATGTCGACGGAGATCACCTGGGCGGGGCTCAGGGCGTTGGCCACGAACACGCCGGCGTCGTCGCTCCACGGGATGACATCGATCTTCTCGCCACCGACCTCGGCAACGACGGCCTGGACGCGCGCGCCGCGCTGCCCGACCGTGGCCCCGACCGGGTCCAGGCCCTCCTGGCGGGACGACACGGCGACTTTGGAGCGGCTGCCCGCCTCGCGGGCGATGGCCTTGATCTCCACCGTGCCGCTGTGGATCTCGGGGACTTCGAGCTCGAACAGGCGGCGCAGGAAGCCCTTGTGGCTGCGGCTGACCATGATCTGCGGCCCGCGCACGGAGCGGCGGACCTCAAGCACGAACGCCTTCGTGTTCTGGCCGATGCGGTAGTGCTCGAGCGGGCTCTGCTCGCGTGTCTCGAGGATCGCCTCCACGTTCTTGCCGACGTCGAGGATGATGGCGCGCGGTTCGACGCGGTTGACGGTGCCGGTGATGAGCTCGCCCTCGCGGTTGGCGAACTGGTCGAACACCTGGTCGCGCTCGACCTCGCGGATGCGCTGGAGGACGATCTGCTTGGCGGTCTGGGCGCCGATCCGACCGAAGACGTCGCCATCGAGCTGTTCGGTCTCGACCGTGTCGCCGGGCTTCGCGTTGGCATCGAATGCCTTCGCGTCAGCGACCGTGATCTGGGTCAGCTCGTCCTCGATCTCGTCGACCACGAGGCGCGCCCGATAGACGCGGATGCGCCCGGATTCGGCATCGATGCGGACCTGGATGTCCTCATCGCCGGCCACGCGCCGGTAGGCCGACTGGATGCCGTCCTCGACGGCCCCGATCAGCTGCTCCCGGGAGACCTGCTTCTCGGCATTCAGCTGCAGGAGGGCGCCCACGAAATCCCGACTCATGATCGCCACCTCCACACTGCATCGCCAACGGCATCGTCCAGCACGACCGGTCCGAAAAAAAGACGCGGGGGTCACCCACGTCACGGAGCGGCCGTTCAGTTGGCCGGGAGTATACACCCGGATGCGTGGACGCCTCAAACATCACGGGCGGCCGACACGCGGCCACGGTTCGAGCGGCCTCGGCGTGCTCCCACCTGTTCAGGCGCGCTCGCCACTCCGAGTGGCGGGTTCAGAATGAACGGGCGCGGTACGCAATGCGAAACGACCGAATCGGGCAGCAGGCACGCTGGTTCGTCGTGGGTTCGCCACTCTGAGTGGCGGACCGCGCCTACGGGGATCCCGGGTAGCGCCGCGCGACGTAGTCCTCGAGGATCTCGATGAACTCGGCGACCAGGCCGTCGCCGCGCAGGGTGCGATCGAGCCTGCCGTCGATGAAGACCGGCGCGACCGGATCCTCGAACGTGCCCGGCAGGCTGATGCCGATGTCGGCGTGCTTGCTCTCGCCCGGGCCGTTGACGACGCAGCCCATGACCGCGACGCGCAGTTCCTCGGCGCCGGGGTGGGTCGCGCGCCACTCCGGCATCCGCTCCTTGAGGTAAGCCTGGATCTGCTGGGCCATCTCCTGGAAGAAGGTGCTCGTGGTGCGCCCGCAGCCCGGGCAGGCGCTGACCTGGGGCAGGAACGAGCGCAAGCCCATCGACTGGAGGACCTGCTGAGCGACCTCGACCTCGCGCTCGCGTGGGGCGCCCGGCTCCGGTGTCAGGGACACCCGGATCGTGTCGCCGATGCCCTCGTTGAGCAGGATGGCGAGGCCCGCCGTGGAGGCGATGATGCCCTTGTCGCCCATCCCCGCCTCGGTCAGGCCCAGGTGGAGCGGGTAGTCGCAACGGGCCGCCAGCAGGCGGTACACGTCGACCAGGTCGCGGACGCCGCTGACCTTGGCGCTGATGATGATCCGGTCGTGGCGCATCCCGGTCTGCTCGGCAAGCTCGGCGGAGCGCAGCGCGCTCTGGAGCATCGCCTCGATCATCACGTCGCGCGAATCGGCTGGCTCGGGCAAGCGGGCGTTGGCGTCCATCAGCTCGGTCAGGATCGCCTGGTCGAGCGAGCCCCAGTTGACCCCGATGCGGACCGGCTTGTCGTTGTCGATGGCGACCTTGACGATGGTCGCGAAGTGCTCGTCGTGGCGCTTGGCCCCGACGTTCCCGGGATTGATGCGGTACTTGGCCAGCAGCGCGGCCGTCTCCGGGTGGTCGACCAGGAGCTTGTGGCCGTTGTAGTGGAAGTCGCCGATGACCGGCACGTCCACGCCCAGGTTGTCGCGCAGCTTGCGCATCATCTCGGGGACGGCGGCGGCGGCCTCGTCGGTGTTGACCGTGATGCGCACGAGCTGGGAGCCCGCGTGGGCCAGGCGGGCGACCTGGATCGCGGTCGCATCGGCGTCGGCCGTGTCCGTGTTGGTCATCGACTGGACGACGACCGGGTGCGCGCTCCCGACGAGTACGCCGCCGACGTCGACGCTGACCGTCGCGCGGCGCCGCGGCCGCAGGCTATCGGTCGAGGCCATCTTCGGTTACGTGCCTGCAGTCAGGCTGCGCAGGATGTCGAAGCCGGTGATCCAGATGAGGAACGCGAACAGGAAGACGAATCCGACGAGGTAGGTCAGGCGCTCCGCCCGCAGGCTGATCCGCTTCCCGAACAGGGCCTTGAGGGTGATGACCAGCATCCGCCCGCCATCGAGCGGCGGGAACGGCAGGATGTTCACGACCGCCAGGTTGGCCGACAGGATGCCCGCCACGTACAGGGTGACGATCGGGCCGAGCTGCCAGAAGACGTCGCCGATCTGGGTCGCGATGCCGACCGGGCCCGCGACCGGAGGCGGCTGGGTCGGATCCTCGGCGACGGACGACACCAGCGTCCCGAGGCCGGTCACGATGAGGCCAAGGGCATCGACGGTCCGGCCCACGCCGACGCCCACCGCCTCGGCCGGCGTGTAGCCGATGGAGACGTCCGTGGTCATGGCGGCAAGCTCCGAGACGCCGAGGGCGCCCTGACCTGCCTTGACGGCCGCCTCGTCACGAAGGGTGACCCCTACCGTGCGGAATGATCCGTCCGCGCCCTGGAGGCCGAGTTCGATGGTGTCGCCGGCGCGCGCCTGGAGCGCCGTCAGCAGGGACTCGTCCTCGAAGGCGCTGAAGTAGCCGCCATCGATGGCGACGAGGGCGTCGCCGGCCACGATCCCGGCGCCCGCCGCCGGCGAATCTGCCTGGACGTTGCCGATGCGGACCCCGATGGTCGGATCGCCGCCGAACGCGATCGCCGTGAAGATCGCGAAGGCCAGCAGCACGTTCATGGCCACGCCGGCCACGAGGATGACCATCTTGGTCAGCCACGGCTGGACGGCGAACGAGCGTGGGTCGTCGCCGGCGTCGCCGTCCTCACCCTCGAGCTTGACGAAGCCGCCGATGGGCAGCCAGTTGAGCGTGTACAGGGTCTCGCCCTTGCTGCGCAGGACCTTGGCGCGCGGCGGGAACCCGACCCCGAACTCGAGGACCCGGACCTTCGCCAGTCGGGCCGTCACGAAGTGGCCCAGTTCGTGGATGACCACCAGGATCCCCAGGATCCCGATGAACAGGATGATCGTGATGATCGACTGGATGAAGCCGGTCATGCGGGTCCTCCGATGGGGCCGGTCGCGAACGCTGCGCGGACTTCGGCGTCGAGCGCGACGAGTGCCTCGACGTCGGGCGAGGCGTCGGCCACGGTGGCGTATCGATCGACGGCGGCTTGCAGCAGGCGTGGGATGCCCATGAAATCGAGCGTGCCGGCGAGGAAGCGCGCGACGGCGACGTCGTCGGCGGCGATGAGGGCGGCGGAGGCCGTCGGACCGAGCCGGCCGGCTTCACGGGCGATACGCAGCGCCGGGAACCGTCCCTCGTCCGGCGCGCGGAAGTCGAGCCGCGCGGCGGCGATGAGGTCCGGAGCGTGAGCCGGTGACGGCCGGCGGTCGGGATAGGTCATGGCGTACTGGATGGGAAGTCGCATATCCGGGGTGCCCAACTGGGCCTTCAGGGAGCCATCCGTGAACCGGACAGCCGAGTGGACGACGCTCTGCGGGTGGATGACGACCTCGATGGCGTCGTAGTCGACATCGTACAGCCAGTGTGCCTCGATGACCTCCAGGCCCTTGTTGGCGAGGGTCGCCGAGTCGATGGTGATCTTGGCGCCCATGGTCCAGGTCGGGTGCTTGAGGGCCTGCTCCGGGGTGACCGTCGCCAGGTCGGCCGGCGTCGCGTCCAGGAACGGGCCACCGGATGCGGTCAGGACGAGAGCTGCGACCGACGCCATCGATTCGCCCACCAGGCACTGCCAGATGGCCGAGTGCTCGGAGTCGATCGGACGCACCCAGGCGAGCGGGCTCGCGAACGGGTCGGCCGGGCTCGCGGCGGCGACGTCGGCGGCCAGCCGTCGAGCCAGGGGCATGACCAGGTGGCCGCCCGCGACGAGCGTCTCCTTGTTGGCCGTGGCCACGACCTTACCGGCTGCAAGGGCCGCGAGCACCGGCCGCAGGCTCACGACCCCACCAGTGGCGACGACGACGAGGTCGACGTCGTCGCGGACAGCCAGCTCGACGAGGCCGGCGGCATCCGCGCCGAGGGCGGTGACCGGGACGTGCAGACGGGCGGCCTGCTCGGCAAGTAGCGCGCCGTTGGTCCCCGTCGCCAAGGCGGCGACCCGGAACAACTCGGGGTGGGCCGCCAGCACATCGATGGTCTGCGTGCCGACCGACCCGGTCGAGCCGAGCAACGCGATGCCGAGCGGCGACCGAACCGACTCAGCCAAGGAGGGTGACCACGTACAGGGTCAGGACCGGGGCCGCGAAGAGGAACGAGTCGACGCGGTCCAGCATCCCCCCATGGCCCGGGATCAGCGTGCCCGAATCCTTCGCGCCGGCGGCGCGTTTGAGCATCGATTCGGCGAGGTCGCCAGCCTGCGCGGATAGCGCGACGAGCGGGCCCAGGACGATGGCGTGCACGGGCGCCTGCCCGAGCGCCCAGAGTCCCAGTGCCACCACGACGGTCGTCGCGAGGACGCCGCCCACGAGTCCCGCATACGTCTTGGACGGTGAGATGTGGGTCAGGAAGCGCTCCCGGCCGAACTGCCGTCCGACCAGGTACGCACCGGTGTCGTACGCCCAGACCGCCAGGATGAGGAGCAGGATCCAGCCGCGTTCCGGCCCGAGTGGCGCCAGGGCGGCATCCCCGGGGATCGGTGGGCCGGCGTGGCCGAGACGGATGATGAACCCCAGCAGGCTCACATACAGCGCCCCGAAGACGGTCGCCATCCAGCTCGTCAAACCGTCCCGAGGGTCCGGACGCGAGAACGCCGCGACGGCCGCGAGGACGATCCCGACCGCCATCAGCAGGAGCCCACTGCCCTCCAGGACGTCCGGAAACGCGGCGTCGAGGATGACCGACAGCGCGAGCGCAGCCCCCAGCCAGGCGAACGTGTGGTATCCGGCACCGCCCAGGAGCGCGAACGTCTCCCGTGCGGCGAGGACGGTGATGAGGGCCACGGCCGCGGCCAGTACGACCCCGCCGACGGCCAGGACGATGAGCAGGATCGGGACCAGGATGGCGGCCGTGATCGCGCGCTGGCGCATGTCCCCGCCGGCTCGCCTAGCGGCCGAACCGGCGATGCCGCCGGGCGAACTCGAGGAGGGCCGCGTCGAAGGCCTCGGGGCCGAAGTCCGGCCACAGGTCCTCGCAGAAGTAGAACTCCGCATAGGCCGACTGCCAGATCAGGAAGTTGGACAGGCGCTGCTCGCCGCCGGTCCGGATGAGCAGGTCCGGGTCTGGGAGCCCCGCGGTATAGAGCGCGGCGCTGACGGCGGCCTCATCCACGGCTTTCGGGTCCGTGCCCGCGGCGACCAGCTGCCGGACCGCATCGACGAGTTCGGTCCGCCCCGCGTAGTTGAAGGCGATGTTGAGCAGTAGTCGCTCCCCTCCCTCGGTGGCCTCGACTGACTGGGCGATCGAGGCCCGCGTCGCGTCGGGCAGCTCGTCCATGCGACCCAGCAGGCGGACGCGGACACCTTCGCGGCGCAACTCGTCGGTCTCGCTGCGGATGGCGGCTTCCAGCAGGCCGAACAGGCCCGTCACCTCGTCGTCGGAACGAGCCCAGTTCTCACGGCTGAAGGCGTACAGGGTCAGGACCGGGATGGCGCGCCGGACCGCGTGACGGAGCAGGGTGCGGATGGCCTCGACGCCGGCGGCGTGGCCGTCGAGTTCCGGCAGGTCGCGGGCGCGGGCCCAGCGCCGGTTGCCGTCCATGATGATCGCCACGTGGCGGGGCAGGTCCTCGGCCGGGAGGAACGGTTCGCTCGCGACGGCCGTCCCGGCGTCGTTCCTGCCCGGGATCGCCGGCGGCGCCGGCTCGTGGGCGGTCGGGGGCGCGTCGGTCGGGCGGGCGAGAGGTTCGCGGGCCAGCGATGCGCGCGCCACTAGACCTCCAGGACCTCCTGTTCCTTCGCCGCCGCGCGTCGGTCCACATCGGCGATGTGGCGGTCGGTCGTCTTCTGCAGCGTGTCGAGGAAGCGATGGGCCTCGTCGGCGCCGACCGCGCCGTCGCGCTCGGCCTTCTTGAGCTGATCCGCGCCATCACGGCGGATGTTGCGGATCTCGACCTTGGCGTCTTCCATGCGCTTGTGGACGACCTTGACCAGGTCCTTGCGACGCTCCTCGGTCAGCGGCGGGATGTTCAGGCGTACGACCGTCCCGTCAACGTTCGGGGTCAGGCCGATATCGCTCTTGGTGATCGCCTTCTCGATGGCGCCCAGGACGCCCCGGTCCCAGGGCTGGATCACGATCTGGTGCGGCTCCGGCACGCTGATGCCGGCCAACTGGTTGAGCGGCGTGGTCGTGCCGTAGTAGTCCACGGTGATCCGCTCGACGAGCGACGTGGATGCTCGACCCGTGCGGACCCCCTGGAACTCGCGCTCCATGGCGTCGACGGCCCGGGCCATCTTGTGATCGGCGTCGGCGATGATCTCGGTGGTCATGCTGGCGCACCTCCGCTCGACTCGGGCGCGGCAACGGCGCTCGAGATGCGCGTCCCGACCGGGGCTCCGGCCGTGACCCGCGTGATGTTGTCAGGTTGGTTGAGGTCGAACACGACGATCGGGAGGTCGTTCTCCAGGCACAGACTGACGGCGGCGGCATCCATGACCTTGAGCTGGTCACGGAGCAGATCCGCGTAGGTGAGTTCAGCGTAACGCCGCGCGTCCGGGTTCGTCATCGGGTCGCTGTCGTAGACCCCATCGACCTTGGTCGCCTTGAGCAGGACCTCGGCATTGATCTCGACGGCGCGCAGCGCGGCGGCCGTGTCGGTCGTGAAGTACGGGTTACCCGTACCCGCCACGAACACCGTGACCCGGCCCTTCTCCATGTGCCGGATCGCCCGCCGGCGGATGTATGGCTCGGCGACCTCGTTCATCGCGATGGCGGTCATGACCCGGGTGGGCACGCCGGCCTTCTCCAGGGCGTCCTGCAGGGCGAGGCCGTTCATGACCGTCGCGAGCATGCCGATGTAGTCGCCGGTCGCGCGGTCCATGCCGCGGGCCGCCGCCGCCATGCCGCGGAAGATGTTCCCGCCGCCGACGACGATGCCGACCTGGACGCCCAGGCGATGGACCTCACCGACCTGGCGGGCGATGAACGCGCAGAAGGCCGGGTCGACGCCGTACTGGCGGTCGCCCAGCAGCGCCTCGCCGGACAGCTTGAGCAGGATCCGGCGGTAGTGGAGCGCCGGAGTCGGGGCCGCCTCGACGGTCGCCCGTTCGCTCACTGCTCCTCCCCGAGCGCGTAGCGGGTGAAGCGGCGGACGCGGATGTTCTCGCCGATCGTCGCGATGCGCTCGTTGATCAGCTCGCCGACGGTGCGCTCCTCGTCGCGGAACGGCTGATCGACCAGGCAGACCTGCGAGTACCACTTCTTGAGCTGGCCCTCGACGATCTGGGCACGGATGGCTTCGGGCTTCTTCTGGACGCTCTCGTCGGTGAGAAGCTCCGCCTTCTTGGCGTCAAGGGCCGCGGCCGGGATGCGCTCCTGGTCCACGTACAGCGGGGCGAGGCCAGCGACCTGGACCGCGAGGTCGCGAACAAGCTTCTGGAACTCGTCGGTGCGAGCCACGAAGTCGGTCTCGCAGTTGACCTCGATGAGCACGCCGACGCGCCCGCCGGTGTGGATGTAGCTGGAGACGAGGCCCTCGCGGGCATCGCGGCCGGCCTTCTTCGCGGCGGCCGCCAGGCCCTTGTCGCGCAACAGGGCCACGGCCTTCTCGAGGTCGCCGTCCGCTTCGGTCAGCGCCTTCTTGCAATCCATGAACCCGGCGCCGGTCCGTTCACGAAGTTCCTTGACCTGCTCGGCCGAGATGTCCGCCATGTGCGTGCGTGCTCCTGTTCGTCGGTGCTCCGGCGGGTCCGCGTCGGGTCCGCTGGTGCCTGGGGTTCGATGTCGTGGGTGGCCTGGGGTTCGAGGGCGGGCACGTAGTCCCGCCCGCTGATGAGGCGGGGGTGTCGCCCTCGGTCTTCTCAGCCGCTTCGCGGGCGAGTTCGGCGGCGATCTCCTCGGGGGTAGCCTCGGTCTCGGTCGACTCGGGCACGACGGGCTCGACCCGCGCGGCTCGGTCGCCGGGCAGGAGGTCGTCCTCGTCCGCGTCGGGCTCGAAGCTCAGGGCGCCGCCACCGGCCAGGGCGGCGACCAGGGCGTCGGAAGCCCCGGGGACATCCTCTTCCTCGCCGGTGATCGGCATCGCGACGACCTCGGCGACC
This sequence comes from Candidatus Limnocylindrales bacterium, assembly GCA_051306295.1. Classification (GTDB taxonomy): domain Bacteria; phylum Chloroflexota; class Limnocylindria; order Limnocylindrales; family CSP1-4; genus SPCO01. Next base: position 12,856 of record JBPPMZ010000150.1, read on the forward strand.
TCGGCATCACCCGACGCGCGGTTCGAGCGCTGCTGGGCGCCTTCGATGGCCGCCTCGGCGACGAGCGTGCACAGGAGGCGGATGCTCCGGATCGCGTCGTCGTTGGCCGGGATGATGAAGTCGAGCTCATCGGGGTCGACGTTGGTGTCGCCCGTACCGACGACCGGGATCTCGAGCTTGTTCGCCTCGGTGACGGCGATGCGCTCGCGATGCGGGTCGACGATGAAGACCATGCCCGGCAGGCGCTTCATCTTGCGCATGCCGCCGACGGTTCCCTGGAGCTTGGTCATCTCCTCGGTCAGCTTCGCGGCTTCCTTCTTGGACATGCGCTCGAAGTCGCCGTTGGCCTGGCGCGCCTCGAGCTGCTCGAGCAGGCCGATGCGCTTCTTGATGGTCGTGAAGTTCGTCAGCATGCCGCCGAGCCAGCGCTTCTGGACGTAGGGCATGTTGGCCCGGGTCGCCTCGGCGACGACGGGCTCCTGGGCCTGCTTCTTGGTCCCGACGAAGAGGACCTGGTCACCGCGCGCCACGGTGTCGCGGACGGCCTCCAGGGCGACGTCCAGGCGCTGGACGGTCTGGGCCAGGTCGATGATGTGGATACCGTTGCGCTCGGCGAAGATGAACGGCTTCATCTTCGGATTCCAGCGGCGGGTCTGATGGCCGAAGTGGACTCCGGCTTCGAGCAGCTGTCGCATGGACACGTTGGGCACGGGGCGAGGCCTCCTGTTCGGTTCGTTCCTCCGCGGACCCCTGGATCGATCGGGGACCGGGGCTCGTGGCTCGCCTCGCGGCGGGTCGGGCCTCGGCACCACCCCGGTCGGGACGGTCCGCGTGTGAGCTCCGCCTGGGACGTCCGGGCGGGCAGGTTCACGGTGGCCGGCGGGACGGTCACACTGACCGGCTCGGGCCGCGGCGGAGTGTAGCACCTGCGTCCGAATCGGAAGGCGACTCACTCGGCGGCCTGGCACCGTGCGTGGCACGCACGGATCGCGGCCGAGGGGTGTCGCCGAGGCTCTCCTGGCCGCGGCACCATGCATGGGAATCACGGACAGTCGCTGATGGCGCGGTCTCGGCGGGTTTCGGCGCGGAACCGTGCGTGGCAGTCAGAAGGCGGCGCGGTGGTGACGGATCACCGCCTCCCCTCCCCGGACGCCAGGCTCCACCACGATGAGGTCGAAGCGCAACGGCAAGCGCGGCATGCCGCCCCGCTCCAGGAGCTCGAACCCGGCCCCGCGCACGTGCGAGCGCTTGCGGTGGTCGACCGTCTGCTCGGCCAGGCCGAAGTCCCGCCGCGCCCGCCACCGGACCTCGACGATGACCAGCGTTCGCGGCGGACCCGGGTCGATCGCCACGAGATCAAGCTCGCGGCGACCGACATGGACGTTCCGGGCCAGGATGGACCAACCCGCCTCGACGAGCCGCGAGCTGACCAGCTCCTCCGCGGCGTCGCCCGCATGCTGGGCCGGCGTTCGGACTCGGTCGGTGCTCAGCGGTCCAGCCATGCCGACCATCGTGACGAGGACCGCTCATCCCCCGCTCACCCGCGCCTGCACCCAGACTCAACCGGCCGCGACCGAGTCCTCCGTCGAGAGCCGCTCCAGCGCGGCGAAGTCCGCGGCGTCGAACGCGGACGCATCGGCCATGACCGGCAGGAGCTCCCGCTCCAGCACGGCGTGATCAAGCGGCGACGCGGACGGATCGGCCAGCAGGTCGAGCTCCAGCTGGTCGCCGGCCAGAGTCCGCTGCAGGGCCAGGAACGAGCGCCGATGGAATGGCGTCAGGCCCATGGCCCGGATGGCGTCGCGATGGTCGCGCGTGGCATAGCCCTGGTTGTGCTCCCAGCCATAGCCCGGATAGCGCGCGGCGAGCTTGGTCATCATCCGGTCGCGGACCACCTTGGCCACGACCGACGCGCAAGCGATCGAATACACCTTCGCGTCGCCATCGACGACGTTCGTATACGGCCCGACGGCGGCTTCGAACCCGGCGATCCGATTGCCATCGACCAGGACATGCTCGTGCCCGCCGACCCGGGCGATCGCTCGGCGCATCGCGAGATGCGTGGCGTGATAGATGTTCAGCTGGTCGATCTCGCGCACCGACGCCGCCCCGACACCGATCGCCACGGCCCGCCGCCGGATGATCGGGGCGAGACGCTCGCGCTGGGCCATCGAGAGAGTCTTCGAGTCGCGCACGCCATCGATCCGGTGGCAGCCCGGGGCCATGATCACGGCCGCCGCTACGACCGCCCCGCACGTCGGCGCGACCCCGACCTCATCGACCCCGACGACCCGGGTCAGGCCCTCGTTCCAGAGGCGGCGCTCGAAAC
>JBPPMZ010000151.1:0-30221 GCA_051306295.1 Candidatus Limnocylindrales bacterium
ACGGCACGATCCGGATGTGGCAGGGGCGTCGCGGGACGGGGGAGGGGATCGCGACCGAACTCGGCCCGGTCGACTTCGCGGGCATCGCCCGGGCCATGGGGGCCCGAGGCGTCCGTGTCGAGCACGACGCCGAGTTCGAGGACGCCCTGCGCCAGGCCATGGCCGAGGATCGACCGACCCTCATCCACCTCCAGCTCGACCGTCGCTGGGTTTCGGTCGATGAGGTGGCGAGCGCGTGACGCGGCTCACGTATCACCTGGCCACGGTGGACGCCTGGGCGGCGACCGACCGCACGCGACCCTATGCCGCCGCGTCGCTCACGACCGAAGGGTTCATCCACTGCACCGACGGCGAAGCCGAGCTGCTGCGCACCGCCGATCGCCACTACCGAGACGATCCGCGGCCCTTCGTCGCCCTGACGGTTGACCTCGACCAGGTGGCGGCGCCGTGGCGGATCGAGGACCCCGCGGGGATCTATCCGCACGTGTACGGGCCGATCGACAACGGGTCGATCATCGCGGTCGCCCCCCTGGTCCGGGCGCCGGACGGGCGATTCGTAGCCCTCGGTGGTGCGTCCGAGGGGAGCGTCTCAGGGGTCTGACCCGGGCAGGCCGGGATAGGCCGTTTCCACCTGTCGGATCCGCCCACCGATCGTGCCGAGGGCCGCCTGGTGCCGGGCCACGAACAGCGCCTCCAGACGCGCTCGGGCCTTGGCTCGTGCTGCGCCATACGCCATCTCGCAGCGCGCCACGGTCGCGGCGGCGCTGCGTTCCTCGTCCTGGAGGGCGGTCAGGGCGCCGGGCCTGTCGCGGACGGCCTCGGCTCGGCGTCGGAAGTCGTCCAGCAGCGACGCCAGATGTTCGGGCCGGTCGGCAGCGGTCCCGACGCACGCCCTCCGGTCGTCGAGGGCTGAGCACACCACGGGATCGCGCTCGATCGCGGCCGCCAGGGCGCGGAGCTCGTCCCGCAAGGGTGCCAGTTCCCGATCGCGCAGGCCATGGACTTCGAGGCCAGCCAACGCTGCGCAGCCCGGGGTCCGACCGTCGCCCAGGAGGGCCCGGAGGGCCGCCACTCGGGGTTCGGCTGGCAGCGCGGCGATCCGGACCAGGTTCGGATCCGGCGGCGCGACGGATGCTGGGAGCTCGGCAGCGGTGGAGATCCCGAATCCCCAGCGCTCGGCCCACCGTGGCAGCCGCCCTGGGGCTCGACGCTCCCGGGGCGGCGACAGACCTCGACCGGCGCCGAGCCGTCGCTGTCGCATGGCAGACCGCACTGCACATCGAGAAGCCTCCGGAGGCGTTGGTCCGCAGCGGAGGGCTCTTCCACGGATTCCAGCTGTGGGTCAACCTGCCGGCGGCCCAGAAGTGGTCCGCGCCTCGCTACCAGGACATCCGCGCGGGCGAGGTGTCGACGGTCTCGTCGCCCGACGGCGGGTCCCTGATCCGCGTGATCGCGGGCGATGTCGCCGGGCACGCCGGCCCCGGCTCCACGTACAGCCCGATGACCCTGGTGCATGCCACGCTCAGCCCGGGGACCCGCCTCTCGATCCCGTGGCGTGCTGACTACAACGCCCTTGTCCATGCGATGGCGGGGCAGGGGCCCGTCGGGTCGGAAGGACGACCGATGGTTGCCGGCCAGCTGGCCGTCCTCGGGGCAGGAGATGCGCTCACGATCGGCGCCGATCGCGTGCAGGAGGCCCGGCATCCGCAGTTCGACGTCCTCATCCTGGGTGGCCGACCCATCCGCGAGCCGGTCGCCTGGATGGGCCCCTTCGTCATGAACACGCGCGAGGAGGTCCTCCAGGCCGTTACCGACTACCAGGCCGGGCGCCTGGAGAGTATCCCGGCCGTGCACGCCACCCCGACCACCATCATCGAGACACGTCCCCAGCCCGGCGCCCGCGCCTGACGACGATCAGCCGAGGGGCAACCGACCCAGCACGGAGAACGACAGCGGCACGCGGCCGCGTTCCTCGGGTCGGACGTCCGCATGCCCGCCCCACCAGTCGGTCGGGTGCTCGGCAACCCGGTCGAGATGCAGGCCGGCGTTCAGCAGGGCCGTGACGATCTCGCCGAGCGTCCACGCCCGGGCGAACTTCCACGACTGGTCGTCGTCGTCGAGCGACAGGCGATCGATGTACTCGGGCGCCCAACCCTTGGAGGCTTCCGGACCCGCGAAGTAGTCGTAGTCGGTGGCGATCCAGCCGCCGGCTTCGTCGACATCGAAGAGCCACTCGGCCGGATGGCCCTCGAAGATGACCAGCCGACCCTGAGGCGCAAGGAGCCGGACCAGGACCGCCGCCCAGGCATCCAGGTCCTGGAGCCACATCAGCGAGCCGCGGCCGGTGTAGAGCAGGTCAGCCGTCCCATCGAGCTCGCGGGGCGTGTCCAGGACGTCGGCTTCGATCCAGCGAGCGGGCGCGTCGACGGCGGCAGTGAGCCGCGCCGCGAGGGCGAGCATGCGCGGACTGAAGTCCACGCCGACGACCTCGTCCGCGCCGGCGTTCCAAAGCGACAGCGTGTCCCGGCCACCCGCGCACTGCAGGTGGATCGCGCGCCGGCAGCGGCCGCGCAGGTCGCCGATGAGCTCGATCTCCGGGGGCAGCAGGTTGGTGCCGCCAGAGCGGATCAGCTCGACCGCTTCGTCGAACCAGCCCTCGTAGCGCTCCGCGGCCTCGTCCCACGCCGCGCGATTGGCACGGTGCATCGCCCGGACATCGGCGCGCTCCGCGTCGCTGGCAGGACGGACGTGCTCCGGGGTCGGGTCGGCAAGGTCCATCCCCACAGGGTAGATGCGATGATGACGGCCATGCACGAGTCGCCCGCCGCCACGGTCCTCGCGGTCCACGTCAGCCCCGGTCATACCTTCAGCAAGCCGAGCGCGGAGGTCATCCGCCTGGTCGAGGGCATCGGCGTGGAGGGCGATGCGCACGCCGGCCGGACGGTCCAGCACCTGTCACGCGTGCGTCGTGACGCGACGGCTCCGAATCAGCGCCAGGTCCACCTCATGCACGCCGAGCTGTTCGACGAACTCGCGGACGCGGGCTATGCCGTGCGCCCGGGCGATCTTGGCGAGAACGTCACGACGCACGGCATCGACCTGCTCGCGTTGCCGACGGGAACGCGATTGCGCCTGGGCTCCGACGCGGTCGTGGAGCTCACGGGGTTGCGGACCCCGTGCAGCCAGCTCGATGCGTTCCAGTCGGGCCTCATGAAGGCGACGTTGGGGCGAGCGGAGGACGGCAGCCTCATTCGCAAGACCGGGGTCATGGCGGTCGTGGTCCGGGCCGGCGAGATCCGGCCCGGTGACCAGATCGACGTGACGGCGCCGGCTGGGCCAGCGGAGGCACTCCAGCCGGTCTGAACTCTGGTCAGTGGCAGCTAACCGTGGAGGTCCGCCATCGTCGACCGTCGATGACGCCGGACAGGCAACGAGCCCGCCGTATGACGGGCGGGCTCGCGAACGCCTACGAGGCTCTGCGGGGTTTCGTCAGCGGTTGGCGCTGACCTCGCCGCACATCCCGGGGCTGTCGCACGGAGAGTGGTCGGTCACCGTGATCTTGCGGTTGCCGTTGCTGTCGGTACTCAGCGTGAACTTCGCCCAGGCGCTGTTGTTCGTCTCGTCGGACTCCACGTACAGGCCATCCGGGTTGGTCTTGGTGACCAGGTAGTAGTCGGTGGCGTTCGGGATGCCCGTGATATCGAGCTCCTGACCATCGGTGGCCTGGTGGTACTGGTCGACCCAGCCGGCCGAAACGCCCTGGGATGCCGATCTGCTCGTGCACGCCCGTCGCACCGGGCTCCTGCCGGAAGTCCATCGGCCGCGGGTCTTCTCGTCCAGGAATCCGTTCTCGGTCGGCACCGTGCTGGTCGATGGTCGGGCCGTCGCGACCTGGTCGCAGCGCGACAGCCGGATCGTCGTCGAGCTCCTCGAAGACGTGTCGAGCGCTGACCGGCGGTCGATCAAGGCCGAGCGCGAGGCCCTCGAAGCCTTCTGCGCCTGACGGGGGACTATGCTGGCGACTCGTCCCCGCGACCCCTGGCCGCGCGACGACGCTCGAGGTGCCGGATGGACATCGCCCTGGTACACGGCTCCTACCACGGCGCGTGGTGCTGGGACTTCCTGCGCCCGGAACTCGAACGCCTCGGGCACCGGGTGGCGACCGTCGACCTCCCGATCTCCGATCCGACTCATGGTGCGGCCGACTACGCCGCTGCGGTCGAGGCGGCGATCGACGGCGCCCTGGGGCCGGCATCCGTGCCGGTCGTGGTCGGACATTCGATGGCCGGCCTGATCATCCCCGTCGTGGCCAGCCATCGGCCCGTGGCTCGGCTCGTCTTTCTGGCCGCGTTCCTGCCGGTTCCCGGTCGGTCCGCCAACGACCAGCGGGCCCACGAGCGCATCGATGGCCAGCTGCCACCCAAGATCGCCCAATGGACCGATCTCGGCGACGATGTCTGGATGGTCGGCCCAAGGACGGCGACCGAGCTCTTCTATCACGATGCCCCGGCCGCCGTCGCTCGATGGGCGACGCAACGTCTCCGACCGCAGTCCTACCGGATCCTGCAGGAGGTCACCCCGCTCGAAGCCTGGCCGGATGTCGAGCGCAGCTCGATCGTCTGTCGCGACGACCGCGCGATCAACCCGGTGTGGGTGCGGGCTGCCTCCAAGGATCGGCTCGGCGTCGAACCGATCGAGCTTGAGGGCGGCCACTCGCCGTTCCTGACCCGCCCCGCCGACCTCGCGCGCATCATCGACGCACTAGCCTGAAGCAGGGAGGCATCGCCGGTTGGACTACAAGCTCGAGGTCGTCGTCGTGCCCGTGTCCGATGTCGATCGAGCGAAACACTTCTACGCTGACCAGATGGGCTTCGTCGTCGACGTCGACCATGCCGTCAACGAGCACATCCGGATCGTGCAGCTGAGCCCGCCCGGATCGGCCTGCTCGGTGACCATCGGTACTGGGCTGGCCGACATGGCCCCGGGCTCGCTGAAGGGCCTCCAGCTGGTGGTCGACGACATCGAGGCGGCCCACGCCGAGCTCACTGGCCGCGGGGTGCATCGCGCGGCGGGACGTCGTGGGCGGCGTGCCGGCTGTCGCCGCTTTCGCCGTGTCGCGCGCGATCGACGCCCTGGGCGGGTCCGCGACGCCATCGATCCTCGCCCGAGTCCTCGCCGACGGGAGCGACGACGATCTCGGCGTGCGCTGGCGACTCGTCGACGGCGATGGCCGCGTCATCACCCTCGACGTCGGGCCGGAACCTCCAGAGCGCTGACCTCGATCGTCGTCGCCTCCCCGGGGCGCAGGACGCGAACATCGACCGAGGGTGCGAGCGCCGCCGCGTGCGCCGCGAAGCGATCGCCTGGCTCGTCCAGCGGGCTCCGCCAGACACGGTGAAGGCGGCGCGGATACAGCGTGCCCCAGTGGATCGGCACGGCCGCACCTGGCGCGATGTCGACGAGCGCTTCGGCGGCGGAGCGTGGCCCGAGGTGGCCGGGCCCCAGGTGCGGCCCCCAGGTCCAGACCGGCAGGAGCGCGATGTCGATGCGACCGGCAAGGTCTGCCATGGCGCCGAACCGACCCGTGTCGCCGGCGAAATAGATGCGCGGACCGGCTTCGAGATGGAACCCCATCGGCGATGCGCGCGGGGCCCGCGGAGCGATCCAGTGGTGCGCATGGACGCCGGTGACGGTCAGGGCACCGACTGTCAGTCGCTCGCCCGCCACCAGTTCCACGATCTCACCGCGCGTGCTGCCGCGGAGCCACGCCCCGAGCCCACGCGGGACGACGACCACGGGCCGGCCCGCCAGCATCTGCAGCGACCGTCGGTCGAAGTGATCCGGATGACCGTGTGAGATGACGACGACATCGACATCCGCGAACGATGCCGGGTCGGGGAGCGGCCCATGACGTTGCAACGGGCCTAGCGTCGACCGCAGGAACGGATCCGTCAGGACGCGGACGCCTCCCAGATCGAGCACCGTCGTGGCATGGCCAAGGAAGCGCACCTGGACGGGCGCCGGCACGACTCGGAGACGGTCGTCAGTCGCCGCCGGGGTGGACCTCGGACCGGCGCGGCGCGACGATCGGGTCGGTCGGCGTGCCCGGCACCTGCCGCAGACGTGCAGGATGACGCAACAGCGTGACCAGACCACCGAGGACGGCCCCAGCGCTCGTCTCGATGAGGTCGGCCATCGTGTCGTCGTAGCTCAGGTCCATACCGTGTGCGCCGAACTTGGACGCGACCCACTCGGCGATCTCCCAGGCGGCGGCCGCCGAGATCCCCACCGCTGTGGCCGCGCCGGCAGCTTCCCATGAGGTCCTGGCCCGTGGCGAGATGACCGCTCCAGCCACTGCCGTGAGAAGGGCCCCATTGGCGAAGTGGATGGCGTCGTCCACGTGGGCGCGCTGGTAGATGCCGATCGCGTTTCCGCCCGCGTCGGCAAGGAGCGGCAAGGCGACCGCGAGGTCGAGTTTACGCGGATAGGGTTGTCGTCGACCGGTGACCCGCCAGGCGACCGGGACCAGGGCCAGTGCGCCGGCGTATCCGATGGCGCGAACCCGCATCGCCTTGCCACTGAAACGTGGCGACCCAGAGTTGATGAAGGCATCGACCGCCAGCGCGATGATGACCGCCTTGAGCGAGGTGATGACGCCCGTCCAGACAACGTCGACGGCGGCGGGTGGTCGGTTCGCGAGGTCGTCCTGCACGAGTCCATTGTGCGCGAGGCGGCCGTTTGGGACCTTGTCGTGGGCCATGCCATCATTCCGGCGATGTCGTCCACCCTGGCCACGATCCGCCGATTCCATCGCGATGCGCGCCTGTTCCTGGTCACGACCTTCGTGGCCGGAGCGGCCCTCAGCCTGTATTGGATCGACTTCAACCTGTACCTCGCCTCGCTGGGCCTGAGCCCGGCGAGCATCGGCGTCGTCGCAACCATCTCGTCGGTCGCCGGGGCGGTCGTCGCCTTCCCGGCGAGCGCTGCCTCGGACCGGTTCGGCCGCCGGGCGATCATCGCCGCCGGGACCCTGCTTGCGCTGGTCGCGGTCGTGGGCCTGATCACGACGACCGCGCTGCCGTTGATCGTCCTGTTCGCGGCGCTCTGGTCGGCCGGCCAACAGGCGGGAAGCGTGGTCGGTGCGCCGTTCATGACCGAACACAGCGATCCCGAGCACCGCAACGAGCTGTTCGCCGTCCAGTTCGCCCTCCAGAACGTCACGAACATCGTGGCCGCGGTGCTGGGGGGCGTGGTCGCCATCGTCATCGCGGGTGCCATCGGCCTGGACCCGGACGGCCCGGGCACCTACCGGATCATCCTCGTGATCATGGCCGTCCTGCTGACGGTCGCACTCGGGACGGTCGCGCTCCTCGGTGATGACCGGCCACGCTCCGTGTTCCGAGACCGCATGCGGACCGTCGGCGAACCAGCCACGTTCCCGCGCGATCCCCGACGTTCAAGATTCCTGTCGGCACTCGTCGTGCGCGATCGCCAGCAGTTCACCCGATTGCTCATGCCGGGCCTCCTGATCTCGATCGGGGCCGGCCAGGTGATCCCGTTCCTGAACCTGTTCGTGCAGGCCAAGTTCGGCCTGGATCTCGCGTCCCTGAACGCGGTCTTCGCGTTCACGAGCCTGGGCACGGTGCTGGCGATCATGGCCCAGCCCCGGCTCGCACGCCGGTTCGGCCAGATCACGTCGGTCGTCATCGTCCAGGGGCTGAGCATCCCGTTCCTGGCCGTGCTCGGCTTCTCGCCGATCCTGTGGACGGTCATCCTGGCCATCGCGGTCCGGAACTCGCTGATGAACGCCGGGAACCCGATCTTCACGGCGTTCGCCATGGAGCGGGTCAGCCCTGCCGAGCGGGCGACGCTAGCGGCGGCGATGAGCGTGCTGTGGCAGATCGGCTGGGTGGTGGGCGGCACCTGGTTCGCGATCCTGCAGGCGAACCTCGGCTTCGACGCCGGCTACGCCGTCAACTTCGTGACGATCATCGCGCTGTATTCCATCGCGACCGTGCTGTACTGGATCTGGTTCCGCCCGGGAGACCGTCAGCGACCGGCTGGCTAGGATCCGGCCATCGGCTCGAGGACGAAGACCGGGATGAGGCGCGACGTCTTCCTGCAGTTCGACGTGCGGATTCGCCTGCGGGCCCAATCAGCCGCGCTCTGTGCGCAATCTCCGGTCAATGGCATGCCGGGCATGGTGACACAGGCACCATGGGGCGTACTCTGTGCGCAGGAGGTGCCGCATGGGCGACAAGACCCCGAATCGACCGCCGAAGCAGAAGAAGCCGAAGCCGCCGAAGAAGCCCGCTGGTTCCTAGTCCCGGCGGGCTTTCAGCGAACGCCGTCGCCTAGCGACGGACGATGACGGATCCCAGGTACTCGCTGGGCACGACCATCATGCCGTCGTCGGCACGGTCGAGCCGGCCGATCAACTCGAGCAGGTCGGCTCGCAGAGCGTCGCGCCCGGCGTCGCCGACCGCCGCGAAGGCCTTCCCCATTGACCTTCGCGAGCGCAATGGGTACGGTCCGCGCCATGGACACCGCGGATGTCGACCTGCGCAATGCCACCTACGGCATGTTCGTGACTCTTGGGCGTGCGCCGAGCCCCGATGAAGTCGCTGTCGCGATCGGAATCCCAGGGGCCGCAGTCCGTGACGGTTGGCGCCGCCTCCACGACGCACATGCGCTCGTCCTCGACGGGGCCGGAGAGATCGCGATGGCCAATCCGTTCTCCGCGGGACCGACGCCGTTTCGTGTCGATGCGGGCGGGCGGTCGTGGTACGCCAACTGCGCCTGGGATGCCTTCGGGATCGGGGCGGCCCTTAAGGTCGACAGTACGATCCATTCGACCTGTGCCGACTGCCAGGCGCCGCTCGACATCGCGGTACGGGACGGCCGACCGGACGATCTCGACCTCGTCTTCCACGTCCTGGTTCCGGCCGCCTCGTGGTGGAGTGACATCGGGTTCACCTGAAGCTCCATGCTGCTCTTCCGGTCGGAAGGCCACGTGGACTCCTGGCTCGCTGGTCGATCCGCGGGATCGATCATCCCGGTCAGCAAGCTGGTCGAACTCGCCTACGCCTGGTGGGGCAACCGCCTGGACTCGGATTGGGTGCCGCGCACTCGCGAGGACAATCAGGCGATCCTGGACCGGCTGGGGCTCACCGACTCGTTCTGGCGCCTGGGCTGAGGATCAGACGCCGAGCGCGACCAGCAGGCTGGACATCAGCATCACGAAGGTGACGGGCACCCAGATCCGGCGTTCGCCCGCGCTCCGGGAGATCGCGTTGAGGAAGACCCCGGCGGCTGAGAACACGACGACCACCCAGATCAGCCAGGGGTAGGAAGCATCCAGCATACGCGCCCCACGGCGCTCCGAGCGCGAGGGCAGCCTGCTGATCCTCCGGTTCACGCAGCCGGTCGTCGCGGACGAGGTCATCGGCGGCGTCGCTGACAAGACGCCCGAGTGATCCGCCGCTGACCGCCAGTCCGCTACCCTGACGGCGAACGGAGGACCGACCTGACCGACCTCGAGAAGCAGTTCACGGTGACGACCGGCGCTGACCGCGCGTTCGACTATCTGTCGGACCCCGTGCGGCTGCCCGAATACGTATCCACCATGCGCCTGGAAGATTCGACCGCCGTCGAGGGCGAGCTGGATGTGGACGCCGATCTCAAGGGCCGTGACGGAGCCCCTGCGGCCGGTTTTGTCGCGGATCGCGCGACCCGGCGCATCGTTTGGGGCCTCCCGGACAGCGGGTACGGCGGTTCGATCGAGATCACGCCGGGGACGACCAACACGTCGGGCGTCGTGCTCCGGCTGCACACCCGCGATGACGCGGACGCCGCTGAGGTCAGCCGGATCTTCGAGCAGACCGTCGCCAGCATCCGGCGGGTCCTGTCCGGCCGTTGATCCGGCGAGGGGAACCGGGCCGGCGGTTCACCCGTCCCGGTCGGGTGACCGCTGCGACGCCACCATCTGACGCCCATGCCTCGCCCCTGGCGCGATTCGATGGCCTGTTCCGTGACCATCAACGCGCCGTCCTGGCCTACGCGATCCGGCGGACGCCGACCCTCGCCGACGCCGAGGACGCGGCAGCGGAGACGTTCATCGTCGCCTGGCGCAAGATCGGCACGGCACCCGCGAGCGATGCGCGTCCTAGCCAACCAGCGCCGTGGCCCGGCGCGTCCTGGCCAACCAGCGCCGTGGCACCGGACGGCGCGAACGACTCTCGGCCCTCCTGCGCGTCGAGGACGTCCCGACCCTGGTCGCTGATGTGGTCCCGGATGGGGGAGTAGCCCTTCGTCATCACCCCGGCGGCCAGCCAGGCCCCGATGAAGCAGACCGGGCCGACGACGAGGCCAGCTGTCCGGAATCGGTCAGCGACGGTCTGGCGTGGCTGATACGGCACCGACGCAGGGTAGCGGTCTTGCGCAGGCAACGGATTCTTGCCGGCGGTGCGCGGACGCAACCGATACCCAGGACGAACGGGCTATCCTCCCCCCAGGACCGTTGCCGGGGAGTTGCGCACGATGTCTCTCACCGAACGATTGGAACGGGCCCAGCGGGCCGCGAATACCACGCCCTTACATGGGGCAGCCGTGATCCCTGCTTCGGATCAGGCGCTTGCGCCCGTCCCGATGGGGCCGTTCGAAGTTGTGCCGGCGGCACCCGTGCCAGCGACCACCGCACCCGTGCCGCTCACCCCGCCCGTGCCCGTCAGCGCCCCTCCAGCGCCTGCTCCCGTCGCGACCGGGGGTCTGCGGGCCGCCCGCGTGCCGATGCGCGAGGAGCTCATCCACGAAGTGCGACTGAAGCTCCAGGTGGAGGTCCAGGGCGCATTCAAGGCCCTGCTCGAGGCCAAGGAGGGCGACGTCCGCGCCACGATCGAGCCGCTCGTCGACCGCGTCGTCGAGAAGGGCGGCTATGCGGTCAACCGCGAGGAGCGCCAACGCCTCGTCGATGAGATGGTCCACGACGTGACCGGGTTCGGGCCGCTGGAACCGCTGCTCTCGGACCCCAGCATCACGGAGATCATGGTCAACGGTCCGGACCATATCTATATCGAGCGCAAGGGCAAGATCCAGCGCGTCGGTACCGTCTTCCTGAACGACCAGCACGTCCTGCGCGTCATCGAACGGATCATCGCGCCGTTGGGCCGGCGGATCGACGAATCCAGCCCGCGCGTCGACGCTCGCCTGCCGGATGGTTCGCGGGTGAACGCGATCATCGCGCCCCTGTCGCTGATCGGGCCGGTCATCACCGTCCGCAAGTTCTCGCAGACCCCGTACACCGTGGACGATCTGGTGCGCTTCGGGACGGCGACGCCGGAGATGTTCGACTTCCTGCGGGCGTGCATCGAGGCGCGGCTCAACGTCTTCGTCTCCGGCGGCACCGGCTCCGGCAAGACCACGACGCTGAATGTCCTGTCGTCGTTCATCCCCGAAGAGGAGCGGATCGTCACGATCGAGGACGCGGCCGAACTCCAACTGAACCAGGACCATGTCATCACCCTCGAGGCGCGCCCACCCAACCTGGAGGGCGAGGGCGAGATCACCATCCGGAATCTGCTGCGCAACGCGATGCACATGCGCCCCGACCGGATCATCGTCGGCGAGTGCCGCGCCGGCGAGGCGCTGGACATGCTCCAGGCGATGACCACCGGGCACGACGGTTCGCTGTCGACGGGGCACGCCAACACCCCGAAAGACATGCTCCGCCGCCTTGAGACCATGGTCCTGATGACCGGCTACCGGATGCCGCTGCGGGCCATCCGCGAGCAGATCGCCTCAGCCGTGGACATCATCGTGCACACCGCTCGTCTCAAGGATGGCCAGCGCAAGGTCATCAACATCACCGAGGTCTATGGCATCGAGGACGAGCTGATCCTGACCCAGGATATCTTCGCCTTCGTCCAGACCGGCTACCGCGAAGGCAAGATCGAGGGGGACCTGAGGCCGACCGGGGTCCGTCCGACCTTCATGGGCCAGTTCAAGAAGGCCGGCATCGACTTGCCCGCCGACGAGTATGGGATCCCTCCCGAGGACCCGGAGAAGCCGATCAAGCCGCTCAAGAGCCGGTTCGGCGCCAGGACGTCATCCAAGGTCGAACTCGGGGCCGTGCCCGTCGGCGACGGCCGGGCCGTGATCGCCGGTGGGACCGTCTACGTGTCCTCGATCGGTCCGGTCGATCCGGAGACAGGCGAAGTCGTGCTTGGCTCCATCCGCGAGCAGACCCGGCGCTGCATGGCCAACCTCAAGGAGCGCCTGGAGGCGGCCGACAGCTCGCTCGAGAACGTCGTCTGGGCCAACTGGTCGCTCCAGGACCCGGCGGACTTCGACGAGTTCAACGACGAGTGGAACCGCTGGTTCCCGGGCGACCCGCCACTCGGACAGTGCACGCTCATGCCACCCCTCCAGCGCCGGGCCGGCTTCGGGGTGTCGCTCGGGGTCATCGCCACGGTCTGACCAGATCGTCACGCCATCCGGTGCGGCAGGCGGGTACGGCGATCGACGAACACGTAATACGCCCCGACCACCGCACTCACCACGACGACGGAGGTATAGGCGATGAGATTCGCCCGGAGCTCCTCGTCGATCGTCGGCATCCGCTGGACGAACGGCACGATCAGGATCAAGTCGTAGGCGAGGAACCCGGCAAGCTGGCCCCCGGCGTTCTCCCAGCGAGGGTCGACGAGGCCAAACGCGAAGTAGGCCGCAGCGCCCAGGAACAGGCAACCGAAGAGGACTGAGAGCTCCGGGGTGATCGCCCACGGCAGGCTGTTCGGGACTCCGAGCAACAATGCGCCGCCAGCGAGGACT
The DNA here is from genome assembly GCA_051306295.1 of Candidatus Limnocylindrales bacterium. Lineage (GTDB taxonomy): Bacteria > Chloroflexota > Limnocylindria > Limnocylindrales > CSP1-4 > SPCO01. The sequence goes on from JBPPMZ010000151.1 coordinate 12,829, forward strand.
AGGGCGACCACGAAGACGACGAAGGCAGCACGCACCAGAGTCGGCGTCGGACGCGGATCGACCCAGGGATGGGCGAGGCCCCAGCGGAGCAGGACGAGGCCGCCCGCAGCCCCGACCGCACACACGACCCCGAACTCCGCCACATCGGCTCCGGCTCCGCCCGCAGCCCGGACGAGCGAGGTCGCCGCGACAAGTCCGAGGATCGTCAGGTAATCAAGACCGATCCCCGCCATGCCCCGGGCGGAACGCATGGCCAGGCACCAGGCCGTGGAGGCGGCGGCGGCGACCAGGAACGAGCCGATCAGCACATGGAGAAAGTCTTCGAGATCTATATCCGCACGACCCCGGAGCGACTCTGGGAGGCGATCACGGACCCGGCCATCCGAGCGAAGTACCACTTCGGCTCGAGCGTGGAGTCCGACTGGCAGCCGGGCTCGCCCTATCGCCTCGTCCATGCGGATGCTCCTGGGCCGCTCGCCGAGGGAGTGAACCTGGTCGTGGACCCCCCGCGGCGCCTGGTCCAGTCGATGCGCACCCTGTGGAGCGACGACGCCGCGAAGGAGGGCACCTCCCGCGTGACCTGGGAGATCGAGCAGGTCGGCGACTCGTGCCGCCTGAGCGTGAGCCACGACCAGCTCAGCGAGCACGCCCCGGAAGAGATCTACGGCGGCTGGCCGATGATCATGTCCGGGCTCAAGACCTGGCTCGAGACGGGCCAGACGCTGACCACGCTGGGCTCGCTCATGTACGGCCAGTCCTGACCGAAGGAGGAGGCAAGCGATGCTCGACAAGACGTTCACCGCGACGCTCCAGAAGAGGGCCGCCCGGGGCGGCTGGACCTACGTCGTGACCGACTGGAGCGCCGATTTCTTCGGCACGCGGGGCCTCGTGAAGGTGTCCGGCACCGTCGACGGCCACGCATTCGAGAGCGCCTTCATGGCCCTTGGCGACGGCACGCACAAGCTGCCGATCAAGGCCGATGTCCGAACCGCGATCGACAAGCACGCCGGCGACGCGGTGACGATCCACCTCACGGAGCGCATGGGCCGCTAACCGACAGATGTGGCCCGGTCGGTATCGTATCGACGTCGACGTGCCAAGGCCACGTGATAGCCTGTGGACCACGCCTATCACTGTGGAGGACGGAAAGATGCCCAGGACCAATCTGACGCTGCAGCTGGATACCGATGTGATCCGGCGCGCGCGCATCGTCGCGGCCAAGCGAGGGACGTCGGTCAGTGCGCTCGTGGCCCACGAGCTCGATGCGCTCGTGGCTCGTGACGAGCGCTACGAGGCGGCTGAGCGGCGGGCGATCGAATTGCTTGGCCATCCGAAGGCTCGCGGAGGTCGGCCATGGACGCGCGACGAACTCTACGCCGACCGGATCGGACCACTGACGCGTGGATGACCTGACGTTCGTGGACACGAATGTCCTCGTCTACGCCCACGACGCGACGGAGTCGGTCCGGCAACCCGTGGCGCAGCGCACGCTCAAAGCCCTCTGGTCGGCGCGGACCGGCGTCCTCAGCACGCAGGTCCTCCAGGAGTTCTACGTCGTCGCGACCGCCCCGAACAAGCTGGGTATGCACCCTTCGGAGGCCCGCGAGATTGTCGACCTGTACAGCGCGTGGCCAGTCACGCTGTTGGACCCCATCGTCATCCTTGCCGCCAGCCGACGTCATGAACGGGCCGGTCTATCGTTCTGGGACTCGCTGATCGTCGAGGCGGCGCGCATCGCTGGTGCCACCAAGATCCTGTCAGAGGACATGGGCGACGGACAGGACTTCGACGGGATCCGCGTCGAGAACCCATTCAAGGACATCGAGGCAATCCAGCCCGATCGCTGAGGACGATGCGCTAAGGAGCGGCGTGATGTCGTACCTTGCGCACATGACCCGGATCGAGTCGTCCGATGAGCACGCGCGGCGCCTCCGGGACGTCTTCGCCGGCGACATCGTCACGCCCTCCGACGACACCTACGACGAGGCTCGACGGCTGTGGAACGCCGTCCACGACCGGCGACCGGCGGTCATCGCCCGGCCGTCCACGAGCGCGGAGGTCGCGTCGCTCATCCGATTTGCCCGCGAGCAGGATCTCGAGCTGGCTGTTCGGTCGGGCGGCCATAGCCCGGCCGGCCACTCCGCGTGTGACGGCGGCCTTGTCATCGATATGTCGCGGATGCGCGGCGTCTCGGTGGATCCGGCGACGCGCGCGGCGAGGGCGAACGGGGGCGCGCTCCTCGGCGAACTCGACGTCGCGGTCCAGGCCCACGGGCTCGTCTGCCCGACGGGCGTCGTCGGCCACACGGGCGTGGCCGGGTTGACGCTCGGCGGCGGGGTCGGTCGGCTCCAGCGGCGGTTCGGGCTGACCATCGACAACGTGCGGGCCATCGAGTTGGTGACGGCCGATGGACGGTTCGTCCGCGCGAGCGAGACCCAGGAACCGGAGCTGTTCTGGGGCCTGCGCGGCGCGGGCTGGAACTTCGGGATCGTGACCGCGTTCGAGTTCGGACTGCATCCCTTCGGACCCGATCTGCATCGAGGGGTGCGGATCTACCGCGCATCCGACGCTCGCGAGGTCTGGGACGTCTTCCAGGACTACGCCGCGACCGCGCCCGACTCCGTCTCGATGATCTACGGCATCGCCCGGGCGGAAGCCGCCGCCGAGCGACCCGGCGCCCCGGCGGCCGGCGATCCGATCGTGGTCGTGTCGTTCAACCACAACGGGTCGGCGGACACGACCGAGCGCGACACCGCGGGCCTCCGGCGCGGCCCGGAACCCGTGTCGGTCAGTGGCGGCAGTCAGCCGTATCTCGAGGTCGACGCGAACGTCGCTTGGGTCCGCCAGGCGATGTCCTTCGTCGAACCGGACGCGGTCGAAGTCGCTATGCCAACGAGAACGACGGTGCCGGGCCGGCGGAGACGCGCCTCATCTACGGCGATGCCAAAGTCGCCCGGCTCGCGGCCCTCAAGCGCGTATGGGATCAGGACAACGTGTTCCGCCTCAACCACAACGTGGCGCCAGCCGCGGACCGAGCTAAGGCCAACCTCGCTCGGGACAGCGCGCGGTCATCCTGCGGATCGTGTTGAAGCCACGATGTTCGACGGTGCCGGCGGGAGGTCGCCGTTCAACACCGCGCCCAGCAGGGCCTGTGCCGACCAGGCCATGACGGCGATCGCGTCGGGCCGTGACAGGGCGGCAACGTCGGTCAGCCAGACGAATGCCTCGACGCCCTCCACGGAGCGGATGGCGACCGCGACTCGATGGACGTCGACATCGGACATTGAGTCTCGCAGGGGAGCGAGCGCGTCTTCGATCCAGGCGATCGCCCGACCTTTCCGTAGGAGCAGGTGTCCATGTTCTTCGGCGGACGGGTCGAGGGATAGTCGAAGCATCGTCCGAAATTGGTGCTCCAACTCCAGGATCTGCTGCGCATGCGCCGCGACGACGAGGGCCAATCGTTCGACGGGATCGCTCGGCGCAGCATCGTCCAGCAACGACACGGCCTCGATGAAGGGGTGCGCCGCTACGAGCAGTGCGTTCTGACTGGAAAAGTAGCGAAATGCCGTTGCCCTGGAGACGCCGGCGGCCGCGGCCACGGCTTCGACGCTCGGCACTCGGCCTCCCGCGATCAGGACCCGGGCGGCCTCGACGAGGGCCTGACGCGTCCGTGCCTTTTGATGGCTGCGACCGGTCTGCTCGTACGGTATTGACATAGTCCTCGTGAGACCCCAGTATCATGCGACTACAATCTCATGTTAGCGGTCACGGAGTTGGGAGGCAAGAGGATGGACGTCGCGTCGACGGGCGTAGTAGAGCCGGAACAGGTCTGGTGGCAGGGCGCTCGCTTCCAGATCAAGGCCCGAAGCGAGGACACCGGGGGCATGATCGGCGTCGCCGAAGCGGACTTCTGGGCGGGGCTAGGCCCGCCTTTGCATGTCCACCACAGAGAGGACGAGGCGTTCTACGTGCTGGAGGGACAGATTCGGTTCCGGCGCGGAGACGACATCTTCATCGCCGGCCCGGGCGACTTCGTTTTCGGCCCGCGCGAGATCCCGCACAACTTCAAGGTGCTCGACGGCGGAGCGCGGGCGCTCATCCTGATGACACCCGCGGGCATGGAGCACATGTTCCTGGACGGTGGGGTCCGATCCATCGAGCGGCCTTCCCGCGAGCACTACGACCTTGCGCTCGTGGCCAAACTCGCTGAACAGTACGGTTGGGACATCGTCGGCCCGCCGCAGGATCAGCAATCCTGACGCTGCCCGCTGGGAAGTCGTGTCCCTGGTCGCCTGAAATGAGTGCCGGGCCGGCCTGGACTTGACCAGCCATGCGACCCTAGTCCGAGACAGCCGCACGATCCACGAGGGATGGGCGAGATGCGAATCCCCATGTCCAGCCAGAAGGTGATCGCCTTCTTGGAAGGCATGAGGTCCCATGCGCACGCTCAATCTCGGGATCCTCGCTCACGTCGACGCCGGCAAGACCACCCTTAGCGAGCGACTGCTCTACACCGCCGGCGCGATCGACGACATCGGCAGCGTCGACGCCGGCGCCACCCAAACCGACACGCTCGACCTCGAGCGCGAACGCGGGATCACGGTGTACACGAGGCAGCTGGCCTGGCTTGGCAGGACGGATGGGGTTCGGGGGGGCACGGCTATACTTCCGGCGTGAGCAAGGACGTCGTTCGCCGTCTCGCCGTGCGTGACGCCGGAAATCCCGCTGGCCGCCCGATGCTCTTCGCGCATGGTTTCGGCTGCGACCAGTCGATGTGGCGATTCATCACGCCGACGCTGGCGGACGAATATCGACTCATCACCTTCGACTATGTCGGAGCTGGCGGGTCCGATCGGACCGCCTACGACGCGCACCGCTACGCCAGCCTGGACGGCTACGCCGCCGATGTCCTGGAGATCATCCATGCCCTCGACCTGCGCGACGTCGTCATGGTTGCGCACTCAGTCAGCGCCATGATCGCCCTCCTCGCCTCCATCGCCGAACCCGAGCGGTTCGGCGAGCTGATCTTGGTCACGCCGTCCCCGCGCTATCTCGACGAAACCCCCGATTATCGCGGCGGCTTCAGTCCGGCCGACATCGACGGCCTGCTCCAGATGATGGACGTCAACGCCATGGGCTGGGCGGCCTACCTCGCCCCGATCGTCATGGGTAATGGCGACCGCCCAGAGCTCGCCGGTGACCTGGAAGCCACGTTCTGTTCGATCGATCCCACCATGGCCCGGCAGTTCGCCCAGGTCACGTTCCTCGCCGACAACCGCGCCGACCTCGGCAGATGCCGCACACCGTCCTTGATCCTGCAATGTCGCCACGACGCCATCGCCCCGATGGAGGTCGGTGACTACGTGGCCGAACACATGCCGGGCTCCACGCTGCGAATCATCGAAGCGACCGGCCACTGCCCGCACGTCAGTCATCCAGCCCAGACGGTCGCGGCGATCAAGGACTACCTCGCCGCGAGACGGGCCGAGCCGGAGTCCCTGACAGCGTGAGCGACGCCGCGCTGGACGCGGTGCCGGCGGGCGTCCTGTCCCTCGCGGACGACCTGACCATCACCGCCGCGAACCAGGGGCTCGGCGCGATCGTCGGTCGGGACGCGGCCACGTACATCGGCGAGCCGTTCGATGCCTTGCTGTCGGTGCCGGCGCGGATCCTCTTCCAGACCCACGTCTACCCCGCGCTCAAGGCCGATGGGCGGGTGGATGAGGTCTTCCTGACATTGACCGACGGGACGCAGGAGCCGCCCACACCCGTCCTGCTCAACGCCGTCCGCCAGGACGGTCCCGACGGCACGGCGTACTCCGTGGTGGTCGTGCGGATCCAGACGCGCGCGCGCTGGGAGACCGAGCTACTCGATGCGACGCGCGCCATCGAGCGTGAGCGGATCGCCAGCGAGCAGTTGGCCGCGCGACTCGCGGCGACGGCGGAGGACCTCGCGGCGCGGCACGCCGAGTCGGCACGCGACCAGGCGTTTCGCGACGCCTTCATCGGGGTGGTCAGCCACGAACTCCGAACGCCGATCACGACCATCTTCGGGATGAGCCAGCTGCTGAGCCGCCGTCTCTCGACGATGGATCCTGAGCTGGTCGCGCAGCATCTGGATGACATCGCGGACGAGTCCGATCGGTTGCGCCGACTCACCGAGGACCTCCTCGTACTGAGCCGCGCGGAGGGCCGCAAGCTCACTGTCTCGGACGACCCGATCCTGATCGCCCATGTCGTTCGCGATGCGGTGGAGGAGGAGGCCACCCGAGCGCCCGACCACGCGTTCACCACCGACATCGTCGGGTCCCTGCCGATCGTCGTCGGCGAGGCCACATATGTCGAACAGGTCCTCCGCAACCTGCTCTCCAATGCGGCCAAGTACAGCCCCGCCGGCTCGCCCATCCGCGTGCAGGTCACGGCCGAGGACGGCGGCGTCGCGGTGCGCGTGATCGATGCCGGCCCAGGCGTGCCGGACGCGGCCGTGGATCACCTGTTCGAGGCGTTCTATCGGGCCCCAGACGCGGTACGCGCGGCAGCCGGTGCCGGCATCGGCCTGTTCGTGTCGCGCGAGCTCGTGGAGGTGATGGGTGGGCGGATCTGGGTGCGGGCAGCCCCGGCGCCCGCGGTCTCGGGCTCCGAGTTCGGTTTCTGGCTCCCGGCAACGTTCGAAGTCGACGAACCCTAAACCCCGAACGTCGTGGGCCGTCGCGCACGGATCGGGACGGCGTAGGCTGGTTGCCAACGCTTCCGCGGATCGGCAGCGCGCTGCCGTGGCTGGGCGGATGGCGCCGGGTCGTCCACTCGTGGCCCACCGCGAAACCGCATACTCGAGTTCGCGGTCGCACGTTCGCCGGCTTGCCCCTGTCACGAGGTCCACCACCCATGGCCACCCAGCGCTTCGAGTCTTCCGTCACCGCCGTGTCCTGGATCCCATCCGAGGCGATCTCCGGCCCGTCGAAGATCCCGTTCGAACTTGGGGTGACGCACTACGACGACCCGCCGCCGGACCGACTGGAGGACCTCGATGCCCTTCGAACGAGCGACCGCTTCCGCGAGGCGAACGAGCTGCGAGCGTTCATCGAGGTCGAGGGTGGCCGGATCGTCCGGGCTGGTCACCTCGGCCAGGGCCACATCGGCGCGACGACGGTCCGCGTCGGTCCGGCCGCGATGCGGTTCCCCGCCGTCCAGTTGCCCGATATCCAGGCCGACCCGGACATCGGGCCGACGTCCGCTCGTTTCATCCAGACGATCGGCGGTCGGATGGGCCTGCCGACACCCCGGCCGGTGCCGCACAAGCCGTTCGTCCAGTTCTGGCCGTCGATCGCGTGGACGACCCTGGCGCTGACGATCAACGTGGACGGCACGTCGAGTCACGAACTCCTGGGCGCCAGCCCGTTCCCGCGCCACTGGATCTACGACCGCGACGGACGGCTGGTGGAGAAGTCCGGCGTCATCGACTTCGGAACGTGGTTCAAGGAGTCGTACGGCGACCGGACGCCGTGGGGCGAGCAGGACTCACCGGCCGTCGTCGCCGCCGTCGAATCGGCGCTGGAACGCTCGCTGTCCTCGGCGATCATGGGCCGGGATGCCAAGCCGAAGGTCCGTCGCATCGCGGCCGACGACGAACTCGTTCGCCAGGGGGACGCGGGGACGGACGTCTACCTCATCCTCGACGGGATCTTCGTCGTGGAGGTGGACGGCACTGAGGTCGCCGAGATCGGCCCGGGCGCGGTGGTAGGCGAACGCGCCGCGCTGGCGGATGGCGCGCGCACCGCGACGCTCCGGGCTCGGACGCCCGGCCGGGTCGCCAGCGTGCCCAGCGACGCCCTCGACGCAGGCCAGCTCGGGAGTCTTGCCACGGAGCACCGCCGCGAGGAGGCCGCGCCGATCCAGGACCGCTGACCGAGGGGCTTAGGCCGACGGTCGACGGGGAAGCAGATCGCCGAAGGGCCTCGGGTCCTCGAACGGGTCGGCTGCAGGGGCGCTGCTCGGCCGTGCCGACATCGCGGTGGCCAACTGCTTGGCCGCCCGATCGATGCGGCCGACGAGCCCGCCCTCCATGGCGACGGCGTTCGCCCCCCAGTCCTCGGTCGCGGCGAAGACCCCGGTCGGCATCGAGTCGGCCTTGAGGTAGGCGAACAGGGGCCGCATCGCGTGCTCGATGGCCAGCGAGTGGCGGGTGGTCCCGCCCGTCGCCGCCAGGAGCACGGGCTTGCCATCGAAGGCGTCGCGATCGACGAGGTCGAAGAACAGCTTGAACAGGCCGCTGTACGAGGCACTGTAGATCGGCGTCACGGCCACGACGCCGTCCGCCCCCTGGACCGCGTCCAGCGCCGCCTGGAGCGCGGGTGGGGCGAACCCGGCCAGCACATGGCTGGCCAGGTCGTGGGCCAGCGGACGGACCTCGATCGTTTCGATGCGGGGCGCGAGGCCGGCGTCCCGAAGGTGCCGATCGACGGCCGCGGCCAGGCGGTCGGCCAGGAGGCGGGTCGAAGAGGGCTCGCCGATGCCCGCTGCGACGACGACGAGCGAGCGGGTCTCTGGCGTGCTCACGCGGGCACGCCTTCGAGCGCGGGAACGCTCGTCGGCGCCTCTCCACGTGCCGCGAGCACTCGGGGATGCAACGGCGGATCGGACGGGACGCCCGGCGCCCGGCGCGCCTCGAACTCCCGGCGCAGGACCGGCAGGACCTCGTCGGCCAGGATCTCCATCTGCTCGAGTACGACCGGCAGCGGCAGACCGGCGTGATCGGCGATGAACAGCTGGCGCTGGTAGTCCCCGACGAATTCACGGAAGCCGAGCGTCCGGTCGATGACCTGCTGCGGGCTGCCGATGGTCATCGGTGTCATCTCCATGTAGTCCTCGAGCGACATCGAGCCGCCGTACACCGGCGCGTGGTCGAAGTACGGCCGGAACTCGCGGATCGCGTCCTGGCTGTTCTTGCGCATGAAGACATGTCCGCCAAGGCCGACGATGGCGGTGTTCGCCGGACCGTGACCGTAGTGCTCGAAACGGCGTCGATAGAGCTCGACCATTCGCTGGACGTGCTCCTTGGGCCAGAAGATGTTGTTGTGGAAGAAGCCGTCGCCGTAGTAGGCGGCCTGTTCCGCGATCTCCGGCGTCCTGATGGAGCCGTGCCACACGAACGGCGGCACGCCATCGAGCGGCCGGGGCGTGGCGGTGAACCCGTTGAGCGGGGTCCGGAACGTGCCCTGCCAATCGACCACGTCCTCGCGCCACAGCCGACGCAGGAGGTCGTAGTTCTCGACCGCGAGCGGGACCGCATTGCGGATGTCCTGCCCGAACCACGGGTACACCGGGCCCATGTTGCCGCGGCCCATCATCAGGTCGACGCGACCGCCGGCCAGGTGCTGGAGCATCGCGTAGTCCTCGGCGATCTTGACCGGGTCGTTGGTCGTGATCAGCGTCGTCGCGGTCGAGAGCTGGAGGCGCTCGGTCTTGGCCGCGATGTAGCCCAGCATCGTGGTGGGGGAGGAAGGCACGAACGGCACGTTGTGGTGTTCGCCGGTGGCGAAGACGTCGAGGCCGACCTCCTCCGCCTTGAGTGCGACGGCGACCATCGTCTGGATGCGCGTCTCTTCGCTGACCGTCTCGCCTGTCACCGGATCGGGCGTGACATCCCCGACCGTGAAGACCCCGAATTGCATGTCGTTCCTACCTGTCGACGGCCCCAGGCCGTCCTGCTTGCCGGCCATCTCGGGACCGGACTCTGGGTATCATACGCCAGAGGTCGTTGCTGGCGCAACGAGGTCAGGCACCGGAGGTTGCTGGTAGGCGTCGACGCCCCAGGCGTGGGTGGCGTCGGTATGGTGTCTGCGCGAGCCACTGCTCTAGTGTCTCCGCCATACGTCGCTCGCGAGAACGTTAGGCACCGGCGGAGGGCCGATCTGGACGTGCCGCCGGGTGACCTGCGGTCTCGTATGCGGGCTCGTGCGTAGATGGGCATAGGCGCGCGGGTCGCGGGACCGACCGGCGGATGGCGCGCCGCCTAACGTTCTGTGTGTTGACATCTGGCGGTGTCGGGCGAGGAATCTCCGCCTGCACTGTCCGCGAGGACTCCACGGGCATAGGCCCGGTCCGGCTCCTTCGCGGGCAGTATGACCGCCGATGCGGGGCGACTCGACACCGCTTTGCCGAGCGGCGCGTGGTGATCGCGTCGGACCCGGCCTGGGAGTTCCGCCGCGAGTTCGGGCTTTAGCTCAGCCGCTGGCGCGGCATGATGGTTGCCATGCCAGACATGCCCGAGTCAGCCCACTCCGACACGGTCGTCGTCTCACTGCCGGACATCCCCGAGCGCGTCCACCTGGGCAAGCTCCCGGCGAACGTCGAGGTTCGACTCGTGCCGCCCGAGCCTGAATCGGTCCCGGACCTCACCGGGGTGGATCTCATCGTGCCATTCGGGCCGACCCGGGCCCCGCTGTTAGACCTGCTCGCCGGACCGACGGGCCGGCTGCGCGTCATCCAGACGCTGAGTGCCGGGGTCGACTGGCTCATCGGACGCGTGCCCAAGCAGGTCATGGTCTGCAACGCTCGGGGGGTCTACGACGCGCCGCTCGCGGAGTGGGTCGTCGGCGCGATCCTGGCCATGCAACGTGGCCTCATCCAGTCCCGCGACGCGCAGGCGCGAGGGACCTGGGAGGCCATCGAGCCGCCGGAGCTGTCCGGCCGGCGCGTCGTCATCCTCGGTCTCGGGTCGATCGGAAGCGCGATCGCGGAGCGACTCCGCCCGTTCGGGGTCGAGGTGGTCGGCGTCGGTCGGACCGCGCGCGAGGGGTTGCACGGCCTGGCCGACCTTGACGAGATCCTGCGCGATGCCGAGATCCTGGTGAACGTGCTGCCCCTGACCGGCGAGACGGCCGGCTTGCTGGACGCACGGCGGCTCAGCATCCTCCCGGACAACGCGCTCATGGTGAACGCGGGACGCGGCCGGACGATCGACACGGATGCGCTCGTCGAGGAGCTCCGGACCGGCCGGCTCCGGGCTGCGCTCGATGTCACCGACCCTGAACCGCTTCCGCCGGACCACCCGCTCTGGACGCTGCCCAACGTCCTCATCACGCCGCACATGGCCGGCGATTCCCAGGGCAGCACGATCCGCGCCTTCGAGCTCGCCGGCGACCAGGTCCGCCGGTTCGCGGCCGGCGAGCCCCTCATCAACGTGGTCGCCCGCTATCTGCTCGAGTAGGAAACGGCTGGCAGCGGGGTCCCGATCCGGACCATCCGACGGCTACCGGACCGGCACGCGCCGCCTGGTCAACGTCACGCTGGCGGCCAGGGCCGCGCCGAAGAGCACCAGGAGGGCGATCGCGGTCGAGCCATTGAGGGGCGCCGGCGACGGCGTGACCGGCGTCGTGTCGGTCGGAGGCGGTGTGACACCGGTCGATCCGCCTGTCGTCGGACTCGCGGTCGGACTCGCGGTCGGACTCGCGGTCGGAAGCGCGGCGACCTCGGTGCTTACGTTCGCCGAGCAGATGACGAGCGCTCCTCCGCCATTCGTGGCGTCGTTGCACTGGTTCACGGTCACGACCAGACCGGCAGACTCGGTACCCGTCGCCGTGCACCGCAACTCGACCAGGGTCCCGCCGTTGGCCGAGCCATTGCACTGGGTGATCGTCGCGCCGGTCGTCGTCGCCGGGAACGGGTCGCAGGTGTTGGCGATGCCATCCCCAGAGCCGACACACTGGTTCACCGTGACCGCGGTCGCACTCGGGTCCGTCAGGAAGATCGTCAGGATCTCGACGCTGCAGCGAAGGGTCCCACCGCCGCCATTGGTCGTGTCGTTGCACTGGTTCACGGACGTGACCGGTTCAGGGACGTCCTGCTCGGTGGTCGTGCAGGCCGCTTCGGGATCGCCGGCGGCGCCGTGACACTCGCGGATCGTGACGTGCGCCGAGCCGCCGGACGCGGTGAGCGTGTTCACGATGGTGGTCTCGCAGATGAGCCCGAGGCCCGGCGTATTGTCCTCGCCGTTGGCGCACTGCGTGGTGGCCGCGATGGTGGATGCCGCGGAGGCGGCCTGGATCGGCCCAAAGGTGGAGGCGCCGAGGAGCGCCAGGGCGAAGAAGACGACGATCGACCGTCGACGAGGGTGCGACATGACTGTCCCCACGAAGGTCAGACAGCGTGGCCGAAAGGTTCAGCGTCAGGCGCCTGACGCACGACCCTACACCTCTGGGCGGGATCTGGCATGACGAGGCGTCATCAGGGGGGCTATGTCCTCAGGCGCGTCCAACCTCGCCCGCGTAGCGTTCCAGGAGCTCCCGAACGACGGCGCTGATGCTCCGACCTTCGCTTGCGGCGCGAGCGGCGGCGCGGCGATGCAGATCCTCGGGTACGCGAACGGCGATCCTGGGCGAGTGGACGCCGGGTGAGCCGCCCAGCGATGGTCGGCCGGATCGCGGCGCCCAGGACTTGACGTCGAGATCTTGTTCAAGGCTGGTGGCCAGACGCTCGATATCAGCCGTGGAGAGTCTCCGGCCGCCCTTGATGACTACCTCTCGAACCATCGCATCACCCATCCGTAGTCGTCCCGGTTGCGCGCGCGCAGTCGCATCGCATGAATGACTAGCAAGTCGCCGTCAGCGAGTTCGATCCCGACGACTTCCAACGGAACGCCATGGGCGTCTGACGCCACGAACAGGACCAGGCCCGCTCGATCCTCGTCGTCGGAGTAGAGCGGACTGCGACACGTTTCCACGACATGGCGCACACGCTCGCGGCTGACCCCATGGCGGGCCGCCGACCGAGCAAACCGTAGAGCCATCGCACCAGCGCATTGTGTCGGACAGAAGGCGGGATGTCGAGCATGGTATCGGGCGACGCTTACCGCTTGATCACCTGATGGGCGCAAGCATGGGTCATGGCTCCCTCGGATCGGCCGCGAACGACCCACGCGGTCTCCTGGGGCTGAACTCGGGGATGTGACGCCATCGGCGATCAAACCTCGGCCTCTGATGCCTCAAGCACGCGAGTTCGAGCCGGCTTCGCGGCAACGCTACTGTCACTCGTGGTACACTGCTGACATTATGTCGAATGTCACCATCTCGATCGACCCCGATGTGCTGCGACGGGCTCGGGTCAGGGCGGCCCAGGACGGGACATCGGTGAATGCGGTCATCGCCGAGTACCTGGGGCGATACGCGGACGTCGACCAAGCCGCGATCGCGCAGTCGGAGATCCTCGAATTGGCCGCGGCCGCTGACTCTGGGAGCGGGCCGGGAGGTCGGCGCTGGCCCAGGGAGGACCTCCATGACCGAGCGGGTCTTCGCTGACACGAACGTCTGGGTGTACCTGGTCGACGGCGACGAGCCGGTGAAGCAGGGGAGAGCCCGGGAGGTCCTCGCACCTCGCCCTGGCGTCCGGCTTGTCACGTCAGCTCAGGTCATGAGCGAGTTCTACGTCAACGCGACGCGCAAGCTGGCGCGACCCATGGCGACTGACGTTGCTGGACGGATCGTCGAGCGCCTGGCCAGGCTCGATGTCGTCGCCATCGATGCCGGACGCGTCCGAGCGGCGATCGACGGAGCTCGAACCTGGCGCATCTCGTATTGGGATGCACTCATCGTCGTCGCGGCCCAGGCGGGCGGATGCTCCCTCCTGCTGACCGAGGATCTCACCGACGGGGCGACGTATGGCACCGTGCGCGTCGAGAACCCGTTCGGCACGCGACCCCAGGTCAGCGAGTCGCCGGCGCCCTATGGATCGAGTAGCCGTGGCGTCGGCTGGACAGATGAGGGACTCCTGCTCGCGCTCGCGCGCTATGAGGAGGCGTGCCAAGCGGCAGGGATGCGCCCCAATGCGATCCACTCCTACTGGGACTACGCACGCCGCTTCCTGGCGTGGCGCACGGGCGACTACCACCCGCGCGGTATTCCCGGGAACGGCCGACCGGTGCCCACGGACCTCGTCGATGGCCGAAGCCTGGTCGCCCAGCTCGCGGCGTATGTCGGCGTCCTGCGAGCCGCTCGTCTCGAACCCGTCACGGTCGATACGTACGAACGCCACGCGGCGTTCTTCATCCGTTGGCTCGACGGCACCTTCCGACCTGGTGGGCGGGTGAGCGTCAGTCCGGTCTTGTCTGGTTTCAGTCCCACCAGAACGACCACACCTCAGCGTCGATGAGCCCCTCGGCGTACTCGCGGATGGTGCCCACACCCTGTTGGACATTGTCCGGGCAGAACGCGTAGTGCTCGGCGGCGATCGCGGTCGCCGACGCGAGGTCGCGAGCTGGACGACCGACGGCCAGGACGAGCGTATCTGTGCCCAACCCGACGACATACGCATCGAACCGTCGCTCCCACGAGCGGAGCACCGTCGTCATGTCGAGTGGGTCGCCGTCGTAGTTCGCGGCCCCCATCCATCCGACGGCGTCGAGGACATCCGCCGGTCGGTTCAGCGCGACGAGGCCGAGGTGCCCGCTCATCGACGCCACGATGTGATCGACGGAGGTGGCACGATCCCCGGGCGTCGCGTCTGCGAGGCCCGGGAACGAGCTGCCGAACGGGGCGAGCTCGTCCGCCGCGAATTCATCGTCATCGCCAACAGATTCGCTCCAGCCTCTGCGCAGGATGGTCGTCACCTCGGTGTGGCGGCCCCTGGGCACGTCCATGAGGTATTCACCGAAGCCCTGAAACCCGTAGGTCGAGTCGATCACCAACGGCCAGACGCCGGTGTCGGGAAAGGCTGCCGAAAGCTGTGACCACACCTGGGCAACATGCGGGACTGCCTCCTCCGACGCCCAGATGACCGCACCCTCCCCACGCGATCCGCCCTCAGGCTCCGGCTCGTAGACGAGACCATCCGGCAGCGAGATTCCGGCGATCGACCCACCGGTCTCGGGCGGCAAGGTACCCCGCTTCGCAGCTCGGAAGAGGGTGAGATCACCCTCGCCAGAACGCGCGTCCTCCTCCGCGGGGGTGCCGTCAGGCAGCTTCAGATATGCCGGCCATGGCCGGAACTCATACCCCTTGCCTTGCTTCTCATCGATCAGCGCTGCGTAGACGGTGGCCGCCTTCGCCCATGTCGCGCCTTCGACACGCGAGTCCCAGGCACGCGGAAACCCGATGCGCCCGAAGTTGAACCGCACGCGCCAGGTTTCGCCGGCCTCCTCCTCAAGGCTGAGGGCGTAGAACTTGGAGGAGCCACCACCGACGTACTCGTAGTACGCGTGCAGGTGCCTTGGTGTGGAGTCCGCGAGCGTTAGCGCGATCTGACAGTCCCTCCTTGCGAGAGAGACTACCTCTCGTCGGTCGGCATCAACCACGACCCCGCACCCATTGACATCTGAGCTACATCTGCGTACGGTGTTGGCATGATCCTCACGGCCGAAGCCACGCTGACCGACTTTCTCCGAGACCCAAAGTCCATCGTCGAACAGTTGGAACGGCGCGATGTCGTCCTGCATCGACGAAACGCGGCGGACCTGCACCTGAGCCTTCGCTCGCGGGTCGAGTCGGATGACGAAGCAGTCGGGTTCCTGGCGCGGCTGCTCGGCCGTGTCCTGGCGGACGACGAGCTACGCCCTCGGTTCGCCGATGCGGTGGCCACCATCCCGTGGGTGACGCTCCTGCCGGCCAGCGAGCGCGGCGCCTTCGTCGAAGAAGTCGTCCGGACCGCCGAAGGTGCCGCGGAACTAGGCTCCATGGCGGCCCTGGCACAGGTGCTCATCGAGTGGAAGGCGACTGCCGCGATCCATGCGGACCCGACGCTCGCGATCGAATTGAAGCGCCCGATCGAAGGCCCGGAGAGCACAGAGCCGCCGTTCGTGCCGGTTACGATGGGCGTGCGATCGTGACTGCAACGAGACGGTTGAAGAGTCGTGAGGCACCAATCATGGACGCACTTGTCACGCAGAGCGAAGACACGGCGTGGGGCGCCACGGTGATCGCTGGCACCCGCGTCCCGGTCGACTCGATGTTTGAGTACCTGGAAGCCGGCAGGTCGCTCGATGACTTCCTCGAGCAGTTCCCGACCGTCGACCGCAAGGTGGCGATCGCCATCCTTGAGCTAGCCAAGATTCGGATCCTCGCCGAGGCGACTGCCGGGTGAAGGTGCTGCTCGACGAGATGCTTCCGATCGGCGTCCGTCAGCTGCTTCCCGAGCATCACGTCATGACGGCCGCCTACGTGGGATTGGCCGGCGTTTCTAACGGCGAGATGATCAGCCGGGCCATCAGCGACGGGTTCGATGTCATCGTCAGCCTTGACCGCGGCATCCCGCACCAGCAGAACTTGGATCGCTACGCGGTCGGCTTCGTCCTGATCCCGCACAACGACATCGAACGCATTCGCGCGTATGCAGGGGCGCTCTCGGAGGCGGTTGCAACCATTACGCCAGGGCGCGTTGTGCGCATCGCCGATCAGCCGTGACTGCCCGGTGACGACCCAGCCCACGATGACGCCCGCGGCGTTCGCCCAGAAGTGGCAGGGCAGCACGGCCACGGAGAAGGCCGCGTCCCAGGAACACTTCATCGACCTGTGTCGGATGCTCGGCGAGCCGACGCCCAACGAGGCCGACCCGACCGGTGAGCACTACGCGTTCGAGAAGCGCGTCGTCAAGGGCGGGGGAGGGGACGGCTTCGCGGATGTCTGGAAGCGCGGCTTCTTCGCCTGGGAGTACAAGGGCAAGCGCGCCGACCTGAAAGCCGCCTACAAGCAGCTCCTGGACTACCGCGAGGACCTGGAGAACCCGCCGCTCCTGATCGTCAGCGACATCGAGCGGATCGAGATCCACACGAACTTCACGGGGCTCAAGCCCGTCGTCCAGACCATCACCCTGACCGAACTCGCCGCCGACCCGACGCGGGCCCTCTTCCTGCTTCGCGACGTCTTCGCCGCCCCGGAAGAGTTCCGCCCACGGATCGAGCCGTCGCAGATCACAGAGAAGGCGGCCAGGAGCTTCGCCGACATCGCCCAGGGCCTGCGCGCTCGCGGCCATGACCCCGAAGCCGTCGCCCATTTCCTGGACCGGATCCTGTTCTGCCTTTTCGCCGAGGACGCTGGGCTCCTGCCCAAGGGCATCCTGGGCCGGCTCTCGCTCGCCGCCCGCGGCCGCTCGGAGGTGTTCACCAACGGCCTCGCCGAGCTGTTCGGCAAGATGAGCCACGACGGCGGCCTGTTCGGAACGGAGGACGTCGACTGGTTCAACGGCGGCCTGTTCGACACGGACGAGGTCCTGCCGCTCACCGGCACGGAGATCCAGACCCTCATCGAGGTCAGCAAGCTCAACTGGGCGCTCATCGAGCCCGCGATCTTCGGCACCCTGTTCGAGCGCGGCCTGGACCCGGACCAGCGCGCCCAGCTCGGGGCGCACTACACCGGGCGCGACGACATCTGGAAGCTCGTCGAGCCCGTCATCCTGCGGCCGCTCCG
>JBPPMZ010000152.1:0-46497 GCA_051306295.1 Candidatus Limnocylindrales bacterium
GAGCGGGGCATTCGTGCACCTGGCCTCCCTAAGGTTCCCTGCAGCGACGTATGTCGGAGTCGCCGGCGGCCCGGCGCGCTCCCCGCTCAGCCTGGCTCCGCGACCTCCCGCAGGCGCTTCGCGAGATCCGGGTGGCCTGCCCCGTCCGCGACATCGGCCGGAGTGCGGCCATCGGTCGTCACCGCGCGTGGATCCGCGGCGGCGGACAGGAACAGTTCGGCGAGCTCCACGTCCCCGGACCCCGCCGCCTCGTGCAGCGGCGTATAGCCCGCATGCTGGGTCGCGTTCACGTCCGCGCCGGCCGCCAGCAGCAACCGACAGACCTCGATGTGGCGCCCCGCCGCCGCCGCGTGGAGCGGCTGGTTGGCGAAGTCGTTGGCCCCGTGACTCGAGACGGACGCGCCGCCCTCCAGCAGGACGCGTGCGGCCTCCGCCTTGCCGAAGAACGCGGCGAGATGCAGCGCGGTGAAGCCGTCCGCCGCCACCGCCGACACGCGCGACGGATCTTCCTCCAGCCGATGGCGCAAGCGATCGATGTGTCCAAGCGCCGCGGCATCGAACACGTCCATCTCCGGATCGGCCGCCAACAACGCATCCAGCACGCCGCGACGGGCCCGGTAGCGAGCGTGCAGCAGGGCGGACAGACCATCGGCGCCACGCGCACTCGCCAAGGCCGGGTCCGCGGTCACGAGCCGGCCGACCGTCTCGGCGTCCCCGGCATCGACGGCGGCAAAGAATTCGGCGGCGTCCGACATGCCCGCAGCGTACATCCGACACAGACGCGCGGGTACGATGGACGAACGCGGGCGCGAAGCCGGGGAGCGCCCCCGACTGACCAGCAGCCAACCAGAGAGGGACGAGGGCTCCGATGCGACTCGCCGACAAGGTCACCATCATCACCGGCGCGGGCGGCGGCATGGGCCGCGTGGCCGCCCGGATGTTCGCCGCGCAGGGCGCGAAGGTCGTCGTCGCGGAGTTCAGCGAGACGGCCGGCCAGGAGACGGTCGACCTCATCAAGGCGGACGGTGGCGAGGCCACGTTCGTCAAGGTCGACGTCAGCAAGGACGCCGACGCGAAGGGCATGGTCGATCACGCCGTCGCGACCTACGGCCGCCTGGACTGCCTGTACAACAACGCCGGGATCATGCCCGAAGCCGACCACTCCGTGACCGACACGGAGGTCGATGTCTGGGACGCGGTCATGGCCGTGAACGTCCGCGGCGTCTACCTCGGCTGCAAGTACGCCATCCCCGCGATGCAGGCCGGGGGCGGCGGTTCGATCATCAACATCGCGAGCTTCGTCGCGATCCTGGGCTGCTCGGTCCCCCAGGATGCCTACACGGCATCCAAGGGCGCGGTCCTGAGTCTGACCCGCAGCCTCGCCGTCCAGTTCGGGCCGGACGGGATCCGCACCAACGCGATCTGCCCGGGCCCCATCGAGACGCCGCTCCTGATGGACTGGCTGGTCAAGGACGAGGCCGCCAAGCAACTCCGCCTGGCTCGCAACCCGACCGGCCGCTTCGGCAAGCCCGAGGAGATCGTGCACATGGCCGTCTACCTCGCCTCCGACGAGTCGCGCTTCACCAACGGAGCGTCGCTCGTGGTCGACGGCGGCATCACCGTCAACTACTTCTGAGGACCGGATCCGATGACCGACAGCCTGACGACGGACGCGGATGACATGACGAGCAGCCGCATGGCGATCGGCGTGGATGTTGGCGGCAGCGGAGTGAAGGCCGCGGTGGTCGACACGGAGACCGGCCGCTTGCGCTCCGAACGACTGCGCGTCGCGACGCCACAGCCGGCCACGCCTGAAGCGGTCGGCGCGACCGTCGCCCGACTCGTCCGGCGCCTCGCCAAGTCGAGCGGCATCTCCGACACCGCCCCGGTCGGCATCGGCCTGCCCGGCGTCGCCATCGGCGGTCGGCTGCTGACGGCGGCCAACATCGACCCCGCATGGGTCGACTATCCGGTCGCCGACAAGCTCGGCAAGACGCTCAAGCGCAAGGTCAGCATCGTCAACGACGCGGACGCCGCGGGAATCGCCGAGATGCGCTTCGGGGTCGGCGCCGGCAAGCGCGGGGTGGTCATCTTCCTGACCCTGGGCACCGGCGTCGGATCGGGCGTCTTCGTGGACGGCACCCTGGTCCCCAACACGGAGTTCGGGCAGATGGAGATCCGCGGTCGCGCGGCGGAACGTCGGTCGGCCTCGGCGGCGCGCGTGCGCAAGAGCCTGTCGTGGAAGGCCTGGGCCCTGGACCTCGACGAGCACCTCCAGCGCATCGAGGACCTGTTGTGGCCGACGCTGTTCATCCTGGGTGGCGGGGTGAGCAAGAACGGCGAGAAGTTCATCCCGATGCTCAAGCGGCGGACCCCCGTGCTCGCAGCCACGCTGCGCAACGACGCCGGCATCATCGGCGCCGCCGTCGTAGCGGCCGAGGGACTGACGGACGCCGCGACCACCACCGACGACCTGTCGCCCGATCTGGTCAAGGGAGCGCTCTCTGGCGGTTGACGTCGCACCTGGCGGCCAGCGTCGGCTGACGAGCCGGCATGACTGACCTGCCCGTGCTGGGGGTGGGCGAACTCTCCGAGCAGCTGCGCTTCATCCTGGATCTTGGGGTCGCCGTCGCGGCCGCCCTCGTCGGTGGGGCCATCGCGGTCCGGCTGCGGCAGCCTGCCGTCATCGGCTACTTGGCGGCCGGCATCGTCATCGGGCCGGCCACGCCCGGTTTCGTGGGCGACGTGGAGCGGATCGCCGTGCTCGCGGAAGTCGGCGTCGTCCTGCTGCTGTTCGCCCTCGGCGTCGAGTTCTCCATCCGGGGCCTGCGCGAGGTCCAGCGCGTCGCCATCCCGGGCGGCACGCTCCAGGTGCTGGTGATGCTCGCCGCTGGGACCGCCCTGATGGTCGGCCTGGGTTTCCAGCTCCAGGAAGCGTTCGTCATCGGGGCGTGCCTATCCCTGTCGTCGACCCTGGTCGTCCTCAAGTCGCTGATCGACCGGGGCGAGTTGGACAGCCTGCATGGGCGTGCGGCGATCGGCTGGTCCATCGTCCAGGACATCGCGACGATCGTGTTCATCGTGGCGTTGCCGCCCATCGCCGGCGGCGACGTGGTCGTCCCGTTCCTGCTCGCGCTGGCCAAGGCCGCCGTCTTCCTGGCCCTGGCCTATGTCGTCGGCACGCGGCTGTTGCCCCGGGCCTTCACGGCCGTCGCGCGCCTGGGCTCCAACGAACTGTTCCTGCTCGCCGTCGTCGGCACCGCCCTGTTGACCGCGTTCGTCTCGAGTGCGGTGTTCGGGCTGTCGCTGGCGCTCGGGGCGTTCGTGGCTGGCGTGCTCGTGTCGGAGTCGGAGCTCTCGCACCAGGCCGCCGCTGAGGTGACGCCGTTCCGGGACCTCTTCGCGGTGCTGTTCTTCGTGTCGGTCGGGATGCTCGTCCATCCGGAGTCCATCGCGGCGGATGCGCCGCTCATCGCGCTGCTGGCCGTCGTGGCGGTCGTCGGCAAGGGGTTCTTGACGGCCGGGCTGAGCCGCGGGTTCGGGCTGCCGCGCCGGTCTGCGCTGCTGCTGGGCGCGGCGATGGCCCAGGTCGGCGAGTTCAGCTTCATCCTGGCCGAGGACGCCCTGGACCTGGGCCTGGTCGGCGACCGGACCTACAACCTGATCCTCGCGACGGCCGTGGTCACGATCCTGGTCAGCCCGATCGGACAACGGTTCGTGGATCGCCTGGTCGTGCGACTCGAGGAACGCGATGACGAGACGGATCCTGTGGCGGACATGACGGGCCTGCACCCCGCTCCAGCCGGCGGCGCCGCGCTGTCCCGCACGGAGGCCGCGCTGGACGCCGACGACGAGGCTCGACGCCCGACGATCGTGGTCCTGGGCGGCGGCCGGGTCGGGCGGGTGGTCGTGCGGGCGGTTCGGCGGCGCGGGTTCCGCTGCGTCGTCATCGATCGCGAGCCGGCGCGCCTGGAGGACGCGGCCGCCCTGGGCGCCGTCACCCTCTACGGGGATGCGGCGAGTCCGGCGATCCTCAAGCAGGCCGGCCTGGACCGCGCGCGCGTGCTGGTCGTGGCCATCGGCGATCCGCTGACGGCCAGGCTCGCTACGGAACGGGCCCTCAGACTCAACCCTCGGCTGACGGTCGCCGCGCGCGCCCGCGGCCTTCGGGAGATCGACGCGCTGCGACGGCTGGGCGCCGGCCGCATCACCGACCCGGAAGCCGAGGCCGCCTTCGAGCTGGCGCGGCACGCCCTCCACCGGATGGGCGTCTCCGGCCCGGAGTTGATCGGCATCGTCAGCGGCCTGCGGCGCGACGTCTACGGCCGCGACCGCGACTGACGGGCGGGTGGCGCTGGGGCCGGCCGGTGCTGCCGCCGTGCCGCGCTGCGCCGGTGTCCTACCGCCGGCCCCCTCGCCCTGCCGCCGGCCGTACGCTGAGCGAAGCCGGCGACCGCGGATGGGCCGCCCGGCCGCCGATCGCTTCGCTGAGCGGCTGATTCGAAACCCGACGGGCGCGCCGACCGCTGAGCGCTGCGCTGAACGAACAGATCGACCACCCCGCCGGTCGCCTGCTGCGCCCAGCGAAGCGGGACCTGATGGCGGCAGGCCCGGCGCCGACCCGGAGCCGGGCAGCGAGTCGTCCGGGCGTATCATCGCAACCTTCCACCCGACCGCCTAACGCACCCGAGGTCCGATCCCATGACGACCGAATCCACCACTCCGGCCCCCGCGACCGACGCTCCCATCACCGCGCGCATGGTCATCGGCGGCGAGTCCGTCGATGCCGCCGATGGCCAGACGTTCGAGGTCGTCAACCCGGCGACCGGCAAGGTCATCGCCACGGCACCCCAGGGCGGCAAGGAAGACGTGGACCGGGCGGTGGCCACGGCGCGGAAGGCGTTCGACGACCCGAAGGGCTGGGCGGCCTGGGCCGCCGGCAAGCGCGGCCGGACGCTGGCCAAGTTCGCGGCGCTCATCAAGACCCACACGGACGAGCTGGCCTGGCTGGAGACCCGCAACGTCGGCAAGCCGATCGGAGGGTCGCGCGGCGAGGTGACCGGCGCGAGCCTCGTCTTCGACTACTACGCGGGCGCCGCCAACAAGATCTTCGGCCAGACCATCCCGGTCTCCAAGCCCGGCCTGGACCTGACCCTGCGCGAGCCCATCGGCGTGGTCGGGCTGATCGTCCCCTGGAATTTCCCGATCCTCATGGCGTCGTGGAAGGTCGCGCCAGCGCTGGCGGCCGGCAACACGGCGATCCTGAAGCCCGCGAGCTACTCCCCGTTGACGGCGATCCGCCTCGGCGAACTGGCCCTGGAAGCGGGCATCCCGGCCGGCGTCCTCAACATCGTCACGGGGCCCGGCGGCTCGGCGGGAGCGTCGCTGGCGGCCCACCCGGGTGTCGGCAAGATCGCATTCACCGGCGAGACCACGACCGGCCAGGAGATCATGCGGCTGGCCGCGGGCAACATCAAGAAGATCTCGCTGGAGCTCGGCGGCAAGAGCCCGAACATCGTGTTCGCCGACGCGGACCTCGAGAAGTTCGCCCGCGAATCGCCCTACAGCGTGTTCGACAACGCCGGCCAGGACTGCTGCGCGCGATCGCGCATCCTCGTCGAACGCAGCGCCCACGAGCGCGTCGTCGAGCTCTTTGCCGAGGCCACGCGCAAGGTGGTCGTCGGCGATCCGGCCGATGAGAAGACCGAAGTCGGCACGCTGGTCAGCTTCAAGCAGCGCGACCGCGTCAAGGACTACATCGAGATCGGTCTCGGCGAGGGCGCGACGCTCGTCGTGGGCGGCACGGCCCCCGAAGATCCGGCCCTGGCCGATGGCGCGTATATCCTCCCGACCGTCTTCGACGGCGTCGGAAGCGACATGCGCATCGCCCGCGAGGAGATCTTCGGTCCGGTGGTCAGCATCATCCCGTTCGACACGGAGGAGGAGGCCCTGCGCCTCGCCAACGCGACGCCGTATGGGCTGTCGGGCTCGATCTGGAGCCGCGACATCGGCAAGGCGCTGCGGGCGGCCAAGGCCCTCCAGGCCGGCGTCATCAGCGTCAACTCGAACAGCTCGGTCCACACCGAGGCCCCGTTCGGCGGCTACAAGATGTCGGGCATCGGGCGCGAGCTCGGGATGGGCGCGCTGGACCTGTATACCGAGACCAAGAACGTCTTCATCGACCTCAGCTGAGACCGGGTTCTCCGGTCGCGTCGGCGGTGGGCCCAGTGGTGGTCGGCGCCCCGGGCGCGCTCCGCTGATCGCCGGGTTGTGGCTGGTCGGCCTGGGCGCCGTGGTCGGGATCGGGGTCATGGGCGGCTCGGAGACCGCCGCGACCGCCGCGACCGCCGCGGCGCCGTCGATCGAGGTCGTCGTTTCCCCGTCCTTGCGCGCCATCGACACGGCCGAGCCCGTCCTCGGTGTCATCGAGCTCCAGGAACCGGCGGCGGCCGGGTCCATCGTCACGACGCCGGACCTCGTCATCCGGGGCTACCTGCGCGAGCGCGGGGGCCCGGTTCGCGTCCTGCTCGAGTCGAGCGGTGGCAAGCCGATGCTCACCCGCACGCTCAGCCCGGCGCCGTGGTTCGTCGTGAACCTGCCGCTGTCGAACCCGCGGCCCGGTGGCGAGATGACGGTCTCGGTCATCGCCTACGACCTCGATGGGATCCCGATCGATGTCGTCCGACGGCGCGTCGTGATCGGCGCGATCGCGGAGCGGGAGATCGGCGAGGACGGCCTCATGGGAGGTCTTGTCTTCCCCGGCACGTAGGGGGGGTTGCGCGGAGCCGTCCTGCTCCGGCATGATGGTTGCCTACGCAACGACTCACGCAGGAGCTCCGCACGCATGTCCACCGACCTGGCCCCCGCCGAGATCCCCGCGACCGGCCTTGAGTTGCTCCACGCCGCGATCCCGGCACACGTGTCGTTCCTGGATGGCCAGGGCCGCATCGTGACGACCGTCCTGTGGGTCCACGAGCGCGATGGCCTTGTCCTGACCAGTTCGCCGGTCGACTCGTTCAAGGGGCGCGCCTTCCGCGAGCGGCCGCAGGTGTCCGTATCGATCGTCGATCCAGCCAATCAGTTCCACACCGTGTCGATCAGCGGCGAGGTCACCGACATCCATCCGGACGAGGATCTGGCGTTCATCGACGAGATGAGCCGTAAGTTCCACGGCACCGACTATGAGCGCCGCACGCCGCGCGAGGTGTTCGTCATCACGCCGACCAAGGTCCGGGCGCAGACCGGCACCTGGTAGGGGGTCCCCGAGCCCGCGGCCGCTGTCCGCTGTCCGCTGATACCCAGAGTGCCCGATCGCCCACGAGCCTGCGGGGCACTCCCCGACTTCTGCGCGAACCGGGACCGTTGCCTGCACGTTCATCGCGGGAGTGCCACTCACGGTAGCCGCGGAGCGGCGGCCGGGGCTGACTCAGAGCCTGTGAATGAAATCCGCCGCGCGGACTGGCCCGCTCGTGCCATAGACGCTGCCGGCCCTCGGCACCGTGAGGGCAGTCGTCGCCGACCGGGGCTATCGCGGCCTCGGCAAGATGGCGAACAGGAAGGGCATCCGGCTCGACATCAAGGCCCCGCCGAAGGGCACCGTCGGCTTCACGCCGATCGCCCCGCTCTACCGGGTCGAGCACGCCTTCGCGCGGCTGGGCCGCTGGCGGCGGCTGTCTCGCTGCTACGAGGGCACGCCCGAGGGCGCCCGAGCCTGGCTGGAAGTTGCGGAACTCGGCTACCTGTTCGCGCGCCTTCGCGTCGAGCCGGCCTGACCCAGAGGACGATCGGAGCGCGCGCAGTCAGCGTGCGTGAAACGCGCCGCCCGTGAGCATCGGGACAACTTCGGTCGCATCTACTTGACCCGCGATCGCTACGTCGGCGCCGAAGCCGGCGTCGATCAGCTCACGGCCAGATGCCGAGGATTCGAGCATCCCGATCATTTCGTCGCGGGTCGCCCGGAATGCGGCGACTGCCGCCCTCGCTTCCGGTGACAGCGACAGGGGATCGAAGGCCGCCAAGATCGCGCCGGCGCCGATGAGGTCCTCGACAGCCGGGCGGATTCCACCGTCCGGCCAGATCTCGCCAGCGGCAATGATGACCGTCGTCCCGCCGAGCGAGGCGGCGAGCCGACCGACGGCGCTCGCATTGCGCAGGCAGCCCGCGACGACCCTGGCCCCAGCCTCGGCGGCGAGCACCGAGCAGGTCGCGCCGTTGGGCGAAGGCAGGACGAGTTGCTCCCCGGGACGCAAGACCGAGAGCGACGCCGGAGAGAGGGTCGGACCGGGTCCGCCACGGTCGGCGTTTGCCAGCGTTGCCCCGACCGACCGCGCGAGGTGCTCCCCCGTGCCATCACGGAAGCGGTGTGGGATCACCGTAGCGCCACGCTCGACTGCGACCGATACGGCAGTCGAGAACGAGAGCACGTCGACGATGACGACGAGGTCGGCCTGCCCGGCAAGGATCCTCACCCCTGTCTCGCCCCACTCGAGGCGCGCACCGAAGTCGTGCTGGTCGTGGCTCGGCCGAAACGGCGACACGGACGGTGGCTTCACTGGCGGAGCGTATCGCGGTCCGGCTCCAGGTCAATCGGAAGGACATCCGTCCGGTCGGTGGCCTGTGGTTCGTCCAGACCCGAGTTCATTCACAGCCTCTCAGTGCCCGGCGAGGGTCTCCGGCCAGCCGATCCCCGGGTGGCGTCGGTCGAGCCAGTCGCGCAGCGCCCAGGTCGTCGTGCGAAATGCCAGCTCCGGCCACGGGATCGCATCGGGGGCAAAGGTCGCGATCTCCAGGGCTTCCGGCGTCGGGGTCGCCTCGCCGCCGACGATGCGCGCCTCGAACACGATCGTCACGACCGCCGCCTCGAGTCGCGTATAGAGCCCGACGATCTCGCCCGGCTCGACGAGCAGGCGCGTCTCCTCCCAGGTCTCACGGATGGCCGCCTGGTTGACCGTCTCGTCGACTTCGAGGAAGCCGCCCGGCTGGGCCCATCGGCCAAGGCCCGGTTCGATGCCGCGCCGGAGCAAAACGAGGTCGCCGTCGTCGGTGAGGGGGAACGTCGTCACGACGAGCCGCGGATTGACGTAGACGATGTGGCCGCACGTCGGGCACGAGAGCCGATGGCGATCCTCCCCATCGACCGCCCCGAAGCGCAGCGACGCCCCGCAGTTCGGACAGAAGTTCAGCGCCTGGGCCATCCAGCCCGGCACGCCCCGACCCGATTCCAGCTCGGAGGGCCGGCCGTCTGCCCCGCGATCGAAGTCGGGCTTCACGCGAGCAGGACCGTGACGGAGGCGGCGACGAGGGCGGTCAGACCGACCAGGCTGACCGCCACCCAGGCGAGGCGGAACAGGCCCTTGCCGCGATCGACGCCCATCCAGGCCCAGGCCGAGCGCCAGATACGGACCACGGCATCGGCCGTGGTGACGACGAGCAGCGGGGCGGCCACGATGACGCATAGCTTGATGAGCGGGTCGCCGAGCTTCGCGCCGAGTTCCAGCGCCGTGATGGCGATCGCGCCGCAGATCAGGACGATGACCGACAGGTTGATGTAGTGCCGCTGGAGCGGCGTCGGGGCGACCTCCGGGACGGAGCGCGGCGGGAGGCCCTGAAGGCTCGGCGGGAGGGACGTGGTGGGGCGTCCCACGGGGGCGGCCGCCGGCTCGCGGACGGTCTGCCGATCCAGCACCGGCATGCCCGGCTCCCAGCGCTCGTCGTTCATCGTCATGACCGCCCGAGTGTAGCCCGCGGGCGACGCGAACCTAGAGGAGCCGCTCGACCGGCGCGTCCGCGGCGTCCACGGGGGTCGAACAGGTCGGGCAGAACCAGTGGGCTTCCAGGGGCGTGCCACAGGTCGCGTGGCGGAGGGGCTCGGCGTCGGCCTCGCGGCGGCCGCCCCAATCGGCGAGCAGGCGCAGCGCGGAGGCCAGATCGCGGCCATCGGCGGTCAGCGCGTACGACAGCCGCGTGGGACGGTCCTGGTACGGCTCGGCGTGCACGATCCCGGCTCGATCCAGGCGGCGCAAGCGGTCGGTCAGGATGTTCGGCGCGATGCCGGGCAAGCCGTCGCTCAACTCGCCGAACCGGCGGCTGCCGTCCAGCAACGTCTCGACGATGAGCAGGCTCCAGCGATCGCCGACCCGGTCGAGCGCGCGCTCCAGGGGCGAGATGGGTCGGTCGGCGGCGGACTCGGGCATCGCCCGGGATGGTACGCCGGTTTCGGGGCTTGCCAATCTACGTTGTCAGTAGTAACTTGCAAGTCACTAGCGACTATCGCTTCCCCGCCGTTACGGAGCCTCCCCGGATGACCACCCTTTCCGATCTCTCCCAGGCCGTCAGCCACGTCGCCGATGCTGTCGGTCCGTCCATCGTCGGCGTCGGCCGCAACGGCCGCGGTTCCGGCGTCGTCATCGCCGACGGCCAGGTCCTGACCAACGCCCACAATCTGCGCGGCCAGGAAGTCACCGTCACCTTTGCCGATGGTCGATCGACCCGCGGGTCCGTGACCGGCGTCGATCCCGACGGCGACCTCGCCGTCGTCAGCGTGGACACGGCCGGAGCCAAGCCCATCGCCTGGACCGAGAGCGCCGATGGCCTGATCCTTGGTGCGGCGGTCTTCGGTGCCGCGGCAACGGTCAGCGGTTCGGCGCGCGTGACGTTCGGCCTCGTGTCGTCCGTGGCGCGCGCCTTCCGTGGACCCGGCGGGCGACGCATCGCCGGCAGCGTCGAGCACACCGCTCCCCTGGCGCCGGGCTCGTCCGGTGGCGCTCTCGTGGACGCGGAGGGTCGACTCGTCGGCCTGAACACGAACCGGATCGGTGAAGGGTTCTACCTCGCGCTCCCGGCCGATGCCGCGCTCAAGACCCGGGTCGAAGCCCTGGGACGCGGGGAGTCGGCGCAACGCCGGTTCCTTGGGGTGGCCATCGCCCCGAACCATGTCGCTCGGCGGCTGCGTCGCTCGGTCGGGTTGCCCGATCGGGCCGGCGTGCTCGTCCGTGGTGTGGAGGACGGGTCGCTGGCGGACGCGGCCGGCATCGAGGCGGGCGACCTGATCGTCTTGGCCGGTGACCGGGCCATCGCCGATGCGGATGACTTGCACGACGCGCTCGCGACGCTCGATACGCCGTTCGAGCTCGGGGTCGTGCGCGGCGCCGACGAGCAGACCGTGAGGGTCGGCGCGGCCAAGGGTCGAACGCCCGGCGACGCGTAGTCGACGGTCGGGGCTCGCGCCGCCGGCGGTCGGCGGTCGCGCCGCCGCCACCCACAGTGCCCATCGACCGATGAACGTGCAGGACACGCCTCGACTTCTGCGCGATTCGATGACCATGCCCGCACGTTCATCTCGAGACTGCCACTCAGAGTGACCGCCAGGAGCGTGCGGGCTCGTTCGGCATCGACCCGCTACGCTCCGGCGATGCATCGACCTGACCGTCGCTGGGCGCCGCTCGGACTGGCGGCGCTGTTCGGTGCCAGCGGCGTCCTCCATCTCCTCCGCCCCGACGTCTTCCTGCCGCTGATCCCGCGCGGGCTACCAGCCCCGGACGTGATCGTGGCCGTGAGCGGGCTCGCGGAACTGGCCTGCGCCGCGGGACTGGCGACGAGACAGCCGTGGGCGGGGCCGGCGAGCGCCGCGCTGCTCGTCGCGGTCTTCCCGGGCAACGCGCAGTTCGCTCTTGATCAAGGCGCGGATCCGGCCGCGGGCACCCTGGCTGTCGCACTGGCGTGGCTGCGCCTGCCGCTCCAGGTGCCGATGATCTGGGCCGCACTCCAGGCTCGCCGGCGCGACTAGCGACCGAGTAGCATCGAGGGCGTGGAACGCCTGCTTGCCTGGTACCGCGTCACGTCGTCGGCCGGGGCGGTCGTTGCGCTCATCGCGGCCAACGCCATCCCGCTGCTCGGGGTGCTGTTCTTCGGCTGGAACGTGTGGACGATCCTCATCGTGTACTGGCTGGAGAACGGGATCGTCGGCGCGTTCAACATCGCCAAGATGGCCAAGGCCGAGGGCGACACGGTCGAGACGCCGGGCACGCTGCTCATCAACGGCCGACCGGCTTCATCGGCGGCGAAGTTCGGGCTCATCCCGTTCTTCGTGATGCATTACGGGATCTTCTGGGCGGTCCACGGCGTGTTCGTGCTGACGCTGCCGGTCTTCGGCTCGATGGGGCCGGATGGCGGCCCGGACATGGCGACCGGCTTCAACCTCGTGACGATCCTGCTGGCGGTGATCGCCCTGACCATCAGCCATGCCGTGTCGTTCTGGTTCAATTTCCTGGGCGGCGGCGAGTACCGGCGGGTGACCGCGGCGGGACAGATGTTCGCACCATACGGTCGGTTGGTCGTGCTCCACATCACGATCATCCTGGGCGGTGCGGCGATCGCCTTCACGGGCGCGCCGGCGGCGGCCATCGTGATCCTGGTCGTGCTCAAGACGCTGCTCGACCTGGGTTTCCACCTCGCCGAGCACCGCAAGGTCGCGGCGCTGCCGCCGGGGACGGTCGCCGGAGTCTGACCCTCCGCGCCGGGCCGGGCGAGCCTCCGCCCCGATTTCTGCCATACAGCGGTCTGGCTGCTGGTACGCGCGGCGCTGGCCCATGTCGTGCGCGATCCGGGGCCGTAACAGCAGTCACGCCTCTGGATGCCGAAGATCAGCGCCCTGGCGGCCGACTCGCTCCACATACCAGCAGTCACGGCTCTGCATGCCGAATAGCCGGACCTGGCCCCCGCTACTCCCCCGCGTTCGACGGGTCGTCGAGGACCCCCTGCGTCTGTCGCGCCCGCCAGGCCGCAAGCCGCGATGCCAGTGCCTCGTCCGAGAGCGCCAGGATCGATGCGGCCAGCAGCCCCGCGTTGAGCGCGTTCCCGATCGCGACCGTCGCGACCGGGATGCCGCGCGGCATCTGGACGATCGAAAGCAGCGAGTCCAGACCACCCATGTGCTTGGTCGGGATCGGCACCCCGATCACCGGCAGGGCCGTCTTGGCGGCGAGCATGCCGGGCAGGTGCGCGGCCCCACCGGCGCCCGCGATGATGACTCGGATCCCACGCCCCGCGGCTGACTCGGCGTAGCGGAACAACAGGTCCGGCGTTCGGTGTGCGGACACGACCCGCATCTCGGACGGCACGTCCAGCTCCATCAGGATGCCGATCGCGGCCTCCAGGGTCGGGAAGTCGGACCGGCTGCCGCCGACGACCCCGACGATGGGCGGTCGATCGCGCTCGATCATGGTCGGCCCTCCTCGTGTTCGGCGTCATCGACGCTGTCGTCGATCCAGCGCAGTCGGTCGCGCGCCGTTCGAGCTCGGTCGAGCGCCTCGTCGATCGACGTCCCCAACGCCGTGACGTGGCCCATCTTGCGGCGTTCGAAGACCCGTCGCTTGTCGTAGACGTGGAGGTGGACGCCGGGATCCTGCATCGCTCGACCGACCGCAGCCGGCTGCAACGCCGCGTCGCGCAGCGCGCCAGTGCCCCACAGGTTGACCATGGCCGACGGCGCGAGCGCGTCCGTGGCACCCAGGTCCAGGCCGCAGATCGCCCGGATGTGTTGCTCGAACTGCGACGTCGCGGCGCCATCCAGGGTCCAGTGGCCGCTGTTGTGGACGCGCGGCGCGAGCTCGTTGACGACGAGACGGCCGTCCGGCATGAGGAACAGTTCGGCCGTCAGCGTGCCGGTCAGGCCCATCGCCAGGGCGAGCCGCTCCCCGAGGGCGGCGGCACGCTCGGCGACGTCAGTGGGGACCGGCGCCGGGGCCACGCTCTCCGCGAGGATCCCCTGGTCGTGCACGTTGCGGGCCAGCGGGAACGTCGCCGTCCGGCCGTCCACACCTCGGGCCACGATGATCGACACCTCCGACTCGAACGCCATCTCCGCCTCGGCGAGGAGCCGTTCGCCCGGTGGGCGACCCAGCCGGGACAGCGCCGTGCGCACGTCGTCGGCCGACGCCAGCCGCAGCTGGCCCCGGCCGTCATAGCCGCCGGTCGCGACCTTGAGGCGCAGCGGCAACCCGAGTTCCGCGGCCGCGGCGCTGAGTGCCTCGGTGGTCCGAACCTCGCGCCAGGGGGCTACTTCAGCGCCAGCGTCCTCCGCGAACCGTCGCTCGGCAAGCCGGTCCTGGGTCGCGAGCAGGGGCACGCGCCCGGGATGGACCGTGGCCACGGCGTCCACCGCGTCCACGACGGCGGCGGCGACGTGTTCCAGCTCGTAGGTCACCACGTCGCACAGGTGGGCCAGCCGCAGGGCCGCACCGATGTCGTCGTAACCGCCCAGGATGACGCGGTCCGCGACGGCCGCTGCCGGACACTCCGGGTCCGGGTCCAGGATCGCGATCCGGTAGCCCATCGAACGGGCGGCGAGCGCCAGCATCCGCCCGAGCTGTCCGCCACCGATGATCCCGATCGTGGCTGGTGGGGCGATCGGCGGTCGATCCACGCCCAGCCGCCGGTGGATGTCCGCGATCCAGGCCTGCTTCTGATAGGTGTATTGGTGCCCCTCGACCATGCCGCCCTCGACGATCTGCGACTTGAGGCCCGCGTACTGCTCCAGCAGGTCGGGGTCGGCTCGAAGGGCGTCGCGGAACGCCAGGTCGCGGGTGAGTTCCTCCGTCCCGGGCTGGACGTGGACGTGCAGTCGGAACGTCGAACCGTTGAGATCCAGTGAGCCGACGAGCATCGGCCGGGTCAGCGGCCACGGATCCGGGCCCGGCTGGGGCCCGAAGCCCAGCCCCAGGAGCATCTCGACGATACCCGGGATCTGGTCGGGTTCGGTGGCGATCGCCAGGTCCACGACCCCCTTGCCGGGCAGACCGGGCACCGCCGTGCTGCCGATGTGTTCCGGCGTGAGATCCGGCCGACGCTCCCGGACCAGCGCCGCCACGCGTTCCGCGACCTCCAGGCTGCGCGGATCCCAGGCCATCACGCTGGCGGGCACACGCACGTACGGACCGATCGGCAGGCTCACGGCCGGAGTGTAGACCGCGGTCACTGCTCGGCGATGCCCTCGTCACTCAGAGTGGCGGTCTCGCGACGATCGTGCGGGGCCGGGTGCCGAATGTGGTGGTTCCGCGCTTCTCGTCTGCGCACTCGTACTTGAACGGGCACTCCGAGTGTCGAGTGGCTTCCGTCGCCCGGCGCCGACCCGTTCTGCGGCGTCCCGGTAATCGCGGTACGGAGTGGCACCCCGTCGGCGATCGAGGCGCGTCGGGAGGAGCCAGATCCGCCGGCGTCGGGACGGGTCGATGGCGGCCAGGCAGCGCGCGGGGGACGATGCCCCGGCGCCGGCCGAGGCGCCGTCCCCGGTCACGACCGCCGTCATGACATCGGCCCGCCCCGGGAACGCCCGGGCCATGACGTCCCGATTCGCCACGAGCGACGCCTCGACCTCGTCAGAGGCCAGAACGAGCAGCCAGGTCAGCACTCGTCGGACGTTCCATCCTCGGGTACGGGCGATCCGCCGTGCCGACCGCTCGTACCAGCCGATCTGTCGCTCGAGCGCGCCGACGTCGTCGATCCGTGTCTTGATCTCGATCACCAGCAGGGTGCCGGTCCGGCGATCGAAGGCCAGCAGGTCGATCCAGCCGCGCCATCGACCCTCGATCAGCTCGACCTCGCGGGCGGTTTCCCAGCCATCGGCGGTCAGGCGTCGGTCGACGTACCCGGAACAGCGGGCGTGGACCGCATCCCGTTGACGGCGATCTCCGACCACGATCGGGCGCTGGGCCATCAGGTCGATCTCGAACCCGAGTGTGGTCGCCAAGCGGACGACGACCTCGAGCGACGGATTGGCACGGGAGCGCTCGATGGCGGTGATGTATGACCGGCTCACGCCCATGCGGGTGGCGAGTGCCTGTTGCGACCAACCTAGCGCCAGACGGCCGTCGCGACAGAGGCGGGCGAGGGTGACCCGCTGTGGCCCGGAGTTGATCGGCCGTCGTCGCATGCCGGTAGCAAAGCAGGCGGCCCTTATCCCGAACGTATCTGCCGATGCACGGACCGGCCACCATGGATGGCGGTTGCACCACGAACGTGCATGCATGGCGTTCGATTCGGCTCGAACTTGCGACTTGGCGAGCTCGTTCATCTCGAATCGGGCACTCAGGGTGTCGTGCAGGAATTACGTCGCCGCGAAGCCCGACGCCACCGCTGTGCCGGCTGTTGCCCTTGCCACTCTGGATGGCGGTTGCGCCACGAACGTGCAGGCATGGCGTTCGATTCGGCTCGAACTTGCGACTTGGCGAGCTCGTTCGTGCCGAATCGGGCACTCAGGGTGTCGTGCAGACCGCCCGGCGGCCCGGCGACGCCCGGACCCGCTAGCATCGAGCCATGATCGATCGGCTCCCCCTCATCCTCGATGTCGACACCGGGATCGACGACAGCCTGGCCCTGCTCTACGCCGCGGCCTCGCCCGAGGCCGACCTCGTGGCCGTGACCTGCGTGTCGGGCAATGTCGATGCCCAGCAGGTCGGGATCAACACGAGGGCCATCCTGGAGTTGGCGGGCCGTGGCGACGTCGAGGTCGCGATGGGACGTGAGACCCCCCTCCAGCGGCCCCTCGAGACCACGCCCGAGACGCACGGCCCGCAGGGTCTGGGTCATGCCGAGCTGCCGCCGCCGCGTGCCGCCCTCAGTGACCGACACGCCGTCGATCTCATCCTCGACGAGGCCCGCCGCCGACCTGGCGAGATCACGCTGGTCACGCTCGGACCCCTGACCAACCTCGCCATCGCCGTCCTGCGCGAGCCGGCCCTCCCTCGGCTGCTCAAGGGCTACGCACTGATGGGTGGCGCCTTCGGGGCGTCGGGCAACACCACCCCCACCACGGAGTGGAACATCCATTGCGATCCCGAGGCGGCGCAGATCGTCGTCCGAGCCTGGAGCGCGGCCATCGCCGACGACCCGACGATCCCCCGGCCGCTGACCCTGGGCCTCAACGTCACGGAGCGCGCACGGATCGGCACCGATGAGGTCGTGCGCCTGGCCCGTCGTGCCGGCAGCACGCCGGACGACTCGATCGCGCTGGCTCGCGGCGAGGACCCGATGCTCCCGATCCATTCCGTGGCGAGCAACCCGATCGTCCGCTACGTGGCCGATGCGCTG
Organism: Candidatus Limnocylindrales bacterium; assembly: GCA_051306295.1. Taxonomy (GTDB): domain Bacteria; phylum Chloroflexota; class Limnocylindria; order Limnocylindrales; family CSP1-4; genus SPCO01. The sequence goes on from JBPPMZ010000152.1 coordinate 17,086, forward strand.
CGCTTCTACTTCGAGTTCCATGCCCGGTACGACGGTTTCTACGGCGCGTTCATCCACGACCCGCTGGCCGTGGCGGCCACCCTGGACCGAGCGCTCGTCACGACCCAGGCGCTGCACGTGGACGTCGAGACGAAGGGCGAACTGACGACCGGGATGACCGTCGCCGACTCGCGCCGCCTCCTGGATCGACTGCCGAATGCCGACGTCGTGACCGACGCCGACATCCCGAGATTCATGGATCGCCTCATCGAACGCGTCGGAGGACTGGCGGCGACCCTCCCGAACGTGTCACGCTAGAGGCGGAGGGAGCGGACCGCGATGCTGTCCGTCTCGGGACGTGGAGTGGAGGCAAACCGGGATGTCGGGTTTCAGTTGGGGGCGGTTCGATACGAGGACGCTGGTCCTCATCCCGATCGCGATCGCGATCAACATCGTCCTGGGCCAGACGGTCTCGGCCGTCCTGAAGGTGCCGATCTACCTGGATTCGATCGGGACGGTCCTGGTCGGCGTCCTCGCCGGGCCGATCCCCGGGCTCGTGACCGGTGTCGTCACCAACCTGTTGTGGACCTACGTCCTGCCGGCCCCGTTCCACAGTGACTTCGCGGCGCCGTTCGCGCCGGTCGCGGCATGGATCGGCTTCTTCGCCGGCGTCGTCGCCCAATGGGGCTTCCTGCGCAGCCGGCCCAACACCGACGTCGGTCGGATCGTCGCGGGCGCCGTGATCCTCATCCTGGTGATCGGCGGTATCGGCTACTACGGCTTCCTCCCCTTTTACACCGACGGGACGTTCACCTTCTTCAACCCGGATGCGAACGCCGACCCCTTCTTCACCCTCATCGGCTACCTGATCGCGCTCGTCATCGTGGCGGCCCTCGCTGGCCTGGTCGCCTTGCTTGTGCTTCGTCGCGACCTCGGGGTCGCCTATGTGGCCATCGCCGGCCTCATCTGCGGCATCGTGTCGGCGATCATCTCGGCACCGATCGCGGCCGGCGTATTCGGCGGGGTGACAGGGTCCGGCACCGACTTCCTGGTCGCCGCCTTCCAGCAGGCCGGGGCCGACCTTTCGACCGCGGTCCTCCAGCAGGGCCTGCTGTCCGATCCGATCGACAAGACCGTGACGTTCTTCGTGGTCTTCGTCCTGCTCCAGGCGCTCTCGCGCCGCTTCATCGCCCGCTTCCCGCAAGGCGAGAAGGCGGTCGGGCTGGGGGAGGCGTAGTCGCTGACGCGTCGGCCCGGGCGGTCCGGGCCGACGATCTCGAGCCGGCCGATGCCGCCCTCATCGCCCGGCTCGTTCCTGCGACTCCGAGTCCCTACCACCGCCTCAATCCGCTGACCAAGCTGGTCATCGCGACCGTCGTGTCGGTCGGGGCCTTCGCCCTGGGCGGCTATCTGGGGCCGATGGTCCTCATCGCGGTGACGTTGGCCCTCGCGCAGGTGGCGGGTGTCCTGGCGCGCCTGGTCCGGGCGTCCGTCCTCCTCTCGTTGCCGATCGTCATCTCCGTGGTCCTGGTGAGCGTATTCACCAGGGCCGGCAGCACGGTCCTCTTCACGATCGGCCCCTTCGATGCGACACTCGAGGGCGTCGACTTCGCCGCGCAGACCCTGGTCCGGCTGTTCGCCATCTCGTCATCCATCGGCCTGTTCGTCCTGAGTACGGACCCGCGGGCATTGGTCCTGGATCTCGAACGGCGGGGCGTCTCGCCACGGTTCGCGTTCGTCGCCGTCGCGACGATCGAGGCGGTCCCTACCCTGGTCGACCGCGCCGCGACGATCGGCGAAAGCCAGCGGGCGCGCGGCCTCGACACAGAGGGCAGCCTCCGAGCCCGGCTGCGCGGCCTGTTGCCGATCGTCGGGCCGGTGATCATCACGTCGCTGACCGACGTCGAGGAACGGAGCCTCGCCCTGGAGTCGCGCGCGTTCAGCCGACCGGGACGCCGCCACCTCCTGTGGGCGATGCCCGACTCGTCGCCCGAGCGCATCCTGCGCTGGCTGCTGCTGGCCGCCCTCGTCGCGCTCATCGGCGCTCGCGTGGCGGGGGTCTGATGCTCGAACTCCGCGGCGTGGGCTACCGGTATGCCGGATTCGCCAAGCCCGTCCTGCACGATATCGACCTGGTCCTCGGTGACGGCGAGATCGTCGGCGTGGTCGGACCGAACGAGGCAGGCAAGTCGACCCTCTGCTTGGTCGCGTCCGGCCTGGCGCCGGGCTCGATCCGGGGGACCCTGACCGGCAGCTTGTCGATCGACGGCGAGCCGATGGCCGGCATGGCCCTTCACCAGTTCTCGACGAGGGTCGGGATCGGTTTCCAGAATCCGGCGACCCAGCTGTCCGGCGTGACGGGTTCGGTCTTCGAGGAGGTCGCGCTCGGGCCGATGAACCTGGGCCTCTCCACCCGGGAGACGGTCGAGCGCACGAAGGCCGCCCTGGCGGCGCTCGGCATCGAGCACCTCGCTGAGCGGGAGCCCCGGCGCCTATCGGGCGGGCAGGGACAGCTGGTCGTCATCGCCTCCCTCCTGGCCATGCGTCCGGGCCACCTCGTCCTCGACGAACCGACCGCTCAGCTGGATCCCGAGGGCACGCGGCTGGTCGGCGAAGCGCTGCGCGCCCTGGCGACGAGCGGGACCGCCCTGCTCGTGGCCGAACACAAGACCGACCTGCTCGATGGCCTGTGTCAGCGGGTCGTGGTCATCGACGACGGACGGATCGTCGCCGATGGGCCGGCGGCGGCCACCCTGGAGGACCCGGCGCTCGTCGATCGCGGGGTGGATCCACCCTCGCGCGTGCGGCTGGATCGCGAGCTGGCGGCCCGTGGTCTCGACGCCACGCAGGCGCTGGCATGACCGACCTGCGGCTGGAGGCGGCCGGTTTCGTGTATCCCGACGGGACGCGGGCGCTTTCCGGCATCGACCTCGCGATCGCGGCCGGTGAGGCCGTCGCGGTCGTCGGCCAGAACGGCAGCGGCAAGTCGACCATGGTCCGCCTGCTCAACGGCCTGCTCCGACCGACCGAGGGCCGCGTCACCCACGACGGCGAGGACATCGTCGCGTTGCGCGTCGCCGGGCTTGCCGCCCGGGTCGGCATCGTCTTCCAGAACCCGGATCGACAGATCTTCGCGGGCAAAGTCCGGGACGAGGTGGCATTCGGGCCGCGCATCCTTGGTCGATCGGCGGCGGAGACGGCGACGGCGGTCGATGCGGCCCTGGAGGCTGTCGGTCTCGCGGACGTGCGCGACACGAACCCTTACGACCTGGGCTACTCGCGGCGCAAGCTGCTGGCCCTCGCGTCCGTCCTGGCGATGGGCACGCCGGTCGTCGTCCTGGACGAGCCGACGACCGGCCAGGACGCCAGGGGGATCGCCCGCGTGCAGCAGGTGGTGGCAGGCCTCACGGCAAGCGGCCGCACGGTGATCGCGATCAGCCACGACATGCGCTTCGTGGCCGAGTCGTTCGGCCGGATCGTCGTCATGGGCGCCGGTCGCGTGCTGCTGGACGGGTCGCCTGCGGACGTCTTCGGCGCCACGAACTGGCCGACGCTCGCGTCGACCTACCTCGAACCCCCGTTCGCGGCGACGATCGGAGATCGCCTGGGGCTGGGGTCCACCCCCACCGAGTCATCGGTGGCCGATGCGCTTGCCCTCAGGGCTCGCGGTTGACCCTGGTTCCGCCAACGACGAGCAAGAGGAGCGACGTCTCGATGACGTCGATGCCGGCGATGACCGCCGCGACGATGAGCGGCAACGGGTGGGCCAGTGCCCAGCCGGCCGCCGCCGCGAACGCGGCCACGGCCAGGAACGCGAGGCGGACCGCGCGGATCAGGCCCGGGACATCCCCGGTGCCGGCCTCGCCCATCCGACCGACCGAGCGCGCGAGGAGCGCGATGCCGCCCACGACGGCGGCGCCGACGAGCGCCGCGCGGATCGCAACCGGCGGCGAGACCACCGCGTCCAGCAGGCCCTCGCTCGTGCCCGCGACGGTCGCCGCGACGACGGCCAGGGCTCCGGCGCCCAGCGCGATCGCGGCGCCACGACGAGCCTCGTTCACCGGCCGGTCTCCCGAGCCGAGCTGACGGAGCTCGCGCCCGCCACGCGACCTTTTCGCGCCACGACCCACAGGAACCGCGCCGCGTGGCGATCCTCCGGCTCCTCCCCCACCACGGCCTCCACGATCTCGAAGCCGACGCGTCGGACGAGCGCTCGGTTCGTCCGGGCACCGAAGTGACTGAAGAACATCGGGGCGCCCAGCCAGTCCTCCTCGACCTCGTCGGGGCTGTCGTCGGCGCCCATCGTGGCGAGCAGGAGGCCGCCGGGCCGCAGCCAGCCCAGGATCCGGGCGAGCAGGGCCGCATGCTCCGCGCGCGGGACGTGGGTCAGGGCATAGAACGCGACGACGGCGTCCAGGCTTGCCGGCGGCAGTTCCAGCGTCGACATGTCGGCCTGGACGAAGGTCGCCGACGGCACGTTGGCGCGCGCGAGCTCGACCTGCCGCGCGGAGATGTCGACGCCGGTCACCCGCCGACCGTCCGTGGCCAAAGCCCGAGTCATCGGGACGCCGGCGCCACAGCCCAGATCCAGGACGTCGGTACCGGGTGGGATCTCGTCGAGTGCTCGCTGCAGCCAGGCGGTCCGTGTGGCGGACGGACGGCCCGGGCTCCAGGCCAAGTACCGCTCGGCGACCGCGTCGTACCCGTCGGCCACGATGCGCCGCGGGTCTCGGGGACCGCGAGCCACGGCCGTCACAGCCCGACGACGAGGGTGACCTCGTGTGCCGTGCTATCCAGGATCCGCCACGCGCGGACGCTGGGCGTGCCGGTCGCCGGATCCGACTCGTCCTCGCTGAGCGACACGAGGAGATACAGCGCATCGGGGTAGAACGCGAGCCCCAGGTCCGTCGGCGAGGGCACGGCCGGGGTGTGGGTGTGGGAGTGGACGATGCCCCAGATCACCTCGTCGGCGTCGTCGGCCGCGACCGAGATCCGGTACAGGTCCTCGGGATCGATCTCGTAGCGATACGGAGAGGCCGCCTTGTTGCGGGTCGCCTCGAACCGAAGGGCCTCGCCACCCGCCGCCGCCGGACCCGTGCCGATGATCAGGCCGCAGGCCTCGTTCGGGTAGCCGGCGCGCGAATGATCGATGAGCGCTTGGAGCATCGACGCCGACATCGACGCCGACGCCGGACCCGGGTGCCAGTCGCTCACCACCAGTTGACGCCGCCCTCCAGGGCCTCGGCCATGTCCTCGAAGTCGGTCGTGAACGTGCCAGCCGAGAGGTACTTCCAGCCGCCGTCGGGGAGCAGCGCGACGATCGTGCCGCCGTCCATCGTCGCCGCTTCGCGGGCGGCCGCCACGAGCACGGCCCCGCACGATGGGCCGGCGAAGATCCCCTCGCGGAAGACCAGCTCGCGAAGCGCGGCGATGGCGTCGCGGTTGCTGACCAGGTACTTCGTGTCGATGAGCGCGGGGTCCAGGATCTCGGGGATGAAGCCCTCATCGAGCGACCGAAGGCCCTGCACCAGCTCCCCGGGGAGCGGCTCGGCGGCCACGATCCGGACGCCCGGCTTGTGCTCGCGCAGGTAGCGCGACACGCCCATCAGCGTCCCGCTCGTGCCCAGACCCGCGACGAACACATCGATCTCGGGGCAGTCGGCCAGGATCTCCGGGCCCGTCGTCTCGTAATGGGCCTGCGGGTTCGCCGGGTTGCCATACTGGTAGGGCATCACGAAGCGCTCGTCCTTGGCGACGAGGTGCTTGGCCAGCGCGATCGCGCCGTTGCTGCCCAGGGCCCCCGGCGAGTCGATGACCTCCGCGCCGAACAGGGCGGCCATCTGGCGTCGCTCGTTGGTCACGTTGTCGGGCATGACCAGGGCGACGCGGTAGCCCTTACGCCGGCCGATCATCGCCAGCGCGATGCCCGTGTTCCCGGACGTCGGCTCCAGGATGATCGAGTCCTCGTGGAGCGCGCCGCGCGCCTCGAGATCCTCGATGAGGTACTTCGCGGCCCGATCCTTGACCGATCCGGTCGGGTTCATCATCTCGAGCTTGGCGAAGATGTGGACCGCCGGGTTGGGGCTCATCCGCGGGATCTCGACCAGCGGCGTGTGCCCGATGGCATCCAGGATGTCGGCAAACCGCCCGCCGTGGCGGGGCAGCTCGTCGTGGTCGTGGAAGTGCGGGTGCGCGGCGTCGTCCGGATCAGTCACGCCGTGCGAGCCGCCGCGGTCGTGGTCGTGGCCGTGCTCGTCGGGATCGACCGGACCCAGCGCGCGCAGCGCCGGCATCGACATCTGGCCTCAGCCGCCCGCCATCGCGGGCAGCAGGCGGACCTCGTCGCTGGCGACGACCGGGGTGTCGAGCCCGGCGAGATAGCGCACGTCCTGGCCGTTGACGTAGACGTTGACGAATCGATTGAGCTCGCCCTCGTCGGTCAGCAGCTGGGACTTCAGCGCAGGGTGGCGCTCGATGAGCGCGTCGACGACGCCGCGGATCGACTCGCCATCGATGGCCAGCGACTTGACGCCACCGACGTTGGGCCGCAGGACGGCTGGGATGTGGACGGTACTCACGATGCGCTCCCGAACGAACCCGTCATCAGGAACGGGGCTTCCACGTTGACGCCGTCGACCTGGAGCGGTCGACCGGCCTTGCGCGCCTCGACGGCCGCGTCCGAGCAGACGGGGCAGTTCGGGTCGCGGCGGAGCTGAAGCTCGGTGAACTCGGTCTCCAGCGCATCGAACAGGACCAGGCGGCCGGCCAGGGTGTTGCCGATGCCGAGCAGGACCTTGAGCGCCTCGTTGGTCTGGAGCAGGCCCAGGATGCCCGGGACCACGCCCAGCACACCGGCCACGGAGCAACCGGGCGCGAGCTCCGGCGGTGGCGGCGTCGGGTACAGGCAGCGGTAGCACGGACCCTCGTACGGGATGAAGGTCGTCAGCTGCCCCTCGAAGCGGAAGACGCTGGCGTGGATGACCGGGATGCCGGCCGCGACCGCCGCGTCGTTGAGGGTGTAGCGCGTCTCGAACGTGTCGGTGCCGTCGAGGATGACGTCGTAGCCGGCGATGATCCGCTCGACGTTGCCCGCGACCAGCATCTCCTCGTGGGCGATGACCTTGACGTCGGGGTTGAGTGCGTTGATCGCGATCTTCGCGCTCTCGACCTTGCGCTCGCCGATGCGCTCCGTGGTGTGCACGATCTGGCGCTGGAGGTTGCTGAGATCGACGACATCGAAGTCGACGAGGCCGATGGTCCCGACCCCGGCTGCGGCGAGGTACAGCGCGGCAGGACTGCCCAGCCCGCCGGCGCCGATGAGCAGCGCCTTGCTGCCCAGGAGCTTCGCCTGACCGGCCGAGCCGACCTCGGGGATGAGCAGGTGGCGGCTGTAGCGCTGCTTCTGCTCCCCGCTCAGGACGACCGGAGTCTCGAAGTCGAGGCCCGCGCTCTTCCAGGCCTGGAACCCGCCCGACATCGAGGCGACGTTGGTGTAGCCCATCTCCTGGAGGGTCTGGGCCGCGAACAGCGAACGGACGCCGCCCGCGCAGTACAGGACGAGCGGCTGGTCGCGGTCCGGGGCGATGCCCTCGATCTGCTGCTCGATGTAGGACTTCGACACGTGGGCGGCGCCGGGCAGGTGGCCTTGCTCCCATTCGGACGCCTCGCGGACATCGACGATCGTCGTGGCGCCGGCGGGCAGGGCGTCGACGTCCAGCGGGGTGACTTCGGGGATCTGGCGGCGGGCCTCGCGAAGGAGGTCCGCGTAGGACTTCGGCATGGGGGCTGGTGGGCTCCGGTGGTTCGACGGGCTGGCGGTTCGAGGCTTCGAAGGCCAGGGCGGGGTGGGTGTCGGTGGTCGTTGGGTCGGCGGGGTCGCGGCTGGCGGTCAGGCCAGCTGGCGACACCTGCAGCGGCCCATCACGGCTTGGCCTCGGCGGGGGCCGGTGCCGTCGCCCCCAGGTCCCCCAGCACATGCTGGAGGCTGTCGTGGCTGAGCATCGCGCACTTGAGGCGCGCCGGGCTGATCTCGATACCCAACAGTTCGAGCAGATCGTCGGCGCGGATGGCGGCGACCTCGGCGAGCGGCTTGCCCTTGATCTCGTCGGTCAGGAGGCTGGCGCTGGCCTGGCTGATCGCGCACCCACGACCCGTGAATCCGACCCGGTCCACGATCCCGTCCTTGACCCCGAGCATGAGCGTGATCCGGTCGCCGCAAAGCGGGTTGGCGCCTTCGAATGACGCGTCGGCATCCTCCACGACCCCGAAGTTATGAGGTCGGCGGTAGTGCTCAAGGATGTAGTCGCGATACAGGTCATCCATGCTCGTTCGAGTGTAGCGCAGCCTGTCCAATCCCGACCACCAAGGTCGGGATTACGGGCCGTGCCGGCGGGCCACGGCAGGGCCCAACGCTCACAGGAACGTCGCGGGCGAGGCGGGAGCCGGCGACCCCGCTCTGGCACTCCCAGTGCCCGATCTCGCATGAACCCTTCGTGGATGGTCGCCGAATCGACCGATTCCGCTCCGGACCCTGCACGTTCGTAAAGGATCGGGCACTCACAGGAGCATCGCGTCCGCGAGCAGCCCCGCGACCCGGTGCGGCGCCGCAACGGACCCATGGGCCGTGCCGACTGGTACGAAGCGGCGACGGTGCAACGGGACACCGCCGCGCTATGGTCAGCCAACGGTGACGACGATGACCACGGATCGACTCGAGGCGAAGGTCGGCGGCCAGGCGCAGAAGCGGGGGCTCATCCCGCGCACGCCGGCCCCTGAGCGTCTGCTCGCCGATGCCGCCGTCTGGCTGACCGGCGAGTACGCCGATGCCGTCCGCTCGACCCGCCAGCGCACGCTGCTCGATGGCGACGTCGAGCTCGCGGTCGACCTCCATCCGGCCGCGCCGGCACTGATGATCACCGCTTCGGAAGGCGGTCGCGTCGCGGTCCACGGCGAGACCGCGGTCGCAGGCCCCGGCTACCACCGCTTCGTCGGGCGGATCCTGGAGCGCCTGGCAACCGAGGTCGGCATCGAGTGGACCGATGGCGACGGCGCCCTGACCTTCACCGATCGACCGACGGCCGAGCGGGCGTATCTCGCCTGGCTCGGACCGCAGCTGGCCAGGGCCCGGGTGGCGGCGCGACTAGGGGAACGCGCCATCCACCTGGGCATGCCGGCCGGCACGCGCGTCACCACGGAACGGGCGATCGCCACGGTCCTGGGGCCGCGCGATGAGACATGGCTGGACGCCGCCATCGCCGATCCGCGCGTTGCGCTGGACATCACGCCGTGGTGGACCGACGCGACCGACGGGCGCTACCTGCTCAATCGGGCCCTCGTGCTGATGTGGCTGGAGGTGCGCTGGCGTCCACCCGCCGTCGAGGGCGAGGCCGACCTGCTCGACGAGGTCCATCGACTGCTGTCGCGCGCCTTCCCGATGGATCCGACTCTCGCGTACCCGTGGCACGGATGGGCCCAGCTGGCGACCTTTCGTGGCCTCAACGACCAGATGACCCGCCAGGCCGCTGGACGAGCGGCTCGCGAGCCGGAAGCCGGCCCGCCGGTCGGCTATCGGCGTGACCCGGTGCGCATCACGCAAGAAGGCTGGACCCTGGAGATCCCCGGCGACTACGCCGAGCGCCGGACGCCCGACGAGTGGTGGGGTGGCGGCGCCGGTCGAGGGATCACGCTGGCGGCGACACGGACCGGCCTCAGCGACGGTTCGCCGATGCCCGCCCAGACCTTCATCGAGCAGTTCGGGGCGGAGCTGGGCCCCGACGCGCTCAACCATCGCGAGGGCGAGGTCTTTGGCCGCGCGCGCCTCACGACGGATGCGACCAGCGGGGTGGAGGTCGGGGTCCTGGAGGGCTACTCCGCGATCCGGGGCTCCGGGGCCGCGGTCAAGATCGAGTTCGACGATCCCGGCGACTGGCAGTGGGCAGTCGAGACCTGGCGGTCGCTGCGCCCGGGGTGACCGGCTACCGGGTCATCTTCTGCCGATCGTGGACTTCATGCCGCGACGGTACGACGCCAACGCCGCCCAGGCAATGGGGCCGAGCAGATCGAGCCGATCTCGAGGTCAGCCAGGGTGACCAGGTCAGCGGGGGTGACCTGTTTCGCACAGGTTGTGCATGCCGGGGTCCCCGAACGACGGATTCGTGTCACCTGGGGGTGTCGGCCGTGCTCGGCTGTCGGAATCTGGTCAGGTGGGGTGACCTGGTCACCACGGCTGACCTGGGGCGCGGCGTGGGCGCGCGGCGGCCGCGCCCAGCGACCAGCCGAGATCAGTCGGCGAACACCCGCTGGACGTCCTTGAGCCCCAAGACCAGCGCATCGATGTCGTCCGTCGTCGTGTAGACGCTGAACGAGGCGCGGGCGGTCGCCGCCAGGTCGAGGCGCTCGTGGAGCGGCATCGTGCAGTGATGACCGGCCCGCACCGCGATCCCGGAGCGGTCCAGGACCTGGGCCACGTCATGCGGATGGATGCCCGGCAGATTGAACGGCACGACCCCACCACGGCCATCCGGATCCATCGGCCCGTACAGCTCGATGCCGGGGATCTCGCGCGGCAGGATCTCCAGCGCATAGGCGACGAGTTCGCGCTCGTGCTCGCGCACGGCGTCCATGCCGATCGCCTCCAGGTAGCGGGCCGCCACGCCCAGACCCACGGCGTCACCCACGGCCGGCGTCCCCGCCTCGAACTTGTAGGGGATCTCGTTGAACTCGCTGCGTCGCAGGTGGACCTCGCGGATCATGTCGCCGCCGGCCAGGAACGGGGGCATCGACTCCAGGATCTCGCGCCGCGCCCAGAGCGCCCCGGAGCCCATCGGGCCGAGCATCTTGTGGCCGCTGAACGCGTAGAAGTCGCAATCGAGCGCCTGGACATCGACCGGCACATGCGGCACCGCCTGGGCGCCATCGATGAGCACGAGCGCGCCGGCGGCGTGCGCCATGTCGACCATCTCGCGGACCGGGTTGATGGTCCCCAGCGTGTTGCTGACGTGGGTGAACGCCACGAGCTTCGGCTTCAAACGCAGCAGGACCTCGAACACGTCGAGGCGCAGGACGCCGTCGTCGGTGATCGGGATGAACTCCAGGTCGCCGTCCACTTCGTGGGCCAGGAGCTGCCAGGGCACGAGGTTGGCGTGGTGCTCCATCTCGGTCAGGATGATCTGGTCGCCCCGCCCGACGTTCCGACGTCCCCACGAGTACGCGACAAGGTTGATGGCCTCCGTCGCGTTCCGGGTGAACACGATCTCGTGGCTGTCCGGGGCGTTGATGAACCGCGCGACATCGATCCGCGCCGCCTCGTAGGCGGCGGTCGCCTCCTCGGCGACGGTGTAGATGCCGCGATGCACGTTGGCGTTGTGCTGCTCGTAGTAGGCGGTCATCGCATCGATGACGACCTGGGGCTTCTGACTGCTCGACGCCGAGTCGAGGTACACGAACGGTCGGCCGTGGATGACCCGGCGCAGGATCGGGAAGTCGGCGCGCAGGGCGACCGGGTCCAGGCGGTGGCGGCCGGGCGTCTCGGGCGTCTCGATGGCCATCGTGAGTCGATCGCCCGGCTAGCGGGCGGCCTCCACGGGCGCATGCTCGAGCTCCGGGCCGCGCGGCACGAGGAGCGCCTCGTCCGACACGTTGATCTCCAGGCCCGCCTCGCGAAGGATCGGGCCGTAGCCCTCGTCCTCGAGACGGAGGGCCAGGTCCTTGCCACCGCTCTTGACGATGCGGCCCTGGGCCAGGACGTGGACGAAGTCGGGCTGGATGTAGTTCAGCAGGCGCTGGTAGTGGGTGATGAGCAGCACGCCCAGGTTCGGGTTGAGCATCGCGTTGACGCCCTCCGCGACGATCCGCAGCGCATCAATGTCGAGGCCCGAGTCGGTCTCGTCGAGGATCGCCATCTCGGGCTCCAGGACGGCCATCTGGAGCATCTCCAGGCGCTTCTTCTCGCCGCCCGAGAAGCCCTCGTTGACGTAGCGCGCCGCGAAGCCCTCATCCATGCGCAGGAGCGCCATCTTCTCGCGCATCTTGTTGCGGAAGTCGCGCATGTTGATGCCGCCCTTGACCGCATCGGTGGGGTCGATGGCGGGGTCCTTGTCGATGCCCTGGAGCTTGGCGTTCAGCGCGCTCCGGATGAAGCTCGCGACGGAGAGACCGGGGATCGCCGTCGGGTATTGGAAGGCCAGGAACATGCCCAGGCGCGAGCGCTTGTCGGGCGACAGGGCGAGGATGTCGCGGCCCTTCCAGCGGACCTCGCCGCCGGTGATGACGTACGCCGGGTGGCCCATCAGGGCGTAGGCCAGGGTCGTCTTGCCCGAGCCGTTGGGGCCCATGATCGCGTGGACCTCGCCCTGGCCGACGGTCAGGTCGATGCCCTGCAGGATGTCGTGCTCGGGCTTGGCCGCCGGCGCGACACGGAGGCCGCGGATGACGAGGTGCTGGTCGGTCGTGGTGGTCGCGTCGGTCACGGTGGTGTCAAGCTCCGATGTGGGCATCAGGGGGCGACGGCGCGCTGCGGCGCGAGGTCGGCGAGGGTCAGGGAGTCGAGGGCGCCGGTGACGGCGTCACGGACGCGGACCCACAGCACGTTGACCGTGCAGCGGGCGGATCGGTCGCAGGTGGTCGCGTGCTCGGGGTCGTCGGAGGCGCAGATCATCGGCGCGATCGGGCCTTCCAGCGCGCGCAGGACCTGACCCATGGTGATCTGCTCCGGGGGCCGGGCAAGCTCGTAGCCGCCGTGGGCGCCACGGGTGCTGACGACGAGACCTGCTTCCCGCAGGCTCACCACAAGCTGCTCGAGGTACGCGCGCGGCAGGTCCTCTTCTGCGGCGATCCCGGCGAGGCTGGCCGGTCCGGTCCCCGCGTGGCGGGCGAGCTGGACCATCAGACGCACGCCGTACTCGCCCTTGGTGGAGAACGAGACGGCGCCCGAGCCGTGGTAGACGGGCCGCTGGAGGGTGGTCGGGGCGGACAGGGTCGAAGGCCTCAGATATCCGAGTGAATTCGTCGGGATTGTACGGCCGAGCGCCAAGAGGCGTCAACGCGACTTCCCGTCTGCCATGATGTCGCCATGCGCCTCCTCATCGCGAGCACGCCCGCCCTGGGCCACCTTCTGCCCCTCCTCCCGCTCGCCCGCGAGGCCGCCGCGCGAGGGCACGAGGTGCGGGTCGCCGTCGGTGCCAGCCTCGAGCCGGTCGTCGTCGCGGCGGGATTCCGGCACGAGCCGGTCGGGCCGGCGACGCTCCGTGACGTCGTGGCCGGCATCCCGGATGTGGCCGGTCTGACCGGCCGGAGGCGAGCCGTGGTCGTCTTTCGCCAGGGATTCTGTGGCCCTATCGCGACCGGCATCGCCGACGACATCCTCGCGCTTGGCCGCACGTGGCGACCCGACGTGATCGTCCACGAGGACATGGCGTTCGGCAGCTGGATCGCCGCGGAGCGCCTCGGCATCCCGCACATCACGGTCCAGGCCACGGCCTGGCGGCCGCGGATGCGCGACCTGGCCACGGCCCCGCTGAACGAGCTGCGCGAGCGACACGGGCTGGCCCCAGATCCGGAGCTGTCCGGCCTGTACGGGGCAACGTTCTTCACGACCCGGCCGCCGTCGCTGCGGGATCCGGACGTGCCGCTTCTCGATGTGACCGCCGAGCTCCGGCCGATCGCCGACGACCGGGACGCCGCGGCGGGTGCGAATCCTCCCGCGGTCGATCCCTTCCCGCCCGCCGACGGGCGCCCGCGCATCGCCGTGACTCTGGGGACGGTCAACGCCGGAGAGCGCGAGGTCATGCAGGCCATCGTCGCCGGCGCGGCCGCGACCGGAGCGCACGTCGTGGTCGCCCTCGGGGCGGACCCGGCCACCCTGGGCGAGGTCCCGACAGGCGTGACCGTGCACCGCTACGTGCCGATGTCTACCCTCCTGCCCGCGGCCGATCTCGTCGCCTTCCACGGCGGCTCGGGCACGATGCTGGCCGCCCTGGCCGCCGCCCGCCCGATGGTCATCGTGCCCCTGGCCGCGGACCAGCCCGACAACGCCGACCTGTGCGAGCGCGCCGGCGTCGCCCGGGTCGTGCCGCTCGAGACGCTGACCGCGGACGGAGTTCGTGACGCCATCGCGGACGTCCTCGCCCAGCTCACGTTCCGCGAGCGCGCGACCGCCCTCGCCGCCGAGATCGCCGCGATGCCCGGCCCGGATGCCGCCATGGACCGCATCGAATCGATCGTCGCGACGCGCTAGGCTTCGGCCATGGACCACCCGACCGACGACCAAGACCGAACCGCCCGCCTCGATCGCTATGCCAGTGCCGTCGCGGCCATCGATGCCGCCCTCGCTGGCGTGACCGACGACGAACTCGACCGGCGACCACCGTCCGGCGAGTGGACGGCGCGCCAGATCGTCCACCACCTGGCCGACAGCGAATCGATGGCCTACATCCGGGCTGCGCCGCCTGATCGCCGAGGACGACCCGCAGATCGCCGGCTACGACGAGCCCGCGTGGGCGCGTCGGCTGCACTACGACCGACCGATCGCGGCGTCCGTCGCGGTGGTGCGCGCGGTCCGCGCCGCCAGCCTGGAACTGCTCCGCGCCCTCACGCCCGACGAGTGGGTGAGGACCGGCACGCACAGTGAGTCCGGGGCATATTCCGTGGACCGCTGGCTGGCCATCTACGCCGAGCACAGCCACGAGCACGCCGACCAGATCGCGCGCGCGCGCCGCGGCGAGGACTGATCGATGGGCGCGACCGGCATCGATCCGACGGCATTGCGCGACGCCGCCGAAGCGATCCTCCTCGACGTCGTGGCCATCCGTCGTCGGCTGCACCGCCGCCCGGAGATCGGCCTGCAGCTGCCCGAGACGCAGACGCTCATCGTCGAGGAGCTCCGGCGACTGGGGCTGGAGGCGCGGCCCGGCGGTTCCACCACGTCCGTCACCGCCGTCATCGATGGCGCGCATCCCGGCCCGACGACGCTCCTTCGAGCCGATATGGACGCCCTGCCCGTCGGTGAGGACACCGGGCTCGACTTCGCGTCGGAGGTCGCGGGCACGATGCACGCCTGCGGCCACGACACCCACGTCGCGATGCTGCTGGGCGCCGCGCGGCTGCTCGTCGATCGGCGCGCCGACCTGCGCGGCCGCGTGCTGCTCATGTTCCAGCCCGGGGAGGAAGGCTTCCACGGCGCCCGCTTCATGCTCGAGGAAGGGCTGCTGGAGGAGGGGCCCCACGGCGCCGGAGACGTGGCGAGGGCGGTCGCGCTGCACATCTCGACGCGCTACGCGAGCGGTGTCGTCGCCCTCCGGCCGGGGGCGATGCTCGCGTCCGCGGATCGCATCATCGCCACCATCCACGGCCGCGGCGGCCACGCCTCTGCCCCTCACCTCGCCCTGGATCCCGTACCGGTCACCGCGGAGCTCATCCTGGCCCTGCAGTCGATGATCACGCGCCGCGTGGACGCGTTCGACCCAGCGGTGCTGACCATCACGCGCCTTGCCGGCGGGACGACCAACAACATCATCCCGGCCTCGGTCGAGATCGAGGGGACCATCCGGACCGTGTCGGAGACCGTGCGGGCGTCGGTCGCAGGCTGGGTCCACCAGGTCGCAGACGGGGTGGCGGCGGCCCACGGCGCCCGGATCGACCTGGAGATCGTGCCCGGCTACCCCGTCACGATGAACGACCCGGCGGTC
The DNA here is from genome assembly GCA_051306295.1 of Candidatus Limnocylindrales bacterium. GTDB lineage: Bacteria > Chloroflexota > Limnocylindria > Limnocylindrales > CSP1-4 > SPCO01. The sequence goes on from JBPPMZ010000152.1 coordinate 32,748, forward strand.
ACGGCGTGGGTGCGCGAACTGGCGGTGAACGTGGCCGGGGAGGCGCTCGTCGAGGACCTGGCCGCACCGATCATGGGCGCCGAGGACTTCTCGTACGTCCTCCAGCGCGTGCCCGGGATGATGGCTTTCATCGGCGCGCGACCGGCCCACGAGGACCCCGCGCCCGCGCCGCAGAACCACTCCAACCTCGTGATCTTCGAGGAAGCGCCGATGGCCACCGGCGTCGCCCTGTACGCCGCCGCCGCGCTCGCGGGCTGAGCTCGAGAGGCGGCGCCCGCGGGCTTGCCCGCGCCTACGTCTCGTCGGCCAGGTTGGGGGCGAGCCAGCGCTCCGCCTCGCCGAGGGGCACGCCCTTGCGTGCCGCGTAGTCGGCGAGTTGATCGCGACCGATGCGACCGACGCCGAAGTAGTGGCTGGCGGGGTTCCACAGGTAGTAGCCGCTGACCGACGCGCCCGGCCACATCGCGTACGACTCCGTCAGCCGGATGCCCGCCCGCGCCTCGGCGTCCAGCAACGCGAACAGGGTCCCCTTCTCGGTGTGGTCCGGGCAGGCCGGATACCCCGGCGCCGGGCGGATGCCCTGGTAGCGCTCCGCGACGAGCTCGGTGTTCGACAGCGCCTCATCGGGGGCATAGCCCCACAGCTCGCGGCGAACGCGCTCGTGGAGCCGCTCCGCGAAGGCTTCGGCCAGGCGATCGGCCAGGGCCTTGGCCATGATGGCGGAGTAGTCGTCGTTGGCGGCCTCGAACTCCGCGACGATCGCGTCCAGGCCGTGCCCGGCCGTGACCGCGAACGCCCCGATGTGGTCCGCAACACCGGACCCGACCGGTGCGACGAAGTCGGCCAGTGCGACGTTCGGCCGGCCGGCCGGCTTGGCCATCTGCTGACGGAGGGTCCGGAAGGTCGCGAGCACATCGGTTCGCGCGTCATCGCGCCAGACGACGATGTCATCGTCATCGACGGAGTTCGCCGGCCAGAAGCCGACGACCGCGTTGGCGGTCAACCGGCCGTCGTCGACGAGGCGCCCGAGCAGGTCCAGGGCATCGCGATGGAGATCTTTGGCCGCAGCCCCCAGACGTGGATGGTCCAGGATCGCCGGGTAGGCGCCGCGCATCTCCCAGGTCGCGAAGAACGGCGTCCAGTCGATCGCCTCGACCAGGTCGGCGAGCGGATAGTCCAGGAACGAGCGCACACCCTGGAACGTGGGGCGGGGGGCATCCACCGCCGACCAGTCGATCGGGACGCGATTCGCCCGGGCCTCCGCGACGGTCAGGCGCTGCTCCCTGGACCGTTGCGTCGCCCGCTCCTGGCGGACCGCCTCGTACTCGTCGGCGATGCCGGCGACGAAGGCGGCGCGCCGCTCGGGCTGGACCAGCGAGCCGGCCACGCCCACCGCGCGCGAGGCATCCAGGACGTGGATGACCGGGCCCGAGTAGGCCGGCGCGATCTTGATCGCGGTGTGGGTTCGGGACGTGGTCGCGCCGCCGATCAGGAGCGGGGTCGTGAACCCCTGGCGCTCCATCTCCGCCGCGACGTGGGTCATCTCGTCGAGTGACGGCGTGATCAAGCCGGACAGGCCGATCAGGTCGGCGCCGATCTCCTTCGCCGTCTCCAGGATCCGCGCTGCGGGGACCATCACGCCGAGATCGACGACCTCGTAGTCGTTGCACCCCAGCACGACCCCCACGATGTTCTTGCCGATGTCGTGGACATCGCCCTTGACCGTGGCCGTGACGATGGTCCCGGCCCGCTTCCCGGTCCCCGCGCGCTCGGCCTCCAGGTACGGGATGAGGACGGCCACGGCCTTCTTCATGACCCGGGCGCTCTTGACCACCTGGGGCAGGAACATCCGCCCCGAGCCGAACAGGTCGCCGACGACGTTCATGCCGGCCATCAAGGGACCCTCGATGACGTCCAGCGGCCGAGCGGCGACGAGTCGGGCCTCCTCCGTGTCGTCCACGATGTAGGCATCGATGCCGGCCACCAGGGCGTGGGTCAGGCGCTCGCCGACCGGCTGATCGCGCCAGGCGAGATCCTCCGCGGCTCGCTCCATCCCGACCTCGCCCGCGTACCGCCCGGCCAGGTCCAGCAAGCGTTCCGTGGCGTCGGGCCGGCGGTTGAGCACGACGTCTTCGACCCGCTCGCGCAGTTCCGGGTCGATGTCGTCGTAGATGGGCAGCACGCCGGCGTTGACGATGGCCATGTCGAGGCCGGCCGCGATGGCGTGGTACAGGAACACCGAATGGATCGCCTCGCGGACCCGGTCGTTGCCGCGGAACGCGAATGACACGTTGGAGACGCCGCCGGACGTCCGCGTGCCGGGGAACTCCATCTTCAGGCGACGGACGGTCGCGATGAACGACACGGCATAGTCGTCATGCTCCTCCATGCCGGTCGCGATGGCGAAGATGTTGGCGTCGAGGATGATGTCCTCCGCGGCGAAGCCGACGACCCCGGTGAGCAGGTCGTACGCCCTCCGGAGCACGGCCACGCGGCGCTCGACCGACTCCGCCTGACCCTGCTCGTCGAAGGCCATCACGACCACGGCGGCGCCGTACCGTCGACACAGATGGGCCTGGCGCAGGAACTCGGCCTCACCTTCCTTGAGCGAGATCGAGTTGACGACCCCCCGGCCCTGGAGCTGCTGGAGCCCGGCCTCGATGACGGACCACTTCGAGCTGTCGACCATGACCGGGACGCGAGCGATGTCCGGTTCGGCGGCGAGGCGGCGCAGGTAGCGGGTCATCGCCGCGGCGCCGTCGAGCATCGCCTCGTCCATGTTCACGTCGATGAGCTGGGCGCCGTTGGCCACCTGTTCGCGCGCGATGTCGACCGCGTCGTCCTCCGCCCCGTCGGCGATGAGCCGAGCGAACTTGCGCGAACCCGTCACGTTCGTCCGCTCGCCGACGTTGACGAAGATGTTCCCCGGCGGTGGGATGACCACGGGCTCCAGGCCGGACAGGCGCGTCCCCCCGGCGCGCTCCGGGATCGGGCGCGGTGGCAGCCCCGCCACCGCCTCGGCGATGGCCGCGACATGGGCAGGCGTGGAGCCGCAGCAGCCGCCCGCGACGTTGAGCAGCCCGTGTTCCGCCCACTCGCGGATGGCCTCCGCCATCTGCTCCGGCGTCTCGTCGTAGCCACCCAGGTCGTTGGGCAGTCCGGCGTTCGGGTACGCCGATACCGGTCGGTCGGCGACACGCGACAGGACGTCGAGGTGCTCGCGCAGCTGCCTGGGTCCCAGCGCACAGTTCAGCCCGACGATGAGCGGGTCGGCATGGCGGATGCTCTGCCAGAACGCCTCCACGGTCTGCCCGGACAGGGTGCGGCCGGACGCATCGACGATCGTGCCCGAGATGATCAGCGGCAACCGTTCGTCGATCTCGTCGAACAGCGACTGCACCGCAAAGATCGCCGCCTTCGCATTGAGCGTGTCGAAGATCGTCTCGATGAGCAGGATGTCCGCGCCGCCCTCGATCAGCCCCGCGGCCGCCTCCCGGTAGGCGAGCTCGAGTTCCGCCCAGGTCACGCTGCGGGCGGCCGGGTCACCGACCTCCGCACTCATCGAGGCGGTGCGGTTGGTCGGGCCCAGCGAGCCGGCCACAAAGCGCGGGCGGTCCGGCTGGGCTCGTTCGGCGGCGTCGGCAGCGTCGCGGGCCAGTCGGGCGGCCGTCACGTTCAGCTCGCGGACCGTGGCCGCGTCGAACCCGTAGTCGGCCTGGGCGATGCGCGTGGCGGTGAAGGAATTCGTCGTGAGCACGTCGGCCCCCGCGGCCAGATACCCGGCATGGACCGCCCGCACGGCGTCGGGCTGTGTCAGGCAGAGCAGGTCGGTGTCGCCCCGGAGGTCGATCGGGTGGTCGCGGAATCGCCGGCCACGGAAGTCGGCTTCGGTGAAGCGATGCTCCTGGAGCATCGTGCCCATCGCGCCGTCGAGGACGACGATCCGATCGCGCAGGATCCCGGGCAGGGCCGCCCGCCGACTGGCCCGGTCGAACGGCGCGCCGGCCAGCTCACCTGCCGGTCGCGCGGCCTTGGAGGTCACGCTGTCGCCCGCCTGATAGGCGATCCCACGGGCTCTGCCGGGTGTCGAACGCGGATGCGCCGCACGAGCTCGGCGCACTGCTCGTAGCGGCCGAAGCTGGGCATGATGTAGGTCCCGGCGACGGCGCCCTCCATGGCGGTCAGGAGGCGGTCGGCCATCTCGATCCCGATCTCCGAGGCACGGTCGCCGGCGGCCCGCATCGCGGCCCGGGCCTCGTCGGGGATGGTGATGCCGGGCACTTCGTTGTGGAGGAACTCGGCGTGGCGCGATGACACGAGCGGCAGGACGCCCAGTAGCAGGGGGACGGGCAGCCCCCGGGGCCCGAACCGCCGGCGAGCCTCGGCGAGCATCGCCTCGACCTGGGCCTCGGAGTAGAGCGGCTGGGTCATCACCAGGTGTGCCCCGGCCGCGAGCTTGCGCTCGAGGCGGTCCCACTCGGTGGCGGCGTCGGCGGCCGTCGAATCGAGGGCGCATGCGATGGTGAACCCGGCCTGTTGCCCGATCGAGGACCCCGACGGGTCCTCAGCTCGATTGAGCCGCGCGAGGATCTCGATCAGGCCGATCGAGTCGACGTCCCACACGCCGGTCCCCGTCGGGTAGTCGCCGATCCGCGGCGGATCGCCGGTCAGGGCGATGACGTTGCGCACGCCGAGCGCGTGGGCGCCCAGCAGCTCCGACTCGAGGGCCATCAGGTTGCGGTCCCGGGTGGTGCAGTGGACCAGGCACTCCAGGTCCAGGTCGTGCTGGATCCCGAACGCGACCGACCAGGCACTCATGCGGACGCGCGCCATCGCCGAATCGGACACGTTGACGAGGTCGGTGCCGGCATCCCGCAGCAGGCGGGCGGCATCGATCGTGCGCTCGATGCGGATGCTGCGCGGCGGGTCGATCTCGACCGAGACCGCGAACCGTCCGGCCGCCAGGAGGGCTGCCAGCCGAGTGGGCGGTGGTGGCTCGCCGCTGGCCGGCGCGACGGCGCGGTCGGCCAGGGATGTGGCGGCGGGAGCGTCGGCGGCGCTGGGCGCCACGGTCGGCCCCGACGCCGTATCGAGCGGCGTCAGCGCATCGAGTGCCGCGCGCATCGCGGCCGTGTGGGCCGGCGTCGTGCCGCAGCAACCGCCGACGACCCCGGCGCCAGCGGCCAGCAGGCGCGGCGTGACCGTTGCGAAGTACTCGGGATGTGCGGCGTAGATGAACCGCCCCTCGAGGCGCTGGGGTAGGCCGGCGTTGGGCATGATCGATCGCGACGGTCCACCGGCGATCGGGCGGCCCATCGCCTCCAGGGCTTCCAGTGAGGCCGCCGGCCCCGCTCCGCAGTTGACGCCGATGACGTCGGCGCCGGCTGCCGCGAGGGCGGCCGCGGCGTTCGACGGGCTGCTGCCGTCGGCCAGCACGAACTCCTCCCCGAACGTCAGCGAGGCAAGGACCGGCACATCGGATGCCCGCCGGGCTTCGTCAACAGCCAGGACGAGCTGGTCAAGATCGGAGAAGGTCTCCAGGAAGAGGACGTCCGCCCCTCCCTCCAGTAGGCCCTCGAGCTGTTCGCGGAACGCCGCGCGCGCCGTGGCCTCCGGAACGCGGGTGGCGCCCGGCAGCGGCGGGCCGAGCGGGCCCACGGACCCGCCGACCAGGGCATCACGGCCGCTCACGTCGCGGGCCTCGCGGGCGAGTCGGGCCGCTCGCCGGTTGAGCTGGCCGACCTCGCCACCGAGCCCCCAGGCGTTCAGGCGCAGGCGATTGGCCCCGAAGGACAGGGTCTCGATCAGCTCGGCACCCGCCTCGAGATACTCCTGGTGCGCGGCGACGACCATCGCCGGTCGGCGGACGACGAGCTCCTCCAGGCACGCTCGCTGGGGAACGCCGCGACTGAACAGGAGCGTGCCCAGCGCGCCGTCGACGAGGAGCGGCCGGGACGCGAGCCGCTGCCGGAAGCGCTCGCGCGGCGAGCCACCCGGCGCGGGCATGGTGGGCGGATCAGCGATCGTCATGATGGCGGGGCTCCCGGCCGGACGCCATCAGGCGCCGATGCGGAGGTGGTGACAGCGACCGGGCCGGAAACGGAAAGACCCTTCCTGCTCGGAAGGGCCTCGAAGGGAGTTCCCTTATCGTGCAGGCGGACCTGCCCGGAATTGGCACCTTGCCGACGCGACGCCGGTAGGTTGTCGTGGCTTCGACGGGCCGGTCCCTCCGCCACTCTTGATAAGCACTCTTCGGTTGTGGCGGGATGATGCCTGACCAACCGGCATCCGGCAACCGGACCGCCGGCCGGGCCGGTGGCCCCGAGTCAGGCAGGGAGGGCGACCCCCTCGCGAAGGCGTTCCAGGTACGCCCGTCGCCAGGTCTCGAACGTGTCGACCGCGTTGAACGTGTACATGTGCAGGTCGACGATCCCGGCATCCGGTCGCGCCAGCACCGGCGCGAGGCCGGCCAGCAGCCCGTCGGGCCGGTAGAAGCCGCCGGAACGGACCAGTTTGGTCACGAAGCGCACGTTCTTGACCAGGAACCGATGGGTATCCGCGACGCCGATCCGGGCGCTGATGGCCAGCAGCTTCTGCGGATCGGCGACACCCGGCACGCCGACGTGGACCGGCAGGTCGATGCCCTCCGCGCGTCGGGCGGCGATCCACGAGGTGATCGCGGCGGGGTCGAAGCAGAGCTGTGTCGTCATGTAGCTGGCGAACGTGGCCTTGGCCCGAAGCGCGTCCAGGAGCGGACCATCCGCGATGAAGGCGTGGCCCTGCGGGTAGGCGGGGATCCCGATCTCGCTCAGCGGATGACCGATGTCCGCCATCTCGCGCAACAGGGCCAGGCCGTCGACGAAGTCGCCCGGTTCCTTGGCGTCACCACCGACCACGAACGCCCGGTCGACGCCGGCCCCCTCCAGCCAGGCGATCAGGTCGGCCAGGTGGGATCGGTCGCGGACCATCCGGGCGGAGAGATGAGGGACCGCCTTGAACCCTTGCGCCTGCAACTGCTCACACAGCGCGATGGTGGCCTCGATGCCCTTGGCCGGCGACGCAGTCACCGACACGGTCGCGCCTCGGGGAAGGTACGCCGCCTGGTCCATCGACGTCTTGAGCGGGATGAGCTCGAAGGTCGGGCCGCGAAGCAGATCGGCCAGCGCCGCCTGGGCGACCGGCGACATGGAGGCCCGACGGCGAAAGAGCATCGGTCAGACCTCCGAATCCGGCATGGATGCCTTGCGTCGGGCGATGAAGTCGAGAAGGGCTTCGTCGATGCCGGGATCCAGCGGCGGCGCCTCGTAGTCGCGCAGCATCCGCTTCCAGATCGCGTTGGCGCGCTGGGCCGCATCGAGCGAGCCGTCCTCCTCCCATTGCTCGAAGGAGTTGTTGTCGGCCACCTCGGAGCGGTAGAACGCTGTCTCGAAGTTGGCCAGGGTGTGGGCGGTCCCCAGGAAGTGCTGGCCGGGACCGTTGGACTTGATGGCCTCCACGGCCTGCCCGTTCTCGCTCATGTCCACGCCCTTCACGAACACGGCCATCATCCCGCACTGGTCCGCGTCCAGGATGAACTTCTCGTAGCCGATGGCCAGGCCGCCCTCCAGCCAGCCCGCGGCGTGGAGCACGAAGTTGACCCCAGCCAGCACGGTCGGCTGGAGCGTCGCGGCGCTCTCGTACGCGGCCTGCGCGTCGGCCACCTTGGAGGCACACAACGAGCCCCCGGACCGGAACGGCACGCCCAGGCGGCGGGCCAGCGAGGCCATCACGTACAGCACGAGCGCCGGCTCCGGGGTCCCGAACGTCGGCGCGCCCGACTGCATCGACATGCTGCTGGCGAACGAGCCGAGCACGACCGGCGCACCCGGCCGGACGAGCTGCACGAAGGTCATCCCGGCCAGGGCCTCGGCCAGGGTCTGGGCGGCCACCCCGGCCGCGGTCACCGGGGCCATGGCGCCGGCCAGGATGAACGGGGTCAGGAGGGTCGCCTGGTTGGCTTCGGCGTAGGCACGGGCCGCGCCCAACATGACCGAATCCCAGACCAGCGGCGAGTTGGCGTTGATCAGCGAGAGCGTGACCGGGTGGGTCTCGAGGTAGTCCGAGCCGAACAGGATCCGGCACATCTCGACCGTGTCGCGCGCCCGTTCCGGGGCGGTCACGGAGCCCATGAACGGCTTGTCGCTGAAGCGCATGTGCGCGTAGACCATGTCCAGGTGGCGCTTGTTGACCGGCACGTCCACCGGCTCGCAGACGGTCCCGCCGCTGTGGTGGAGGTGCGGCGAGGCATAGGCGAGCTTCACGAAGTTCCGGAAGTCCTCGATCGTGCCGTAGCGCCGGCCGTTGTCCAGGTCACGCACGAACGGCGAACCGTAGTTCGGGGCGAAGACCGTGTGCGGCCCGCCGATCTCGACGTTGTTCGCCTCGTTCCGGGCGTACTGGGTGAACTGGCGCGGGGCGGTGGCTTGAACGATGGACCGGCACATCCCGCGCGGGAAACGGACCCGCTCCCCGTCGACGTCGGCACCGGCCGAGGCCAGCAGGCGGAGCGCCTCGGCGTCACCGCGAAACTCGATGCCGACCTCCTGGAGGATCGTGTCGGCGTTCTCTTCGATGATCGACAGGCCCTCGTCGCCCAGGACCTCGAACGGCGCGAGCGCCCGGGTCAGGAACGGCAGGCGCTCGACCTGGTGGCTGAGGCGCACGGCGCGCCGACCCTCGCGACCGCCGGTCCGGCGATTGCCCATGATCTCGGTCATCGATCCTCTCCCATACCGGTCCGGGTCGGTGCCGCCGCGGCGGCAGTGGCCGCGTCAGCGCGTCGTCGTCGTCGTTCCGCCCGCGGATCCGCCCCGCGATCCGCCGTCGCGGGCCGGGCGGGGAGCGTCACCGCTCGCTCCAGGTTCGGGCTGGCGGCCGTGCGGTGCGGGATGGCCATCGCCTCCACGAAGTGCTCCTGGAAGCGCGGTTCGACCGCCGTCTCGATCTTCTCGACGCGTCGGACGACGGCCTCGATCTCACGCCGCGCGGCCCCGCTCAGCAGGGCGATGAGCGCCCCGGTCCCGGCCGCATTCCCGGCCGCGCGCACGCGGGCCAGGTCGCAATCGGGCACGAGGCCCAGGACCATCGCGTGGAGCGGGTCGATCTGGCTGCCGAACGCCCCGGCCAGGCGGATCTCGTCGACGGTCTCCACGCCCAGGTGGTCCATGAGCAGCCGGACCCCGGCATACAGCGCCGACTTGGCAAGCTGGATGGCGCGCACATCGTTCTGGGTCACGAGGATCCGCTGCGCCGATGCCTCGGGGCCGCCGTCGTACAGGAGATAGCTGAAGGTCCGGGCGTCCGCCTCGATACGCGGCGAGCGCCCCGCGAGCGCGCCATCGATGACCCCGTCCGCGGTGATGACCGAGGCCAGGAAGAGCTCGGCAACGACCTCGATGATCCCCGAGCCACAGATCCCGGTCACGCCGGTCCCGGCGGCCGCCAGGAGGGCCGGGAACTCCGGCGCGTCGGACCACGCGTCGACGCCGATGATCCGGAAGCGCGGCTCCAGGGTGTCGCGGTCGATGCGGACGCGCTCGATGGCGCCCGGGGCGGCGCGCTGGCCGGCGCTGATCTGGGCCCCCTCGAAGGCCGGACCGGTCGGCGACGAGGCGGCCAGCAACCGGTCCCGGTTGCCGAGCACGATCTCGGCATTCGTGCCGACGTCCACGACAAGGGTCAGGTCCGTGGCCTTGTGCGGCTCCTCGGCGAGGATGACCCCGGCCGTATCCGCCCCGACGTGTCCGGCGATGCAGGGCAGGACGTACACGCGCGCGCCAGGGTGCGTGCGCAGCCCGAGCTCCGAAGCCGGCAGTTCCACGGCCGTATCCACGGCCAGTGCGAACGGTGCCGAACCCAGCGGCGTCGGGTCGATACCCAGGAACAGGTGGTGCATGATCGGGTTGCCGACGAGGGCCAGCTCCAGGATCTCGGTGCGCTTGATGCCCGCCTTGTTGGCCAGCGACGCGAGCAGGCCATCGAGCGCCTTGCGCACGGCCGTCGTGAGCTCGACCTCGCCGCCGTCGTGCATCATCACGTAGCTGACCCGGCTCATGAGGTCTTCGCCGAACCGGATCTGGGGGTTCATGACCCCGGCGCTGGCCAGGATCGTGCCATCGGTCAGGTTGGCCAGGTGCCCAGCGATCGTGGTCGAGCCGACGTCGATGGCGACTCCGAAGGCCCGGTCATTGAAGCCCGGCCAGACCGCGATCAGATCGCGTCCACCGTGGACCGCGACGGTGACCCGGTAGTCGCCCTTGACGAGGGCCGGCTGCAGGGCGCGGATGACGTCGAGGTCGGCGCGCAGGTCGTGCAGCCCCCACTCCGCGCCGAGCGCATCGAACAGCCGCCCCAGGTCCCCGGTCGGGGTGGCGAGATCGGGCGGGATGACGTCCACCGTATGGAGCCGGACCACCGGGTCGAGCACGAACGGCCGCGCGTCCAGGTCCTTGCGCACGACCTGGCGGTGGACCTGGCTCTCGGGCGGGACGTCCACCACAGCATCGCCCAGCAGGCGGGCCGTGCATGACAGGCGCCGGTCACGGGCCAGGCCGTGCTCCGCGCGGTAGGCCGCCTCGATCTCGCCGGGGTCGGTGAGGTGGGACGGCGCGGAGGTGATGCCGTGCTTGGCGAACTCCCCGAAGGCCGGGGTCACGGCACACCGGCCGCAGATGCCGCGACCACCGCAGACCGAGTCGATATCGACGCCCAGTCCGCGCGCCGCATCCAGGACGGTCGTCCCGGCCGGCACGCGACCGCGTCGCCCGGACGGCGTGAAGATGACCTGCGGGTCGGCCGTGGCCGCGCCGTCGCTCACGGCTGGTCCGTCGCCGTCAGAGACCAGCGGCGGTGGCCAGGCCACCACGACGCTTGTTGACCCGCCGACCGCCGGCCTCGCCCTCGGGCGGATCGACCCGGAACTGGCGGATCCAGCGGGTCGCGTCCTGGTCGTTGCCCATCAGCACGTCGCTGGCCATGACCGCATGACGAACGCCCTCGGCGATCGGGTTCGTGATGGCCGAGGTCAGCCCGGACGCGATGGCCATCGACAGGAATGCGCCGTTGATGCCCTCCCGGTTCGGCAGGCCGAAGCTCACGTTGGACGCGCCGCAGGTGGAGTTGACGCCGAGCTCATCACGCAGACGGCCCAGGATCCGAAACACCTGGCGGCCGGCCTGGGGCAGCGCGCCGATGGGCATGAGCAGTGGGTCGACGACGATGTCCGAGCGTGGGATACCGTGATCCGCGGCCCGCTCGACGATGCGCTTGGCGACCGCGAACCGGACGTCCGGATCCATGCTGATGCCGGTCTCGTCATTGCTGATGGCGACGACCGCGCAGCCGTACTTCTTGACCAGCGGCAGGACACGCTCCAGGCGCTCCTCCTCGCCGGTCACGCTGTTGAGCAGGGCCTTGCCCTGGTAGACCGCAAGCCCCGCCTCGAGCGCCTCGACGATCGACGAATCGATCGACAGCGGCAGGTCGGTCAGCGACTGCACGAGCTGGATCGTGCGAGCCAGGATCGCCGGCTCGTCGGCCAGCGGGATGCCGGCATTGACGTCGAGCATGTGCGCACCGGCCTCGACCTGGGCGACGGTGTCGCGTTCGACCCGGCTGAAGTCGCCGTTCTTCATCTCCTCGGCCAGGAGCTTGCGGCCGGTCGGGTTGATGCGCTCGCCGATGACCACGAACGGCTGGTCGTCGCCGATGACGACGGTCCGCGACGCGGAGCTGATGACCGTATGGGTGGGCGCGGTCATGGACGGTCCGTGACGGCGTCGGCCAGACCTTGGGCGGCATCGGCCTTGCCCGACGTCTCGTCGACCGCCGGCGGGAAGGCCGGTCCACCCTCCACACCACCGGACGTGATGAGCAGCGCCAGCCGGTGCTTGTCGTACTCGGCCTCCAGGCGCTCGACCTCCGCCGCGACCTCCGCGTCGAGCTCCTCGCCGCACGGCCTGGTGTCCTTGCGCCATTCCTCGATGTAGGCGTCGTAGGCGCGCAGGCCGGCGCGACTGGCGGCCTTGTCGATGGCGACCTGGAATCGCGGGTGGAGCACGATCTTGCTCGAGCGGCGTCCGTCGCGGGCCGTGACCTGGGCCGGGATGTCCCGCCACCAGATGATCGTCATCGTTCCCATGGGTTCAGGCTCCTCCAGCGATGGCGGGTTGGACAGCGTCCTGGATGGCGGGTGCGAGCTGACCGTAGCCGGTCACCCGGCGCTCGAAGGTCAGGCCAAGGCGGTCGGCGGCGGCCTGGGCCATGGCGGTCAGGGTCGGGTCCTCGGTCTGGGCGAGGTAGACCAGCCGGCGATAGCTGCCGAAGTAGTCGGGGAGCAGTTCGGGGTGCACGTCCAGTCCCAGGCCGCGCATGACCAGCGTGTCGAACTGGCGGGCCAGGAAGTCGGTCAGGTAGAACGTGCCGAGCTCCTCGTCCTGCAGCGCGGCATAGGCCGCGGATCCGGCGTAGAACTCGTAGCAGTGGGCGCCCTGGATGCGCTCGACACCCTCACGCTCCAGGACCGCGTCCAGCGAGCCGCCGGTCCCGCAATCGGCATAGGCCACGAAGATCTGGACGTCGTCGCCGAAGCTGGCGCGGGTCTTCGCGATCCGGTCGGCGACGGCGCCGGCGATGCGGCTCGGCTGCATGTGCAGGCGGGCATCGACGCAGTGGACCTTCACCCCGGGCAGTCCCTTGGTCAGGGACAGCAGTTCGCGGGCCAGGGCGCCGCAGCCGATGACGACGACGCGCGGTGGCGCGGCTTCGGCGGGTGCAGCCGCCGTGTCGGTCGCCGGGTCAGGCGACGCGGGCACGGCGCTCGTCGATGAGGCGCCGGGCGGTCTCCGCGGCCACGCCGGCATCGCGACAGTACGCGTCAGCCCCGACCGCGAGCCCGAACTCCTCGTTGAGCGGGGCGCCGCCGACGAGCACGATGTAGTCGTCGCGCATGCCGCGATCCTTGAGCGTCTGGACCACGACCTTCATGTACGGCATGGTCGTCGTCAGCAGGGCACTCATGCCCAGGATGTCGGGCTTGTGCAGCTCCAGCGCGGCCAGGAACTTGTCGGCATCGGTGTTGATGCCAAGGTCCACGACCTCGAAGCCGGCGCCCTCGAGCATCATCCCGACGAGGTTCTTGCCGATGTCGTGGATGTCGCCCTTGACCGTCCCGATGACGACCTTGCCGACCGGCTCCGCACCGGTCTCGGCCAGGAGCGGGCGAAGGATCGCCATGCCGGCCTTCATGGCATTCGCGGCGAGGAGCACCTCGGGGACGAACAGGATGCCATCGCGGAAGTCGATGCCGACGATCTTCATGCCGGCGACGAGCGCGTCATCGAGGACCTTCGTGGCCGCGAAGCCACGCCCGAGCAGGATGTTCGTGCCCTGCACGATCTCGTCGCGCATCCCGTCGTACAGGTCGTTGTGCATCTGCTCGACGAGTTCATCGTCGGAGAGGGCGTCGAGGTCGATGTCCTGGAGATCGTCGGTCACGTCGGTGCGCTCCACGGTGGCGTCGCTGCGATCGGGTGTTCCACGATGTGGAACTGTGCCGTATGATGGAACCGCCAAGGCCACCGAATCTAGCGGACGGCGGGGTCCATGTCCAGAGTCCAGTCCATCGAGCGAGCGTTCGCGGTCCTTTCCGCGCTCGCGGACGGGCCGCTCGGTGTCACCGACGTGGGTGATCGCGCTGGGCTGCCCAAGTCCA
>JBPPMZ010000153.1:0-16979 GCA_051306295.1 Candidatus Limnocylindrales bacterium
CGGGCCCACGCCCGGCACCTTGCCGAGCATGATGGGACCGTCTACGCGTTCTGCTCGATCGGCTGCCGGACCCGGTTCATCAAAGAGCCGGTAACCTACCTGAACGCCGATCCGGCGACCCGCTCGATGGGCGCCTGACCGCTTTCGCCGACCCGAACTCCCTGGAGGATCCTGTGCACTTCGAAGGTTCCGTCGAGATCGCCGCTCCCCGCGACCGCGTCTGGGCGTTCGTGACCGACCCGAACCAGGTGGGCCAGTGCGGCCCCGGCGTCGAGACGATCGAGGTCGTCGACGACACGCATTTCAAGGCCACCGCCAAGGTCGGCATCGGCTTCATCAGTGCGCGCTTCAAGGTCGACATGGAGTTCGCCTCGCTGACCGCGCCGGACGAGGCGCTCATCAAGGCCCACGGCCAGGCACCCGGCAGCGCGGTCGACGCGGACGCCTCCATGCGCCTGTCCGACGGCGCGAACGGTGGCACGGTCATGGACTGGTCGGCCGATGTGAACATCGCGGGCACGCTGGCGAGCGTCGGGGCGCGGCTCATCGAGGGCACGGCCAACAAGATGATCGGCCAGACCTTCGACTGCATGAAGTCCAAGCTCGAGGGCGGCTGAACTAGCTGTTCGCGCGGCCACTGCCAGTGGCACCCTGCTGATGAACGTGCAGCGTCCCTCGCGGATCCAGACGGTTCTGATCGAATCGCCTGCATGTTCATCTGGATCCGGGCACTGGGGGTGGCAGGTCCCCGGGTGACCGCGCAGCCTCTGCGACAATCGGTCGGATGGAACATCTGCATCGGGTCGTCGGACCCGTTTCGACCAACGTCCACGTCCTGGCGGACGCGCGCACGCGCGAGGCGATCGCGATCGACACGGCGACGCCGAGTCTCGCCTGGATCGTCGATGAGCTGGCCGCGCGCGACTGGACGCTGAAGCTCATCGTGTCCACGCACGGCCACTGGGACCACATCGGCGATAACGCGGCGCTCGCCGAACACGCCGGTGCGGACATCGCCGTCCATCCACTGGACCGCCACCACCTGACCGACCCAAAGCCGCTGTACGCCCCGTTAGAGGTGGTCCCATCGGTGCCGGCCGTGGACCTGGCCGAGGGGGGAGAGATCCGGTTCGGTGAGATCCGCCTGCGGGTCCTGCACACGCCGGGTCATACCGAGGGCTCGGTTTGCCTCCTGGACCAGGACGGCGGCCGCCTGTTCAGCGGCGACACCCTGTTCGCCGGGGGTTGGGGTCGGGTGGACTTCCCGGGCGGCGATCCGGTGGCGATGGCCGCCTCGCTGGCGCGCCTGTCCGGACTGGAGGATGCCGTCGCCGTCCATCCCGGCCACGGTGCCTCGACGACCATCGGGCGGGAACGCGCATGGCTGGAACTCGTCCGCGACGGCGGTCGCCTGTTCGCGTGAGCGTGGTCGTGGATCCGGCGCCATATCTCGAGCGCCTCGGCGTCGCCCGGTCGACAGCGCCGTCGCTGGAGTCCCTGCGGGTCCTGCAGTTGGCGCACATCGAGCGCGTGCCCTTCGAGAACGCCGACGTGCTCAGGGGGCGACCGATCTCCCTTGACGCAGCCGCCCTCGTCGGGCACCTGACGCAGCCGGGAACGCGGCGCGGCGGGTTCTGCTACCAGCTCAACGGCGCGTCGCCGCGCTCCTCACCACGCTGGGTTTCGAGGTGGACCTGTTCGCCGCCCGCTTCCATGGCGACGACCGGATGGAGCCTCGCTTCGGTCACCTGGCGCTGCGGGTCACGATCTCGGGCGAGCCGTGGCTCGTCGATGTGGGTGCCGGCTACTCGTTCCGGGCGCCGCTCCGCCTGGAGGTCGACAGTGAGCAGGACGATCGGAGCGGCACGTTCCGGATCCAGCGGCCAGACCACGGGCCCGTGCCCCTGGCCCGGACGACGACGCGGGCGCGCTGGACGTAACCTGGCGGCATCGGGACGGCCTGTTCCGACCCCACTACCGCTTCGAACCCGCGCCGCGGCGACTCGACGAGTTCGCGCCGACGTGCGAGTGGACGCGGACATCGCCCGACTCGCCGTTCACGCAAGGCTGGATCTGTGCGGTCGGCACGCCCGGCGGCTGGGCGACCCTGGACGGCCGGCGCCTGCGCGTGGCCGGCTCCGGCCACGATCACATCGATCGGGAGCTGGACGACGACGAGCTGGCGGCCGCCCTGGCGCTGGTTCGGCGTGGTGCCGCCGCCGGCCTAGCGATCGAAGCGGAGCGCGTAGGCCGTCGTCCGCTGGTGGACCTGGAAGCCGAGGCGCTCGTAGACGCCCAGGGCCCCGGTCGGGTTCTCGGCATCCACCCCGAGCATCGCCTCCGTCATGCCAGCCGCGTGCAGGCGTCGGAGGCCCTCCGCGGTCAACGCCCGGCCCAGGCCCCGACGCCGCCACGGCCGTCGGACGCTGATGTGCTCGAGCCAGCCGCGCTGGACCCCGAGTTCGCGGTTCTCGTCCTTCCAGATCCAGGGCTGGACCACGCCCGCGATCTCGTCCCCGTCCCAGGCCACGGCCCACAGGGAGGTATCCAGGTCGGCCTTCGCGAATAGGCTGGCGAAGTCGCTCTCCTCCGGCTCGCGCGCCTGCCAGTGATCCCGGAACGCTTCGTTGTCGGCCTCCCAGATCCGACGGTGGAGGTCGGGCGTGATGGGACGGAAGTCGAGGCCGTCGGGCAGGGGAGTGTCCGGGATGTCGTCAAGGGTCGGGCGACGCATCATGAAGTACCAGCGGATCGGTTCGAAGCCGGCGTCGGCGACCAGCCGATGGTGGCCGGCCTCGCGCTCGTCGACGTGGGCGCGCGCCTCGAACGGGCCGCCGTCGGGCTCCGCGGCCCCGCGCTCCCGGGCGCGCCGCAGGTTCTCCTGGAGCAGCACCCTACCCAGGCCACGGCGGCGCCAGGCCGGATCCACGTGCCCCCAGGTCTCGTACACCGCGACGCCCGCCCGGACCACCCGGTCCACTCCGGCGTCGGCGACGGGCACGCCATCGACCTCCGCGATGACGAGGTCCTTCGCCGGGTCTGATCGGGTCAGGTCGTCGAACTCCTCGCGCAGGTTCTCGGCTGATGGCAGGAAGGGGATGTCGTCGGCCCGGTTGGACGCCAGGGTGACCGCGGCCATCGCAGCAAAGTCTTCGTCCTCGAACCTCGCGCGCCGGAAGCGCAGCCCGGGAATGGGCGGGGAGAGGTCCAGGGTTAGCCAGGTCCGGGCGTCGTCGGTGGTCGTCGTCATCGATCGGTCTCCGTCGCGTCGCCGGCGACATCCGTCGGCAGGGGTTTTGCCCAGTCGTAGGTCGTGCTCACGATCTCGAACCCGAGCGAGCCGTACAGGTCCATCGCCTGGTTCGGATTGAGACCGTCTACCCCAAGGTAGGCGCTGGTCATGCCATGGTCGCGCAGCCGCACCAGGGCTCTGGCGATGAGCGCCCGCCCCAGTCCGCGACGTCGCCACGGCCGGCGGGTGAACACGGCCTCGAGCAGGCCGCGATCGCGGCCGTGGTGCGCGTTCTCGTCCGGGTTGATCAGGCCGCGGACGCCGCCCGCGACCTCGTCCCCATCGAATGCGATGATCCACAGGGACGGATCCTGGCGAGGGTCGGTCAGGAAGGCGTCCCACTCCTCCTCGGTCGCCTCGGTCTCGTCGCGCTCGTCGGCGAAGGCCTCCACGCCGGCATCCCAGACGCGCCGGCGCGACGCCTCGTCGAGACCGATCGGGCGGACGACGAGGCCGGCCGGCATCGACCGCTCGGGGATGTCGTCGAGGGTCGGCCGGACCATCTCGTGGCCCTGGCCGGTCCGGGTCCAGCCGCGCGTCTCCAGCGCAGCGGCCAACTCGGTCTCGCCGCCGAGCGTGTAGGTCTGGAGCATGCCGGCTCGACGGTCGGCGGGCGGGATGGCCCTGGCCATCGCCACGAGCCGCGCCTCCGCCCAGTCGAGCATGGCTTCGGAGATGCCCGTCGCCCGCTGGGCCGGCTCGACGATGACGATGGTCGTGAACGCGCGCTTGCCGTCGGTCTGGTCGCGCCACTGCGTGCGGGCGTAGCCGACGATCCGCCCGTCACGCTCGGCGATGAGCGTGTCCGCAGCCGGATCCCAGTTGATGAAATGCGCGTAGTCGTGGGCCATGGACTCGGCCGCGATGACCTGCTCCTGGCCGGCGGCGTCGCGGCTGGCCTGGTTGGCGGCGGCCATCCCGGCGTAGTCATCGGGGGCGTGGAAGTGACGGAACCGCAGGCCCGGAACGTTCGGCGTGTCGGGCAGGAGGATCTCGTCGGTGGTCTCGGCGGTTGCGGACTCCCTGGCGGTCATCGTTCCTCCCCGTACTTGCGGTCCATGTGGCGGTCGACCGCCTTGTGGATGGTCTTCCAGCGCTTGCGCTCGGCGGCCAGGGCGCGCGGATCGACCTTGCGCTCGGCGTGCGCGGTCTCGCGCTCCATCTTGCGATGGCTGGCCAGCCGATCCTCGGTCAGCGTCCCGGCGTCGATGGCGGCACGGACGGCGCAACCGGGCTCGCCGGCGTGCCCGCAATCGCTGAACCGGCAGGTCGTGGCCAGGGCCAGGATGTCGTCGAACGCGGTGTCGAGCCCTTCGTCCGCTCCGACGACCTCCAGCGAGCGGATGCCGGGAGTATCGATCAGCAGCGCGCCGCCGGGGAGGGCGAAGAGCTCGCGGTGCGTGGTCGTGTGGCGACCGCGCGAGTCGTCGTCGCGGACGGCGCCCGTCGCCTGCCGTTGCTCGCCGAGGAGGGCGTTCACCAGGGTGGACTTGCCGACGCCCGATGAACCCAGCACGACCGACGTCTGACCGGCCAGCAGGTGCTCGGCGAGATCCGAGAGGTGCTCGCCGGTCTTCGCGGACAGGACGACGATGGGCACACCCGGGGCGATCGCTGCGACGGCCACCAGGCGACCCTCCATGTCATCGGCGATGTCGGCCTTGTTGAGCACGATGACCGGGGTGACGTCGCTGGACCATGCCACGGCGAGGTAGCGCTCCAGGCGACGCAGGTTGAAGTCGTTGTCCAGGCCCGCGACGATGAACGCGATATCGACGTTGGCGGCGATGACCTGCTCGTCGGCGAGGTTGCCGGCCGAGCCGCGCCGACTGGCATCCGCCGCGCTGCGCCGGAATGCGGAGCGCCGGGGCAGGACGGCGCTGATGACCGCCGGGTCCAGGGCGCTGGTCTGTGGACCGTCCGGCTCCAGGGCGACCCAGTCGCCGACAGCGGGGAAGTCCGACGTCGCGAGCGCCTCGTGGCGGAATCGCCCGGTCACGATGGCCGGCCGATCGGCGCCGTCCACGGTCCGGGTGATGGCCGTCTCCTTGTGCACGGCGACCACCCGGGCAGCACGCCGCCCGGCCGCCGCGAACGGCGCGAAGGCCGTCTCCCAGGCGTCGTCCCAGCCGGCGACACCCACGTCCAACACGGCCATGCTCAGCCCACCCGCTTGAGCTTGCCGGTGCGCTTGGCATAGCGCTCCGCCCGGCCGAAGGCCCACAGGCCGAACGGGATGAGCACGACCCCCGCCACCAGCAGCGGCCAGACGTCGTGGAGCAGCTCGCTGACCGGCGTGCCACGGATGAGCCCTGCCCGCACCCCGTCCAGGACGTACGTAGCCGGCGAGAGGTGCGAGAGCACCTGCATCCAGTCGGGCAGGATGTCCACTGAGTAGTACACGCCGCTCACGAGGAGCAGGCACGACTGGAGCACGAACGTCATCTGCGCCCCGCGCTCGACATAGAGCAGGGGCAGGATGGCGGCGATCATGCCGATCCCGACGAAGCTGAACGATCCGAGGGCCATGAACGTCAGGGCCGTGACCGGGTTCGCGTTCGAGAAGTCGAGTTGATCGAAGAAGAGCACGAGCGCCACGAAGATCACGGCCGTGTGGATCAGGCCATAGACCATCGCGTACACGACCGAGCCGAGCAGCTGCGACCAGCGCCGAACGGGCGCCATGAAGGTGTACTCGAGCGTGCCCTCCCAGCGCTCCACGGAGATGGTCTCGGCGATCCAGCTGAACACGACGGACAGATAGTTCCAGAAGATCGCCCCGACCATCAGGGTCAGGAGCAACGTCGGCTGGCCGGCCCCGATGAGCGAGATCGAGAGCGCGCCCGCGACGGAATAGACCAGGAACGCGAGTTCCCAGCCCCAGTACCGGCGCGTCAGGAAGAAGTTGCGCTCGATGAAGGCATAGGAGGCCTTCAGCTCATGGGCGACGATGGTCATCGGAGGATCTCCTCAGGGTTCGAGGGAGCTGGCTCGGCCCCTCAGCGGGACCGGGCCAGCCCAAGCGATGGCTCCGCGGCGATGCGCTGGCCGATCGCGATGACGCGGCGGCCGACGGATCGGCGGATGGATGGGCGCGAGGTCGCGAAGCGCCGGTCGATGGCGGCGCGTTCGATCTCTCGAGCCTGGAAGTCGCGCGCGACGTCGAGCGCGAGCAGGATCTGGGTCTGCATGGTGATCACCTCCTTTCCTTCCTTAGTCGTCATCGTCCGACTCGTCCTCGTCGACGTCGTCGTCGAGGGAGCGGCCGGTGTAGGTCATGAACACGTCGTGGAGCGTCGCCTCGTGGCCCAGGCGAGACGCGGTCTGCGCCTTGAGCTCGTCGGCGGTGCCCTCCGCGACGATCCGGCCGTCGTTGAGGACCGTGATCCGGGCACACAGGCGTTCCGCCTCGGCCAGGTCATGGGTCGTCAGGACGATCGTCGCGTCGTGGGTCTGGTTGATCTCCTCGATGAAGGTCTGGACGTCGAGCTTGCTGCGCGGGTCCAGGCCGGTGGTCGGTTCGTCCAGGAGCAGGAGCGTCGGGCTGGTCAGCAGGGCTCGCGCGATGGCGACCTTCTGCTGCATCCCTCGGCTCATCTGCTCGACGGGTCGGTTGACGCGCTTCTCGCTGATCCCCAGCCGCGCCAGGATGGTCAGTGCGTCGCGCTTGGCGGCCCCGCTGTCCAGGCCGTACAGCCGGGCAGCGAAGACCAGGTTCTCCATGGGGCTCAGCTTCTTGAAGAAGGCGGCGTCGACGCTGACCCGATTGATCAGGCGCTTGACCGCCATCTCGTCACGCTCGATGTCGTGGCCGAAGACCTCGACCCGCCCCCGGTCCAGGGTCAGGAGCCCGCTGATCAGACGGATGAGGGTCGACTTGCCCGAGCCGTTGGCGCCGAGGATCCCGTGGATGTCGCCGCGCTCGAGGCGCATCGACAGGTCGGTGATGGCGGCGACCGGCTTCTTGTTGCGGCCGACGACGAAGGCCTTGCTGACGCCCTCGATGAGGAGCGCCGGCACGGCCGAGCCCACGACGGCGACGGCAGCGTCGGCCGGGGTGGACGCGCGGTCGGCCCAGGATCGCGTCTTCTGTTGGTCGATGAGGGTGGTCACGATGTGGCTCCGGTCGGTCTGGTGCGTGGTGGTCGGGTGGTTGATGGGAGGGGCCGGACATGGGACGAGCCGCGGGCCTCGCCGACGCTCGTCGGGGGCCTCGCGGCTCGTGGTGCCGCTCCGTGATCTGCCCGGTGGGGCAGGGAAGGGCATCAAAAAAGCCGGGGGCCCGATCTGGCCCACGGCTCGTGGTTCGCGCTGCTGGCGGTCTTGCCGCCTCAGGCTAACTCGAGATGGGCACAGATCTCCCGCGATCCGCAGCGCCGATGGGCGCCTTGGTGCGTCGGAGATTCAGCAGCATCTTCATTCGGAGACCGCCTCCAAACTGAGTTAGCACGGCGAGCGACTTGCGCGCCGGGCGGGAATCTACTCCCTGCCTCCGGGCCTTGTCAATCTGGCAAACGAACCCTCGACAGGCCGCCCTTCGCTGGGCGCGGCAGGCAACCGGCGTGGCGGTCGCACGGTGCGCTGGGAGCACGGATCAGCAGACTGCACAACCCGTCCGGCGTCAGGTTCGCCGCCCAGCGCACGGAACGGCGATCAAACGGCCGGTCCGCGGTCGGCTGCTGCGCCGGGCGCCGAGGGCGCCCCAGAGGATGCCTCGGTCGGGCGAGCACCGGAGGTGAGGTCGGCCGAGCGCGCTCGTCGCGGCCAGCGCCGCCGTTTGACGCTCTTCGAGGGTGGTCGTACGCTGCCGCCCCGAGCCGGAACCCAACGACACGTACCCGGAGCCTCGTCCTTGGCCGACGCCACGCCGCTGCGGGCGGGGTGGGCCTTCCGGCCCGTCCCACCGACGCCTCGCTCCATCGTGGAGCTGATTCGCTCCGGCACGCTCGATGCGGAGCTGGCGGCGACGCTCTGGCTGCTCATCGATGGTCGCGTGCCGGTGATCGTCGCGGCCCAGGAGCCGGGGGCCGGCAAGACCACGCTGCTGACCGCGCTGCTCGACTTCCTGCCGCCGGACGTGCGTCTCGTGGAGCTCGCTGGCGCGACCGAGACGTTCGACTGGCTGCCGCAGGCGACGGAGCTCGGCTGGCGACGTGGGGTCGGTGTCGAGCCGGCCCGGTCCGAACGGCCGCCGGTCCGGCCCGATGACACGGTCCTGCTCGTCCCGGAGTTCTCCGACCATCTGCCGGCCTACACCTGGGGCGAGGAGGCGCGCATCGCGATCCGTGCAGCATCGGTGGGCTACGGCCTGGCGGCCACGATCCACGCCGAGCGGCTCGAGGATGTCCTGGACGCGCTCCGTCGGCCTCCGGTCCTAGCCGACGACGACGAGCTTTCCCGGCTGGGCGTGGTCCTCATCCTGCGGCGTCTGGGTGCCGGTCGCCGTCGCCTGGCTGCCGCCCATTACATCCGGCCGACGGCCCGCGACGAGCACGGCCACGTCCAGCGCCTGGGTCCCGCCGTCCTGGCGACATGGGACCAGGACCGCGATCGCTTCGAGCACTTCGGCTGGGGCGTGACGCCCGAACTCGCGTTGCGCATCGGTCGCAAGGCCGGCGACTTCGAGCTCGAGGTCGAGCGCCGCCGCGAAGCGCTCGACGGGCTCGCCGACGCGGGCGCCGTCGACGTCGATGCCGTCCGAGCCGCGCTCCATGCCTATCGTCCGCTCACGTCGACCATCGCGACCTAGAGGTTCGTCCATGTCCAGCGACGCCGCGCGCCCTACGACCATCGCCGAGCTGCGAGCCACGGGCTGGCGCTCGCGGACCGTCAAAGAGGAGCTGCGCGCGAACCTGCTCGCGGCCCTGGCAGCGGGCGAGCCGATCCTGCCGACCGTGCTGGGCTACGACGAGACAGTTCTGCCCGCGATCGAGAATGCGATCCTGGCCGGCCACGACCTGGTCTTCCTCGGCGAGCGCGGCCAGGCCAAGACCCGGATGGCGCGGCTGCTGGTCGGGCTTCTGGATCCGTGGCTGCCCGTCGTGCGTGGCGGCGAGCTGAACGACGATCCGTCCGCGCCGATCTCGCCCGCCGCCCGGGCGATCGTCGAGCGCGACGGGGACTCGACGGCGATCGACTGGCTGCCGCGCGACCGGCGCTATGCCGAGAAGTTGGCCACGCCCGATATCACCATCGCCGACCTCATCGGCGAGGTCGATCCGATCAAGGTGGCGGAAGGGCGCTACCTGTCCGACGAACTGACCCTCCACTACGGGCTCATCCCGCGCGCCAACCGCGGGATCGTGGCCATCAACGAGCTGCCGGATCTGGCCGAGCGGATCCAGGTCGGCCTGCTCAACGTGCTCGAGGAGCGCGACGTCCAGATCCGCGGGTTCACGGTCCGGTTGCCGCTGGACCTGTACGTCGTCGCGTCGGCCAACCCCGAGGACTACACGTCGCGCGGCCGGATCATCACGCCGCTCAAGGACCGCCTGGGGTCGCAGATCCGCACGCACTACCCGCGCACGCTCGAGCACGAGACGGCGATCGTGCGCCAGGAGAAGCAGCGTTTCGCGCCGGACGAAGGGGAGCCGGTCGTCGTCCGGCCGCCGTTCATGGAGGAGATCCTGGCCGAGCTGACGCACCTGGCCCGCCGCTCCCCGGAGATCAGCCAGCGCTCGGGCGTGTCGGTCCGGGTATCGGTCGCGAACACGGAGATCCTGGAGGCGGCCGCGCTCAAGCGAGCAGTCTGGTTGGGCGAGTCACTCGCCGCTCCGCGGGTATCGGACCTGGGCGCCGTGGTGGCCACGACCGTCGGCAAGGTGGAGCTCGAGTCGGTCGGGGACGAGGCGCCGGAGGAGCGCATCGTCGAGCGGCTCATCACCAAGGCCCTGTACGCGACGTTCACCCGGCACGTCGTCCTGGAGATGCTGGAGCCGGTCGTCGAGGCCTTCGAGGAGGGGTTCATCGTCGAGATCGGCGACCGCACGCCGTCGCGCGAGTACGTGGCCTGGGCCCGGGAAGTGCCGGGGTTGTCGGAGGCGGTGCGCCGGTTGGGCACGTTCGATGTGACCGACGGGGCGGAGGAGCCGGCCGTGGTCGCGTCCGCGGTCGAGTTCCTGCTGGAGGGCCTCCACCTGGCGCGGCGGCTCAACAAGGAACGGGTCGCGGGCGCCACGATCTACCACCGCTGATCCTCGGCGCGAGAGGGGTACCCATGGCTATGCCATTCGGCCGCATATCGGCAGATTGGGAGAAGCGCGACCCCGGGCGGATCCCTCGCCGCCCGCCCGCGGCCCACGCCCCCGCCTATGCGGCGGAATGGCATACGTACGCGACCCTCCTGCCCTGCGCCGAGCCTGCCCGCAGCGCTGTGCCCGGCGCCGCCCCCGAACCTGCCGCCGAACCCGCCCGCGGACCCGCCCGCGCCTATGCGGCGGAGTGGCATGCGCAGGCGCTGCTCGCTCCAGATCGGCGCGGAAAGTGACCGCCTTTTCGCCCGATCCGCGCGACCTGGGCCCGGAGCGCGGCCGCGGACCCGACACATCGCCGACCGCCGACCCGCTGGCGACGCTCGCGCGCCGTGCCCGCTTCTCGCGCTGGGATGGCAGCCAACAATTCCCTGATCTTGACGCCGACGAGATCCTGCGCGCGCTCTCGGACGACGTCATGGCCGAAGGCGATGTCGCGGAGGCCCTCCGCCGACTGATGGAGCGCGGCTGGCGGAGCGGTGACCCGACCCGGCCCGACCTGCCGGGCCTCCAGGACCTGATGGACCGGCTGGCCCGTCGGCGCCAGGAGTTGCGGGAGCGCTTCCAACTGAACGACGTCCTCGGCGACATCCGCGGCGAGCTCGACGAGATCATCGCCTTGGAGCGAGCCGGCGTGGAGCAGCGCCTGGAGCGTTCGGCCGGCGATGGGGCGCCGGACCAGCAGATGGCCGACATGCTCCGCGACCTCGCCGCGAAGCGGCTCGACCAGCTGGACGCCCTGCCCGCGGACATCGGCGAGCGGATCCGCGGCCTGCGCGAGTACGACTTCCTGGAGTCGGAGCCGCGCCAGCGTTTCGAGGACCTCGTCGAACGCCTCGGCCAGCAGGTCCTGGATCAATTCGTGCAGGGCATGGGCGACGCCATCCGGGCCACCACGCCGGAGGATCTCGCCGCCAACCGGGAGATGATCCGCGACCTCAACGAGCTCATCCGCGAGCGCATCGGCGGCCGCGACCCGGACGCGAGCGCCTTCCTGGCCAAGCACGGCCGGTTCTTCCCGGGCGCCCGGACGTTCGACGACATCATCGACCAGCTCGCCCAGCGGATGGCGGCGATGCAGGCGCTCATGCGCTCGATGACCCCTGAGCAGCGCGCCGAGCTCGAATCGATGATGGACGCACTGCTGCGCGACGACCGACTGCTCCTCGACCTCCAGCAGCTCGCCTCAAACCTTGACTTGCTGCTTCCCGGCGGCCTCGGCGACCGCGTGCGGTTCACCGGGGAGGAGGCCCTGGGTCTCGACGGTGCGCTCCAGCAGATCGGCCGGTTGCAGGCCATGGAACGCCTGGAGGACGCGCTGACCGATGTGCAGTCGCCTGGTGATCTCGCTGCCCTGGATCGCGACGAGGTCCGCGACCTCATGGGCGACGACGTCGTCCGCGACCTGGATGCCCTCGACGACCTGGCCCGCCGGCTCGAGGAGGCGGGCTACCTGACCCGCGACGGTGATCGCCTTGACCTCACCCCACGGGGCAGTCGACGGATCGGCCAGAAGGTCCTCGATGACCTGTTCGCCCGGCTGGAGCGCGACGCGTTCGGTGGCCATCGCATCGACCGCGCGGGCCGGGGAGGGGAGCGCGACGAGACGACCAAGCCGTACGAGTTCGGCGACCCGTTCCACCTCGACCTGCGCGGCACGCTGTCGAACGCGCTGACGCGCGAGGAGAACGCTCCCGCGACTCGGGCCGGGCGCGCGGCGCAGGCCACCGGGCCCCGCCGCGCCATCCACCTGGTCCCCGACGACTTCGAGGTCTATCGGACCGAGCAACTCACCCGGACCGCGACAGTCCTGCTCGTCGACATGAGCCGCTCGATGCTGCTGCGCGGCTGCTTCCTCGCGGCCAAGAAGGTCGCGATCGCGCTCGACACGCTCATCCGGACGCAGTATCCGCGCGACCACCTGAGCGTCATCGGGTTCGCGTACTACGCGCGTGAGATCCGGCCAGGTGCATTGGCCGAGCTGACCTGGCACGGCTACGAGTACGGCACGAACCTGCAGCACGGCCTGCTGCTGGCGCGCCGGATCCTGGCCAAGGAAGCCGCGGCGAACAAGGAGATCGTGGTCATCACCGACGGCGAGCCGACCGCTCACTTCGAGGACGGCCAGGTCGAATTCAGCTACCCGCCGACCCGCCGGACGATCAACGAGACTCTCCGCGAGGTACAGCGCTGCACGAAGGAGGGCATCACGATCAACACGTTCATGCTCGAGCGATCTCGCGCCCTGGCCGAGTTCGTGGCCCACATGACGAAGCTCAATCGCGGTCGCGCGTTCTATGCCACGCCGGAGCGACTCGGGGAGTACGTGCTCGTGGACTTCGTCGGAAGGCGCTCCAAGCGGGTGTCGTAGCGCGGTATCCTGCGCCGCGGTGACGGTCGGCCCGAGATCCGGTCGCGCCACGTTCGCAGAGGGGTCTGTCCGATGGACGTGCTGTTCCCGTGGCTGCTGTTCCTGCACGTGCTGGGGGCCATCGTCGCGTTCGGCCCCACGTTCTCGTTCGCGATCATCGGCGCGGCCGGTGGCGCGGAGCCCCAGCACGCCAACTTCGCGACGCGCGTCTCGCACCTCGTCTCGTCGCGCCTGGTCTACCCGATCGGGATCACGCTGCCCATCACTGGGGCCCTGATGATGGGTGTCCGTCAGATCAACCCGCTCGATCGGACGTACTGGTGGCTCCTCGTCGCCATCGCCCTGTACATCGTCGCCTACGGGTATTCGTTCTTCGTGCAGCGCAAGGTCGTCGAGCGCGTCATCGAGTTGGGTTCGACGCCCCCGCCGCCCGGCGCGAGCGGCCCCCCGCCGGAGCTCATGGCCCTCGTCAAGCGGATCCAGCGGGGCGGCATGATGCTCGGCGTCCTGCTCATCGCGATCGTGTTCCTGATGGTGGTCAAGCCCGTTATCTGACCGTCGTCACGGTTCGTTGGGTCGGAATAGGACCCCATCCGGGTTGGCGCCCGGTCCGTCCATACCAGTGAAGCCGGACCACACCATCAGCTGGCCATCGTTCCATGCTGGCGTGTGGAACTCGTGCGTCCTGATCTCCTCGGGGAAGGAGTAGCCGGTACGAGGCGGGGCGGCCGGCAATGTGAAGCAGCGGCCCGCGACCGGATCGAATGCGATCTCCTGAGAGAGCACGAGCCGTCCCGTCCAGACCCCGGCGAGGCCGGAGTACAGGTCGCAGCCCTCCATCTCGAGGATGCGCCACCTATCGCGGGCGGGCTCGTAGGCGTGGAACCGGAAGAGCAACTCGGCACCGGTCCAGATCGGGGCATCGCCGAGCGACTGGCCGTCGTATGGTATCTCGGCGATCGGGCGCCACCGACCGGTCCCAGGGGCGAATACGGCACCTTCCACCAGCTCGTTGGTGCCCTCGCCGATCGCGAGCACGATGAGCTCCTGCCCGGTCCAGGCGGCCTCGAGGTGTCCGGCGGAAATCGGTGCGTCGGGGAGCCGCTCCCAGTCGCCGGTCCGCGGATCCCACGCCGCGGCCTGGGCATCGTGGTTGACGACGAGGAATCGATCGCCGGTCCAGGCACCGACGGCGGGGCCCGCGGAGATCGGGCCGGGCGCGATCGTCGACCAGTGATCGGCCGCGGGATCGTAGCGGAACCCGCCGGCATCTCCATCGAGCCCGCCGTAGATGAGGACCTCCTTGCCGGTCCATGCCGCCGCCGGGCGCACCTGGCCCGATCCGGGCGCCGGGGCGATCGTCGTCCAGCGGTCGGTCGCGGCGTCGTAGATCGCGCCCTGCCTGGCGGCGGTCTCGGGAGTGCCACCCCAGATGAACACGCCGCGGTCGATCGGGATGGCGAGGTACGCGCTGCGGCCCTCGATGGGCGCGTCGGTCATCCGTGACCACGTCCCTTCAAGTCGCGCCTGCGTCGAGGCGCCAGCGGCGACCCGGTCCACGACGAACCGCTCGCGACAGCGAAAGCGGCCGGTGACCGAGCCGCACGTGTCGTCATCGAGCCCGAACCGACCCGTCAGGGTGTACCAGCCAGGTTCGCTTGTCTCGACCCCGGGTGCCAGGGAATAGGGCAGGGAATCTCGCTCCGGCTCCGGCCATGGCGTCATCGAGGCCGCTCCGCGCAGACCGAGCTCGGCGGTGCCGACGAGCGGACCATCGACCCAGACGTCGCGGATCGTCAGAGGCGCGCTCGCCAGGCAACGCGCCCGGTCGAATGGTCGGAACCGGATGAGTTCGGACACGGTGTCGACTCCCGGCGGGCAGGGGTCGTCGATCGGCTCGGTCACGGCCTCGACGAGGTCGGCCGCGAGGTCGACGTACGACGCGTCCTCGCTCGATGCGCCGGAGGGTGCCTCGACCCGGTACCGGACTTCGCCGCCCTCGCCCGAGACGTCGATGACGTAGAGCCGATCGCCGGTATACGCCTCGTACGGATCGCCGAGATCCATGCGCGTCACGCGCAGGACCTGACCAGGCGCATATGCCGCAGTATCGATCGGGACAGGGGCGATGCTCGCGGCCGCACTCGCCTCGGCAGACGGCGATGTCGTCACCGGGAGCGAGGGCCGGTCCAGGTCCGGCGACGGCGCTCCCACTGCGACCACTCCGACGATCAACCCCATGACGGTGATTGACGCTGCTACGAGCAGCCCGCGCAACCCTCGGCGCGGACGGGGCGCGATCCAGGCTCTCGCGGCTTCGATGGCCGCTCGAGGCAGGGGCTGGTCGATCGCGGCGAAGTGGTCGCGGAGACGTCGGTCGAGGTCGTCGGGATGCTCGCTCACGTCGCGCTCCCCAAGTCGGTCCGCAAGCGCTCGAGGGCGGCGGCCAGACGCGACTTCGCCGTGCCGACCGGAACCTTGAGCGCGTCGGCGACCTCAGCGATGGGCAGGTCGGCGGCGTAATGGAGGGCGATCACGGCGCGTTGCTCGATCGGCAGGCGCCGCAGCGCGGCGTCGATCGCCGGATCGAATCCCGGGGTGGACGGTCCGGGGCTGCGCAGCCGGGCGGCGGCGTCATCGGTCATCGGGATCGTTCGGACACGTCGGGAGGCCGCCCGCCCTCGGTCCAGGCAGCGATTGACCACGACCCGGCGCAACCAGGCCGCTTCCCGCGACGGGTCCCGAAGCTGTGGGAGCCGTTGCCAGGCCAGGATCAGGACCTCCTGGGTCACGTCCGCCGCCTCATCGGGCCCGACGATGGCGACCGCCAGCCGATGGATCGCCCGCCCGTGTCGATCCACCAGTGCCTCGAACTTCGCATCGTCGCCCTTCGATCGTCGATCGCCGTCCAGTCGGTCGGTCCCTCCACTCCACATGACGTCGCGCTGCGCGCCGGGTGTTCGATGAACTTCGCGGATCGATCATGTCATCGGTCGCGGTCCGGGGCCGCGGCAGGGCCCTTGGCGTCCCCTCGGGTGGGTCATGCGTCGGCCGGAGTCAGGCGTTGGCAGCGTTCTCCGATGATCGTTCCCTCGTGTGGGACGTTGGACGACGGAGCGGTGCATCGCCGACGCCCGATGGACGCATGGACCTTCGGGTGGGACGTCAGGTCCCGCAAGGTCACCCCGTGACCATTCGGGAGAACGAGGCACCGGTCCGAGGCCGCGGATCTCCGGCTGGTGCGCCCGACGCACCAAGCGTGGGACCGAATCCGGCCGGATCTGAACCTCGGCGCGGCCGCCAACCTCCGATATGGTCATCTGGTGCACACGGCCCGAACGACGGACCGGCTCGCCCCCAGGGACCACGCATCCCGCGAGTTGGGGCCGACCGGCCCGCCCAGAGCCCGGAGCGAGCGCCGTACCATGAGCGGGCACGACCGAACCGGCCGCACGACCCTGCCCGAGGAGATCCTCCGACCATGCCCCACGTCGCGACCTCGCCTGCCGACCTGCTCCAGACCATCCGTCCCGCCGCGCACCTGGACGGCGAGCGCCTCGTCGTCGATGACGAGACGGCCTTCCGCGCGACCGCCATCCGCGACCTGGCCTGGACCGCCGCGTTCAGCACCGACGAGACCACGACGGCCGCCGCCCAGTGGCTCATCTGGGAGGCCAGCCAGGAGCTGGGCGCCCCGTCGGCCAGCATCCAGGACCTGTATACGGCCCGCGCCCGCGGCGAGGTGAGCGGCTTCACGGTCCCGGCCATCAACCTGCGCGCCCAGACGTTCGACCTGGCCCGGACCATCTTCGAGACCGCGATGGCCGCCGACGTTGGCGCGGTCATCCTGGAGATCGCCCGGAGCGAGCAGACCTACACGTACCAGCGCCCGATCGACTTCGCGACCAGTGCCCTGGCGGGGGCGATCGCGGCGGGCTGGCGCCAGCCCGTCTTCCTGCAGGGCGACCATTATCAGTTCAACACCAAGAAGTACGCGGCCGACCCCGAATCGATGACCGAGGAGATCCGGCGCGCCTGCCGCCTGGCGATCGACGCCGGCTATCGC
>JBPPMZ010000154.1:0-10450 GCA_051306295.1 Candidatus Limnocylindrales bacterium
GTCCAGGATCGGGCCGTACGGCAACCCGCCGTCACCGACATTGGCGCAGCCGCCGACGAGGAAGCGCATCTCGTGGGCGGTCGCGCGCGCTGCGATCTCCGCGACGAGCCGGGACTTGCCGACGCCGGCCTCGCCCGCGATCAGCAGATGGGTGGGCCGACCCACCGCGGCCTCGCTCAGGGCGGCGTCGACGGCGGCAAGCTCGCGGTCGCGTCCGATGACGGTCGGACTCACGAGCCGGCTGGACATGCGCTCGATGATACGCACGCTGGCGACCTTGGTTCCGGGCCGGACCGGGGTCAGGCGAAGACCGAGCGAAGGATGCTGCGCAGGCCGCCGAACACCTGCAACGGGCCTCGCCGTGGGATGCGCGGCTCCGCGTCGTGGGCGGCTGCAGCCGCGACCCACGCGGCGGCGATCCGGGCCCGGTCCGCCTGGCGGCGGTACTCGGCGATGCGGTCAGTGGCGAGGTACGGGAGGTGCAGAGCGTTCATCGTGTGGTCCTTCCTGGCGCGGGTCCGGTGGCTCGGACCTCATGAACGACAGACTGGACTTGGACCGCGGCCACGCCATCGAGTGATCCACCGAGATCCGGATGGGCTGACCCTTCATTCCCGGGGCGTTCGCCTTTAGTCCGGACGACCGCCTTTAGCCACGGGCTCGGGCCTGAGTCGGTGACAGATGCGTCGTTGGTGGGCGATCGTCGCGGCCCCGCGACGCGGAACCATGCCCGTGACGCACGAGGGCCTGCGGACGACGCCCTGGAGTTGCCCCGATTGCGTGACGGGCGCCCACCTGGCAGGCGGATGTCATGAACGCCCGGACGAACGCCCACCGGGTGAGCAACTGGCGGGAACACAGGGCGCGGGCGCCGGCCGACCCCGCCGCGTTTCGAACTGCCCCAGAAACGGGTGATGCCCTCGGCGGACGAGTCCGCTTCGGGCACCAGGCCGACATTTCCCCCGAAATAAGGCCAAGGCGAACAGTACTGGGTCCGGCCGGTACCTGCAAGCCCCGCACGCACGGTTCGGTGCCGCGCTGCACCGCCGAGTCAGTCCAGGGCGACCCGTTCGTGCCAGTGCGGGACGTGAGTCGCGAAGCCCAACGCCTGGACGTGCGGCTCCAGGGCGACCTGCGCGTCGGGGTCGCCGTGGACCAGGAAGACCCGCCGCGGATAGCCGGCGTCTCCGGGCCGCTTCCCTGCCCCGAAACCCTTGAGCCAATCGAGCAGCTCGGTCTCGTCGGCGTGTGCCGAGAACCCGCTGATCGAGCGGACCTGGCAACGCACCACGCGCACCTGGCCGTCCAGCTTGACCTCCTTGGCGCCCGCCTGGAGGTGCGAGCCGAGCGTGCCCTCGCCCTGGTAGCCCACGAACAGGATGGTCGCCGTCGGATCGTCGATGAGGTGGCGCAGATGGCCGACGACCCGGCCGCCGGTCAGCATCCCGTTGGATGCCACGATCATGTACGGCCGCGTCGCCCGCTCGATGGCCTGCGACTCCTTGACGTTGTTGGTCAGGATCTGCTTCGGGTAGTCCAGGGGCGTGTCGCCGGACCGGAGCAGGGCCGCGGTCTCCTCGTCGTAGTACTCGGGATGGCGCCGGTAGATGTCGGATGCCTTCGACGCCATCGGTGAGTCGAGGAACAACGGGAGCAAGGGGATCTCGCCGCGTTCGATGAGCCGGTCGAGCTCCCAGACGATCTCCTGCGTGCGCCCGATGGCGAACGACGGGACGAGCAGCACGCCCTTGGCCGCCTCGACCATGCGGATCGTCTCGGCCAGGATGCGGACGGCCTCGTCCTGGGGCTCGTGTTCGCGGCCACCGTACGTCGACTCGACGAGCACGTAGTCCGCGGCGGTCATCGCGGTCGGGTCGCGCAGGATCGGGGTGCCGGGCCGACCCAGGTCGCCGGAGCAGACGATGACCCGCTCCTCCCCGGCCTCGGCGTCCTGCACGCGCAGCCGGATGATGGCCGAGCCCAGGATGTGACCGGCATCCAGGTATGTGGCCCAGACGCCCGGCGCCACCTCGCGCTCCTCGCCGTAGTCGATGGGCCGGAAGTGCTCGAGTGTGCGCTCGGCATCCTTGACCGTGTACAGCGGCAGGTCCAGGTCGATGTCCACCGACGGTGGCTGGGCCCGCAGGTCCGCCTCGGGATCGCGCGGCCAGCTGGCCGGCGCGGCCGGCTCGACGGCGGGTTCGACCGACGTCGGGACGTGCTCGCCGCCGGCCGCGGCGAGGTCGATGGCGGCCTGGTAGATGTCGGCTTCCTTGCGGTCGTCCGCCTCGACCTTGTCCGGATTGCGCTTCTCCCAGCGGGCCTCGCGCTTGGCGAACTCCTCGTGGAGGTGCCCCGAATCCAGGAGCACGAGAGTCGCCAGCTCCACGGTCCCGGCCGTCGCGTGGATCCCGCCGCCGTACCCGCCCTTGACCAGGAGGGGCAGCAGACCGCAGTGATCCAGGTGGGCATGGGTCAGGACGACGGCATCCAACTCGGCCGGTTCGAACGCGAACGGGATCCGATTCCGCACCGATTCGTTGGGGCTGCCCTGGAACATCCCGCAGTCGATGAGGACCTTCGCCCGGGACGTGGTCAGCAGGAATTGCGAGCCGGTGACGGTGGTCGCGCCACCCAGGAAGTCGATGTGCATCCGCGCATCGTGACAGGCCGGACCGCCGACCGGGTATCGTCGGCGGCATGGCCCCTCCCAACCGCATCGCGAAACCCGGGGGAAGGGCGCCATCGATGCGCGATCGCTTCGACCTGCGCGCCGCCGCCCCGCGGATCCCGGCGCTGATCGTCGGGCTGGTGTGCTTCGGTCTGGGGATCGGGCTGATGGTGGAAGCGGGCCTGGGCCTCGGGCCGTGGGAGGCGCTCAACCAGGGCGTCGCTCGCCAGCTCGGCCTGGAGATCGGCACGGTCAGTGTCCTGCTCGGCATCCCGATCCTGGCCCTGTGGTGGCCGCTCGGGGAGCGACCGGGCATCGGCACACTCCTCAACGTCGTGCTCATCGGGACCTCGACCAACGCAGTCATCGCCCTCGTCCCGACGCCGCCCGCTGACGCCCTGGCTGTGCGCGTGGCGCTGATGGCCGCTGGGATCGCGGCCATCGCCATCGGCAGTGGGATCTACCTCTCGACGGACCTTGGGCCCGGACCGCGCGACGGGCTGATGACCGGAGTGCACCATCGCTTCGGCTGGTCGATCCGGCGCGCGCGGACCGCCATCGAGCTCACGGTCCTGGCCATCGGCTGGGCGCTCGGTGGCTCCGTCGGGCTGGGGACGGTGGTCTTCGCGCTGGGGATCGGGCCGCTCGTCCAGGTCGCGCTGCGGGCCTTCGATCGCGAGGGTCGGGTCGGGCGCCGCCGCCGGGCGCGCATGGAGGCCGAGGGCGTCGTCGGCGAGTGACCAGCGCTTGCCGACAGCACGCGATCTGAGACGAGCGAACGTGCCCCGATCGCTCAACCCGACCGGTGTCGTCCGATCTCGCCGCCTCACGAGGCGTTCGTCGGCCCGTGCTTGCCCCCAGCGAGCAGGCGGAGGTCGGCGAGCCCGCGGCGCCGGGCGCATGGAGCCCCCGGCGAGTGACGGCCCGACCGCAGGCCCGCGCCTCAGATGACGATGAGTGCGTCCACCGCGACGGCCAGGAACAGCAGCGAGAGATAGCTGATCGAGTACTTGTAGAGCGCGATCGCCCCGCGCGTGGATCCTTCCTCCGACGCGCCCTGCCGCCACAGCGCCCAGGCCTGCCAGAGGAAGACGGCACCCAGGCCGACCGCCGCGCCCAGGTAGATGAGCCCCATCCGGGCGACCGGCCACAGGATGAGCGAGATGGCGACCATGAGGCCCGTGTAGAGGGCGATCTGGCGGGTGGTCTCCGGGATGCCCTTGACGACGGGCAGCATCGGCACCCCGGCCGCGGCGTAGTCCTTGCGGATGCGCAGCGAAAGCGCCCAGAAGTGCGGCGGCGTCCAGTAGAAGACGATCGCGAACAGGATGAGCGCCGGGATGCCGACCTCGCCCGTCACGGCCGCCCAGCCGATGACCGGCGGCAGGGCCCCGGCCGCGCCACCGATGACGATGTTCTGGGGCGTCGTGCGCTTGAGCATCATCGTGTACACGACGACGTAAAAGCCGATGGCCAGCAGGGTCAGGAACGCGGCGAGCAGGTTCACGAACCAGGCCATGACCGCGAGTGACACGATCCCGAGCACGATCCCGAAGACGACCGCCCGTTCCGGCTCGACCTCGTGGGCGGGCAGCGGTCGACGGCGGGTGCGCGCCATGAGCAGGTCGATGTCGCGGTCGAGATAGCAGTTGATGGCGTTGGCGCTGCCGGCCGCCAGCGTGCCGCCGATGAGCGTCCAGGCCACGAGGCCGCCCCACGCGCCCCAGTCGGTGCCGGGCACGAAGCGGGTCGCGAGGACCATAGCCGGGACCGTCGTCACCAGCAGCAACTCGATGATGCGCGGCTTGGTCAGCGCGATGTAGGCGCGGATCGACTCACCGCGCGTGCGCCCCGTGAGCGTGGCGTCCGTGGCGGTTCGCCCGTCCACGAGTTCCGTTCTGGCGCTGTAGTAGCTCAGGACCGCGAGCCCCGCCAGCATCGACCAGATGACCGCGCCCAGGGCGAGGTGCAGGGTCTGGGTCCAGGCCGACAGCTGGGTCAGGACCTGGAGGCCGCCGATGACCACCTGGACAGCGAACAGCGCGGCCGCGCCGACCGCGAGCCGAACCAGGGCCGGGCGATGCCGTTGTGTCCGCCACGCCGCGACGGCGACGAGCGCCACGACGATGGCCACGAACCCGGCCACCCAGCGATGCAGGATGTGCGCCGAACTGACTTCGGTCAGGGGTGGGACGAACGAGCCGCCCATCAGCGGCCAATCCGGGAAGACCAGCGCGGAATCGGTGGCGGTCACGTTCGACCCGAAGAGCAGGAGTGCGAAGGTCGCGATCCCGGCGAAGGTCGCGAGCAACGTGAACCGCTGGCTGGCACCGCGCCCGCCGATCCGCCCGGGGAACCCGGCCCTGACCGTCAGGAAGACCAGCAGCCCGACCAGCAGCATCGCCGCGGCGAGGTGGGCCATGACCGACTCCCCGCTGTTGCCGAGGCGGACCGTCTCACGGCCCAGCCACGCCTGGTACCCGACCAGCCCGACCGCCGCGAACGAGGGCCAGAGCAGCGACCGCCGGTCCCGGTGATCGCGCACGGCCAGACCGGCGAGGCCCAGGATCATGAACCCGATGATCACCGCGATGTCGCGGTGGATCCACTCGATCCACGCCTTGGGGTCGTCCAGCGGCGGGATCAGCTGGCCGTGACACAACGGCCAATCCGGACAGCCCAGTCCGGAATCCGTGGCGCGCACGATCACCCCCACCGTGACGAGCAGGATGGCGGTCGCAAGGGTCCACGCGGCAAGCTTCTGGAAACGGGTCAACGGGGCTCCTGGGGGCGTCGGCGCAGGGACGCCGGACGCTCGGGACGGGACGGACGGCTCAGCTCGCATTCTAGCGCGACCGCGTCTCCCGACCACCTCGGCTATCGTTTCGGCCATGACCCCTCGACCATTCATCGCCGTGCTGGTCGCTGCCGCTGTCCTCGTGGCGGCCTGCTCGTCCGGCGGCGGCGCGACAGCGGGGGCGTCGATGTCGCCCGGCGCGAGCGCCGCGGCCTGCCCGGCGACCCCGGAACCCGCCAGCGACGTCGTCACCACCTGGTCCGGCAGCCAGGCCCCGACCGTCTTTCCGTCGATCATCGATCCCGGCGGGGTCCTGGCCTGCGGCGCGAACCGGATGATGTTCTCGTTCGTGGATGCCAAGGGCGTGCCCGTCGCGGCCCCGGACCGGACCGTGACGCTGGAGTTCTTCGATCTGGGCGCCGATCCGGCGACACCGGCCGTGACCGCCGAGGCGCGATTCATCTGGGCCATCGATGGCCAGGTCGGCGTGTACGTCGCCAACGTGGACTTCCCGATGTCGGGGCTGTGGGGTGCCGCGTTCACGACCCAGGTGGCGGACGCCGCGCCGGAGACGATCCGCGTGCCCTTCGATGTCCGCGAGGAGCGGACCGTGGTCAGCGTCGGCGATCCAGCACCCGCCTCCGACACGCCGATCCTGGCCGATGTCGGCGGGGACCTCGCGAAGATCTCGACCGACGACGAGCCAGTCGCTGCGTTCTACGAGACATCCGTCGCCGAGGCCCTCGCCGCGAAGCAGCCATTCGTGCTCGTCTTCGCGACGCCGAAGTTCTGCGCCTCGGCGCAGTGCGGCCCGACGCTCGACCGGCTCAAGCCGATCGCCGCGGCCCACCCATCGATGACGTTCATCAACGTCGAGCCCTACCAGCTCGAGGATGTCGATGGCCAGCTCCAGCCGGTGCTGACGGGCGATCCGCCGGCCCTGACGGCCGCCGCCTCGACCGACGAGTGGCGCCTCCCGTCGGAGCCGTGGCTCTTCGTCGTGGACCGCGAGGGCATCGTCCGCTCGTCGCTGATGCTCATCTTCGGCGACGAGGAGCTCGAAGCGGCGATCGCCGCTGTCGAATAGGTCAGGGTCCGGCGTCGTCCACGCGGATCGCGAAGCGCGTCCCGCCCTCGTCGCGATACCAGACCCGGACCGGTTCAGCCGTGACCTGGTGCTCGGCCAGGTGGCCGGGCGGGAACACATCGCCGTTCTCCAGCGCGCTCAGGTCGAAATCGAGGACCTCACCGGCCGTCGTGCGGACCTGGAAGGACCGGACGTCGCCCAGACTCTCGGCCTGGACCCCCACGATCGCACCGACGACGGCCGTCGTGCCGGGTGGTGCCCCCGGGTCAGCTGGCGGCGACCCACCCAGGATCAGGGCCGCGCCACCGGTCAACGCGATGACGCCGACGAGGAGCAGCGCGAACAGGTTGCGGGTCGCGCGATCCACGACGCGTCAGGCGCCGGCGGCCGAGACCGTGCCGGTACTCCCGGGGGCGTACAGCGGATCGCCAGCCGCGCAGCGCGGGCAGGTCGCCGCGCCGGGTTCGTAGGTGGGCAGGTCCAGCTGCCAGAGCGAACGCAGCGGGTAGACGCGACCGGTGGTCGGGGAGGTGAGCGTCGTCCGCCCGCCGCTCCGATCGACCATCACCGCGCACTCGACGATCTCGCCACCGAGCGCCTCCACGGCGGGGATCATGGCCAGGAGGGAGCCGCCGGTCGTGAGGATGTCGTCCACCAGCAGGACGCGCTCGCCGGGCGTGATCGTGAACCCGCGGCGGAACTCGCGGTGGGTGGCGCCGTCGGCGTGGCGGACTTCCTCCGCGAAGATCGATCGGACGCCAAGTTGGCGAGCCGTCTCGAAGGCCAGGATGACGCCGCCGGTCGTCGGGCCGGCGACGAGATCGACAAACCCCTCACCGCCGACGCGGGTGGCCCAGTAGCCGCACAGCTCGCTGGTCGCGGCGGGATCGGACAGGACCGCGAACTTCTCCACGTAGGCATCGCCGTGGCGACCGCTCTTGAGCTGGAAGTGGCCCTCCCGGAACGCCCCCGACGCCCGGAAGAGCGCCTCCGTCCGGGCCGCGATGCCCGCTCGGGCGGCGAGGTCGAGTGCCGGTTTGATCGTGGTCACGAC
Source organism: Candidatus Limnocylindrales bacterium (assembly GCA_051306295.1). Lineage (GTDB taxonomy): Bacteria > Chloroflexota > Limnocylindria > Limnocylindrales > CSP1-4 > SPCO01. The sequence goes on from JBPPMZ010000154.1 coordinate 7,610, forward strand.
GCGAATGCTAGCGGGTCGATGCGCCGGACCTCCGCGACATCATCGAACCCTCGATCAGGGCTGATGATCTCGGTGATCCCCTCGTGGATGCAGGTCGCGACATGGACCAGATCCCTGGCCTGCAGCCTGGGATACCGAAGCGCCAAGTCCGGGACGCGGCGCATCACCGCATGGGTGATGGGCAGCACCGGCGCGAATAGATCGAGGGCGTCCGCGGCCATCGTTCGAGCCGCCTCCGGTCGACCGATGCTGATGTATCGATGCGCCAGCTCCTGGACGACTTCGACGGAGGTCGTCGCCTCGACCGATCCTTCGCGGATGCTTGCAACGATGCGGGCACACGGCGCCCGGAGCGGATGCTCGGCACCGGCCGCATACATCAGGACCGCGGTGTCGACGAAGACCGTCACCAGTCGCCGAGCTGGCTGCGCATGATCTGCTCCTTCATGACCTCCCAGTCGTCCACGGGCAGGTTCATCGACAGGATCCGGTCGGCGGCGCGTCGGCGCGAGTCCAGGCCGGGGTCGACATAGCTGTCCACCGCGTCACGGATCACGGCGCCGACCGACCGCCCATCGCGCGCGGCGATGCGCTTCAGCTTCTCGACCTGCTGAGGAGAGAGGAGGACCTGGGTGCGCTCACTGAACATGCACATACCATACCATGCGCAGGCTAGCCCCAGGCTGCGTACCCTCCGGCGGGCCCAACGTCGAACGAAACGGTCGGAGGGTCGGCGGCCGCGGCTTCCTCCGACGCGTGTCCCGCCCCTGGGGAGGTACGTCGGACGATTCCCGGGCCGGATCGCTCGACCGACGTAAGGACCGTGGGGTGGGAACGTCGGCGTGGGAGACGTCGCTAGGGGCGGTACTCGACGCCCTTCGACGACGGGGCGGCCGTCCGCTTGGGAAGCGCCGTCCCGATGAAGTCACGGTACGTCGTGAAGCCACGGTCCGCGGCCGCCTGGGCGAGCTCGTCCACGAGCCGGACCGGGAGGGTCGGGTCGGCGAAGATGGCCGTGCCGACCTGGACCGCCACCGCCCCGACCGCCAGGAAGTCCAGCACGTCCGCAAGCTCCATGACCCCGCCGATGGCCACGACCGGGATCTTGACCGCCTGCGACGCCTCGTAGACGACGCGCAGCGCGACCGGTTTGACGGCCGGGCCAGATAGGCCGCCATACGTGTTGCCCAGCAACGGCCGCTGACGGCCCGGCGCGACGGCGATCCCACTCAACGTGTTGATGGCGGTCAGGGCATCCGCACCGGCATCGGCGATGGCCCGGGCGATGGGCCGGATATCGGCCACGTTGGGCGACAGCTTGACCAGCAACGGCAGATCCGTGGCGCGCCGGACCGCGGCCGTCACCTCGGCGGCCGCGCTCGCATCGATGGCGAACTGGAGGCCGCCCTTGCCGACGTTGGGGCACGAGATGTTGAGTTCGATGCCGGCGATGCCGGGCACCCCCTCCAGCCGCCGCGCGACCTCGACGTAGTCGCGGACCGACTCCCCCGCCACGTTGACGATGACCGGCACCTTCCAGGCGGCCCAGGTGGCCGCGTATTTGGTGATGACGGCATCGACGCCGGGGTTCTGCAGGCCGATCGAGTTGAGCATCCCGCCCGGCGTCTCGGTCACGCGCGGGGTCGGGTTGCCGATGCGCGCCTTGAGGGTCGTGCCCTTGCAGCAGATGGCCCCCAGTAGATCGACATCGACGACGTCGCCGTACTCGACACCGTAGCCGAACGTCCCCGACGCGACGAGGATCGGGTTGGGCAGGACGAGGCCGCGACCCAGGTCCACGCGAAGGTCCACGTCCGCGGCCTGGATCCGCGGTGGGGCCGGCTCCGTCACGACGGCCGGGCGTCGCGGCTCGCTGCGCGGTCGCGCCTGCGGGGTGGCCGTCGCGGGCCGGGCGCGCCGGGGCTCAGCGGAGCGCCGGCTCGAGGCCTGGGGCGCGCCGGAGGTGATCGCTCGCCGCTTGGCCTTCACGACCAGGCGCCTTCCCAGACCAGCTCGTCCGAGGCGAAGACCGGGCCTTCGCGGCAGACGCGCTGCGGGACGCCGGTCGTGCTCATGACCACGCAGCCCAGGCACGCCCCGACGGCGCAACCCATGTTCTGTTCCATCGAGACCTGGAGGAACGTCTTGCGGCGCGCAGCCGGTGAGCCGGGGGCGTCCGTCTTGCCGCCGCCGCGCTTACGCCCGAGCTTGGCGACACCGAGCCGACCCCGCCGGCCCTCGGCCTGCTTCGCGAGCGCCGCGAGCATGCCGCCCGGTCCGCAAGCGAACGCCTGGTCCGCCCAGGCCTCGTACTCGGGCACGAGGTCGGTGACGTAGCCGTGGTGGCCAAGCGAGCCGTCATCGGTCGCGACCACGTACTCGACCTCGTCGGGCAGGAGGCTGGTGGGGTAGACCTCGCGAGAGCTGGCCGCCCCGAACAGGAGCGTGACCTGGCGACCGTCGCGGATCGCCTCATCGGCCAGCATCCGGACGCCGGCGATGCCGAGGCCGCCCGCGATCAAGAGCAGGTGGCGGCTGCGCGGGTCCACCTCGAACGGCCGACCCAGCGGGCCGAGCAGATCGACCTCGTCGCCCTCGCGCAGGCGCGTGAACCATTCCGTGCCGCGCCCGATGACCCGGAAGTGGATGGTCACGATGCCGCTGGCGGCATCCGTCGTGTTGAGCGAGAACGGACGCCGCAGGACCATGCCCGAAAGATCGCCGGTCCGCATGTGCACGAACTGGCCGGCGCGCGATCCGCTGGCGATGTCGGGCGCGTGGTACGCCTGCAGCCACTGGCCGGGAAGGATCTCGCGGCTCTCCACGAGTTCCGCCGCGCCG
>JBPPMZ010000155.1:0-26666 GCA_051306295.1 Candidatus Limnocylindrales bacterium
GGATCCGGACCTGGACCCGAATGCCTCGGCGCCCGGGGGCGGGGGCGCAGGCGGGGCGGGCGCGGGTGCCCAGGGAGCCGCCGCCCGCGCCGTGGTCACCCGCCTCGGCGAGATGCACAGTGTCGCGGGACGGATCCGGTCGCGGGCCACGAAGCTCATGGCCGCCGGGAGCACCACCCCGCCGGCCCTGGCCGAGGAGATCCACTTCCTGGGTGAGACCAACATCAGCAACCCGGCCGCCGTCCGCAACCTCATGACCCTGGGCAAGCGCCGGGTGTACGCGCGCTTCGGGACGCTCCTGCCGCTGGCCGCGGTCCTACCCGGTGTGAAGATCCGCGTCCTTGGTCCGCCGACCCTGGACCAGGCGCCCGGCATGGCGAACATGGCCAGCAAGGACGCGACCGAGTACTGGCACCTGGCCGCCAGGATCGCGCGCCGGACCGCCGCCGGGGCTGATCCCGCGCAGCTCTTCCCCGACGCCGAGACCAAGGCCCGGCTGCCCCTGCCGACCCGCTGGCTCGTCCCCCAGATCGACCGGATGAACGCCGAGGAACTGCTGGGCATCGTGCGCAGCATCGACGACGCGCTCAACAACACGAGCCTGATCCTGCTGTTCGAGATCGGCGGGACGAAGCTGCTCTTCTCCGGCGATGCGCAGATCGAGGACTGGCGCTACGCGCTGTTCGATGCGCCGAACGCGGCGGCGATCCGGGCGACGCTCGCGGACACCGCGCTCTACAAGGTCGGCCACCACGGGAGCCTGAACGGGACGCCCAAGACGATGTGGTTCGGCTTCAAGCGCCGTGGCGACGCGACCGTCACGCCGCGACTGCGCACGCTCATCTCCACCCTGGGCGGCAAGCACGGCAAGGCCAGCCGCGGCACGGAGGTCCCGCGCGCCAAGCTCATCGACGCGCTCGAGGCGGAATCCGACCTGACGAGCACCCAGCGAATGCAGGCGACCATCAAGTTCTGGCACGAACTCGACATCCCGCTCTGAGCGCCGCCCCACGCTTGCCGTGGGGGGCTCCTGAGGCACCCGTGCTATGGTTGAGGCCTGTCGCGATGTGCGGCAGAGCTCCGCGTGGTCGATCCCCTTCTCGAACGGACCGTGCGCTGCATCCCGCGTTCGGGAAGCACTTGGAGGCCACACCATGGCCAACGGGACCATCAAGAAGGTCGTCGCCGATCGCGGCTTCGGCTTCATCTCCGCCGACGACGGGAAGGAATACTTCTTCCATCGCGGCGCCCTCGACACCTCACTCGAGTTCGATCGCCTTGCCGGCGGCGAGCCCGTCGTGTTCGAAGTCGAAGCGAGCCCCAAGGGCCCGCGCGCCAAGACGGTCCGCTCCGCCTAACCCGCGGAACGCTCCGAAACGAGCGCAACTGGACGGCTCGCCCTCATCGGCGGGCCGTTCTCGATTCCCGTGGCGCGATAGCGTGTGCCGATGCGCTTCCGGACGACGCTGCTCCAGTCAGGCCCGACTGCGACCGGGTTCGAGGTGCCGGCCGACGTCGTCGCGAGCCTGGGCAAGGGCAAGCGCCCGCCGGTCGTCGTGACCGTCAACGGCTACACGTACCGCAACACGGTCGCCGTGTTCGGGGACGTGTTCATGATCGGCATCAGCGCCGAGCACCGCGCCGCCTCCGGTATCCGGGCCGGCGACGAGCTCGAGGTCGAGGTCGACCTGGCGCTCGACCTGGCCCCTCGGGTCGTCGAGGTGTCACCCGACCTTGCCGCCGCCCTGGACGCCGAGCCCGAGGCGCGCCGGACGTTCGATGCGCTGTCCTACAGCAACCAGTCGTGGCACGTCCTCTCGGTCAACGGCGCGAAGACGGATGAGACCCGCCAGCGCCGGATCGAGAAGTCGGTCGCGACCCTGCGTGAGGGTCGACCGCGCTAGGGCCGACGAGCCGCCCGACCGGCCGACGAGGCGCCGCGGCCGCTCCCCGGCCGGGTCAGTCGGTCGGGTCGGGCGCCCGCTCTCGGAGTCGCTGGGTGAGCGCCGTGACGAGATCCAGGCGCACCACCGGGAACTCGTTCATCAGGCGGCTGAATCCGTCGCGATCGATGACGATGGCCTCAACGGCCGAATCGGCCGTGACCGTCGCCGTCCGCGGACCCCCATCGATCAGGGCGATCTCGCCCAGGAAGTCGCCCGGTCCCAGGGTCCGGATGCGTCGTCCCTGCTGCGTCACCGTCGCGGTTCCGGCGGTGAGCACCAGGAAGCCGTCGCCGCGGTCCCCTTCGCGCGTCAGCAGCGCCCCAGGCTCGAAGGCCGCCATCTGGGCCAGCTCCCCGATGGCCTCGATGGACCGGTCGGTCATGCCTCGGAAGAGTGGGACGGCGCGGATGGCGTCGGTCGAAGTGGTCGTCACGCGGCGGATCCTCAGCTGGGGACACGGTCGAACCGCGGCAGCGTAACGGCGTTCCATCAACGGTTCGTTAACGCGTCACCGAGAATCGGGGTTTGTGAAAACTTCGTGCGCACACGCCCCCGATCCCGTGTACCATCCACCCGCGCCATGGGACCGCCCATGTCGAAAACGAACATGACTCGACGCAACAAACTCGGACTCCTCTCACGACTGACGCGAGAACCCGATGGGCTCGCGCCGGGCATTCGAGAAGGAGTCTTTTCTCTTGTATAGCGACAAAAATCTGACCTGCGCGGACTGTGGACAGGAATTCGTGTTCACCGGTTCCGAGCAGGACTTCTACTCGCAGCGCGGCTTCACCGAGCCGCGACGCTGCCCCTCCTGCCGAGCGAGCCGCAAGTCGGCCCGCAACGCCGAGGGTGGCGGCAGCTCCTACGGGGGCAGCAGCGGTGGCTACTCCAGCGGCGCCGGCTCGTACGGTGGCGGTGGTGGTGGCGGCGGCGGGTACGACCGTGGTCCCCGCGAGATGTTCGCGGCGACCTGTTCGTCCTGCGGCAAGGAGGCCCAGGTCCCCTTCCGCCCGACGAGCGGCAAGCCCGTCTACTGCAGCGACTGCTTCCGAAGCCAGCGCGGCTAACCAGCCGCTCGGGCCGGGCGACCGGCCCAACGCTCTCGCAAGAATCACGACCCGGATCGTCAGTCGATCCGGGTCGTTTCGATTCTCGGGCTCCGGTTCACCGGAAGCACGGTCACATCGCGGCGAAGGTCTCCACGACCTGGACCGTCGCACGACCGTGGAGGACGGGGCAGCCCTTGGCCAGCTCGACGGCCTCGTCGAGCGACGCCGCGGAGATGATCGAGTAGCCGGACGGACCGGACGCGTCATCGCTGACGCTGCCGTCGCCCGCGATCAGCTTGGTTCGCGAGGCCGGATTGCCGCCGTCCACGACGGCCGGGCCGAGCTTCGCGAACCAGACGTTCCAGGCTTCCATCGCCTCGGCCTGGGCCTTCTCGCCCTCCGGCATGGAGCCGCCGTGGTACACGAGCACGTAATTCGCCATGGGATCGCCCTCCTGGGTCGCGACGGCCGTCGGGGCCGCCATCACCCTCACGACGAATGGGCCGGCGGGGAATCGACAGTCAGATCCCCCGGTGCCAGCAGGCACCACGGACTGGCCGTCGTCGCTTGGCCAGGGCCACGTCCTTGATGGCATCTTCACAGGGTGCCCATACGGTGCGACCACGACGTTCCGGCCACGGGTCCGGACGCATGGATGGAAAGGGAACGCGAACCGTGTCTGATCCGAACCAGCATCGCCGCCGTCGCTCGCTCCGCTCGATCGGGCTGCTGGCGGCCCTCGTGGCCGCCCTGGTCGTGCCGAGCGCCGCTTTCGCGGCCTCGACGACGACCGGCGAAGGCACCTGCGATGGCCACTGGCCGCTCGCTGCCCAGGGCAAGCCCATCTCGTTCGTGTCCGGGGGGCGCGCCGGCGACTACCTGTGGCACAACGCCAAGGGCTGGCACCTGCGCGTGACCAAGGTCTCGTCCGCCCGCGCGGTCTTCAGCGGTCGCATCCGCTCCGACAAGCCCATCACCGTGACCGGTGTCCTGCTCGAGAAGGGCGACACGTTCACCCTCAGTGCCGACAAGCTGACGCTCACCTATCGGTTCGTGAACCACGGGCGCGTCGACGGCCTGGACTTCACCACCGCCTGTGCAGAGCGATTGGTCATCGGCGGCTCGATGAACGGGGCCAAGCTCCCGATCGGCCGCATCTGGGTGGGCGCCAGGGGCCACCATCCGCTCCAGAACCCGTTCGTGATCCGCCGGGTCCACTGAGCCGCACGATGTCGGGGGCCGGTTCGACCGGGGTCGCGCGATGCGGCCCCGGTCAACCGTTGCTGCCTACCGCCGCCGAAGGTTGTGCGGGAAGGTAGGACCGGGTGGCCCGGGGATCGCGGCCAGCACGACCGGATCCGTCGTTCGCCGCCGAGCCAGTTCCAGGCGCAGGCTTTCCTCCCCGCGGCGCATCGCCCAGTGGTGGTTCGCCGAAAACGCGGGTTTGATGAACCGCGAGAATCGCTTGAGGACGCCCTTCTCGGCGGTGACCGTCCAGTCGTAGACCACCTCGGTCAGCGGTCCCGCGGGGTCCTCGGCTGGGCGTCGGGGGGTCAGCGTCCAGATCCCGACTCCGACGAAGTCGCCGCGTGCGTCCAGGCGGAACCCGTGCGGCGGATCGGATTCGGTGACCTCGAACCGCCAGCGCAGCGTGTACGGCAGGAAGCCCTTCGTGTACAGCTCGACCACCTTGCCGATGCCCCGCTCGTCGCCGGGCGCCACCTCGCTGACCTCCAGGTAGACCGACGGCCACCAGCGGGCGAGGTCGGGCGCGTCGGCCAGGATCGCGGTCACCTCGTCAGGCGTGCCGGGGACCTGCCAGGTCGTGCGGAAGGCGTATTCGTTGGCGGGCATGCCGGGAGTATCAGCGAAACCGCGGACCCGCTGCCGGACGTAGTCGAGGGTGTCAGCAGCCCATGTACCTGGAGACGCACATGTCCCGATCCACTCGCCTGCTCCTCCTCGCCCTGCCGTTCGCCCTGATCGTCGCGGCGTGTTCCGGTTCCGGAGCCGCCTCACCGTCCGCCGCCCCGGCCACACCGGCGCCGTCGGTCGCGGCGTCCGAGGATCCGCCCGCGTCGGAGGCGCCACCCGCATCGGCACCCGCCGCGGAGGCCACCACGATCGCCCTCGCAGACTCGTCGCTCGGCTCGATCATCGTCGACGCGGACGGCAAGACCCTGTACGCCTTCACCAACGACGTCGACGGCACATCGACCTGCTACGACGACTGCGCGACGGCGTGGCCGCCGCTCATCGCCGGCGCCGACGTCAGCCTGGGCGATGGCCTGGACGCGACCAAGCTCTCGACCGTGGACCGGACCGATGGCACCAAGCAGGTCAAGTACGGCGATTGGCCGCTGTACTACTTCGCCGCTGATGCGGCGGCCGGCGACACCAATGGCCAGGGTGTCGGCACGAAGTGGTTCGTCGTCGATGCCGCGGGCGCGCTCATCGGCCAGTAGCCAGCGCACATCTCCCGGGAGGACCGGCACCCGCTCGACCCCATCGGTCGGGCGGGCGTCGTCGTGTTCGGGGAGGCGGGGCCTCTAACGGCGCCTCGATCGTCGTTCCCACCCGACGGTCCTAACGTCGATGGAGCGATGAGCCGGGTCCTTCGGGGCGATGTTCGGACCCCGGGGCGGGACGCGCATCGGAGGACAGCGGCCGATCACCGACCCGCCACCCGTTCCGTCGACGTATGGGCCACCCGGTGGGACGCCACCCGGTGGGACGCCACCCGGCGCCGCCAGCTGCCTCAGGACTTGGCGGCCTTCGCCCGGTCCTTGAGGATCTGCCCGGCGGCGAGCTTGCCCGGTGCACCGATGACGCAGCCGCCCGGATGCGTACCCGACCCGCACTGGTAGTAGCCGTCGATCGGCGTGCGGTACTGGCTCCAGCCCGGGGCCGGCCGGAAGAAGAACATCTGCGGGGCGAAGAACTCGCCGGCGAAGATGTTGCCCTCGGACAGGCCGACGGTCCGCTCGATGTGCAGGGGCGTGACCACCTCACGCTGGAGGACCAGGTCGCCGAAGCCCGGGAAGAACGACTCGAGCGTGCGCTGGACCGTATCGCCCAGGTTCTCCTTCTCGGTGTCCCAGTCGCTCTCGCGCAGCTTGTACGGCGTGTACTGGATGAAGCACGACAGGACGTGCTTGCCGGGGGGCGCCATGTCCGGATCGATCGTCGACTGGATGGCCATGTCGATGTACGGACGCGACGAGTACCAGCCGTACTTCGCGTCGTCATAGGCGCGCTCCAGGTAGTCCATCGACGGGCCGATGTTCGTGAAGCCGCGGAAGTGGTCAGCCTTCTGGCCGAGGGCCGGGAACGTCGGCAGGCCATCGAGCGCGAAGTTCACCTTCGACGACGTGCCCTGGAACCGGTAGCGCTGGATGTTCTCCACGAGATCGTCGGGCAGCTCGCGCGGCTCGACGAGCTCCAGGAAGGTGCGTCGCGGGTCGAGTGCCGAGACCACGGTGTCGGCGTAGAACTCCGTCCCGTCGTCCAGGGCGACGCCGGTCGCCCGACCGTCCTTGGTGATGACCGAACTGACCGGCGACTCCAGGCGGATCTCCGCCCCGAACGACTCCGCCGCCCGAGCCAGCACCTGGGTGAACCCGCCGTTGCCGCCCTTGTGGAAGGCCCACGAGCCGAAGTCGCCGTCGTGCTCGCCGAGCGAGTGGTACAGCAGCACCAGCCCCGAGCCCTGCGAGCGCGGCCCGACCTTGGTCCCGATGATGCTCGACGAGGCGAGGTAGCCCTTGAGCAGCGGGTCGTCGAAGTAGTCGTCGAGGAAGTCAGCGGCGCTGCCGGTCATCAGCCGGACCGCGTTGTGGAGGACGCGCTTGTCGAGCCGCTTGAACCGGCCGCCCAGGCGGGCCAGCGCGAGCATCTCCTCCGGGTCGTCACTGAAGATGTCGGGCGGGACCATGTCCATGAGCGGCTTGACCGCCTGGCAGACCATCTCCATGTCGTGCGTGTACTGGTCGTACGCATCGGCATCGTGCTGGGAGTGGCGCGCGATCTCCTTGAGGTTCTGCGCGTGGTCCTGGGTGAACAGCAGGTAGTCGCCGTCCTCGCCGGGCGCGAAGGTCGTGGACATCAGGAGCGGCATGAAGCCGTGCTTGGTCAGCTCCAGGTCCTGGATGATCTCCGGGCGGATCAGGGACAGCGCGTAGGAGAAGGTCGTGAACCAGAAGCCGGGACGGAGTTCTTCCGTGATGGCCGCGCCGCCGACCAGGTGGCGCCGTTCGATGATCAGCGTCTTGAGACCCGACTTGGCGAGGTACGCGCCGTTCACGAGGCCGTTGTGGCCGCCACCGATGACGACGGCGTCGTAGGTCCGGTCGGCCTTCGTGGTCGCCCTGGCCTTCCCGGACTTGGGGGCCTTGGTGGTCGAGGAGGCCTTGCGGGCCGCGGTCATCGTCATCGTCAGGCCGTCTTTCGCTCAGGGTTGTAGAGCGGCAGCCGGGCGACGTGCGCCGCGACCTGCTCGTAGTGGTGGTCGACCGTGAACTCCAGGTTCACCCTGGTCCCATGCTTCGCGAAGTCGGGCCGGACCCGGGCCAGGGCGATGTGGCGCTGGAGCATCGGCGAGTACATGAAGCTGGTCGCATAACCGACGCGCTGGTACTCGTCGTCGTAGAGCATCCAGTCCTCCACGATGGGCGCGTGGTCCTTGGGTGGGATCAGGCCCGCGTCGCCGTAGACCCGATCGTAGTCCCGCCAATCGACGATGAGTCCGCGCATCGCCCAGCGCGAGGTCTTGTCCGCGATCTCGCGCTGCAGCGCCTTACGGCCGATGAACGCCCGGTCGTCGGCGTTGAGGTCCTTGAACATCCACGACCAGCCGAGCTCGATGGGGGTCGAGCGGTGTGCGTCGTTCCAGGCGTAGCGGCTGGAGTCGAAGTCGGCGTCCAGGAGCAGCAGCCCGGCCTCGATGCGGAGCATGTACAGCGCGGCCAGACCGAACGGCAGCACGCCGTGGCCCTCCATCGAGTCCCACAGCGTGTCCCAGACATGCAGGGCGTCGGGCGTATCGATCCAGACCTCGTAGCCCAGGTCGCCGCTGTAACCGGTCCGGCTCACGGTCACGGCCGCGCCGCCGATCTCGCCCTTGGCGACCCCGAAGTACGGGATCTTCTCCATCTGCGGGACGAGCTTGGCGAGCAGGGCTCGTGAGCGCGGGCCCTGGAGGGCGAGGGTGCCGATGTCGTGGCTGACTTCCTCGATGGTCACCTGGTCGCGACCGATGCGGTCGGCGAAGTACGCCAGGTTCGGCTCGGCGCTGGTCAGGAGGTACTCGTCCTTCGCCGTGTGGAGGATGACCCCGTCCTCGATGACGAAGCCGCGGTCATCGAGCCAGCAGGTGTACTGCGCCTGACCGGGCGGGCACTGGCGGATGTCGCGGGCGAGGACGCCGCTCAGGAACTTCTCGGCGTCGCGGCCGCGGATCCAGTACTTGTAGAGCGGACTGGAGTCGAACAGGCCGGCCGCGTTGCGGACCGCGAAGTACTCCATCTTGTCCGACATCTGGTAGCGGTCCGCGGCAAGATGGCCGGACCAGTGGCTCCACAGCTGGGTCTCGTTCAGCGCGTTGGTGCGCTCGTGGAAGGGGGTCGTGCGGATCATGCCGTGCCTGCGACCTCAGATGTCGTCCATGCCGGTGCTTGGCGGCGACGATATCCGCAGTTGGACGTTTGCGCAATATCGTCCTACGCTGCGGGCGATGAGCCGAATGTCCCCCGCCGATCGACGCGACGCGATCGTGGCCGCCACCGTGGCGGTCGCCGTGCGCAAGGGCCTGGCATCCGCCACGGCGCGCGACGTGGCCACCGAGATGGGGACATCGTCGGGGCTCATCCACCACTACTTCGAGTCCATGGATGATGTGCTGGCGGCCGCCTTCGAGCAGGTCGCGTCCCAGGATCTGACTGCTTCCGGAGCGCAGATGGCCGCGGCTGCCTCGCCCCTGGCCGCACTGCGGTCCTTCTTCATGACCTATACCCCGGCCGACAAGGACTGGGCGTTCCAGCTCTGGCTGGATGCCTGGGCGGAGGCGGCCCGTCGACCAGCGGTGCGGGCGACCTCCCGCCGGCTCAACCTCCAGTGGCAGGGCCTGCTGGAAGGCGTGATCCGGGCGGGTGTGGCGGATGGCTCGTTCGCGTGCGCGGACGCGGCGGGGGCAGCGTGGCGGATCCTGTCCCTGCTCGATGGGCTGGCGCTCCAGGTCGTGGCCCACGCGACGACGATCTCACGCGACGAGGTCCAGGCCTGGGCCACGGGCGCCGCGGAGGTCGAGCTGGGACTCCGACGGGGGTCTCTGGCGGCCGGCTGAGCGTCGGCTGATCAGGCCGCCGAACGGCCTGGGACCGCGGCGATCGTATCGGAGATGCGTCGGCGCTCCCGTTGGCCGCGGTCGAACGCCTGCTGAGTCACAGAGCCCCCGATCGCCCCGATCAGGACCAGGATCGGCGGGTCTGCCAGCCCGGCGGTCGCCGCCCAGGCCGCCCCGAGGACCGTTGCCGTGCCCAGCCCCATGACCGCGCCGAACCGCCACGGGATCCGGCGGATGCCGGCGCCGAGCGTGGTCATCGCGGCCACCGCGAGGAACAGGACCACGCCGCTGACCGGCGCGCTCACATCGACCATCTGAACTTCCTCCGATCCGGACCACGTGGAGGGGATGCTATGCCTGGGTCGTCGGATCCGCGTCATCCGATGCACATCCGTCGGGGCGGCGTGCATTCGATGCACACAAGGGACGCGGCGACGGGCTCGAGCGTCAGACCTGCGTCATCGGATGATGCAGCCAGCGACGACGGGCGACGTCGACGCCCCGCAGATGCGCTCGGGCGTCACGGATGCGCCATTCGATGGCGCAGGCTCGACGTCCTGGGCCTGCGACTCCTCGCCCCGAGGCTCGATGTGTGCATTCGATGCACAGCGCGAGGGCTGGGCTGGGTGGACCCCACTTCCCTAGGCCCGGACCTCCTGGCGCATGAACATCACGTAGGCCACGGCGAAGCACGCCACCGTGAGCGCGACGAGCCCCACGACCTGCGGCCAGACGAGGATGAAGCTCTGGTCCAGGGACAACAGCGAAGGGATGCGCTGCTGGGCCTGCTCGTACCCACCGATCGTGGCCGGCGTGGACACCGACGTGACCTGCGGGTTGAGCAACGTCAGGGACGCCTCGCGGTAGAGCGTGTCGGGCAGCAGCCGACGCAACGACTCCTGGATCCCGTTGTTGCGCAGCAGTTCGTCGGCCGAGCCCGTCAGCGGCGCGATGACGCCGCCGATGAGCGACACGATCAGGCCGCCGAAGAACGTCAGCAGGAGCCACGTCCCGAAGCCGATCAACGCCGACGTCGCCGCCCGACGGACCACGACCGACAGGAGCATCCCGAACGCCAGCCACAGCGACACGTAGATGAAGGTGATGAACACCCACAGGACGATGCGCAGCACCTCGGACGCCGCGGGCACGATGCCCAGCCGGATCAGCCCGAACGCGGAGATCGCGCCGACCACCGACACGAGCACGATCCCGATCACCGCGAGGCCCGCCACGAACTTGCCGTTGACCACGTCGTCGCGATGGATCGGCTGCGACAGGAGGCGCGGCAGGGTCCCGTCGGCCCGCTCGCCGTTGATGGCATCGAAGGCGAAGGCCAGGCCCAGCAGCGGCGCGACATAGGCCAGGAACCCGGTCACGGACGGCAGGGTCACCCCACCGGCGCCGACGTCCGGGGCCAGCCAGAACAGGGCGATGAAGATCGCCTGTGAGTCGGTCACGCTCGAGGCGACGTCGCGGATCGCGGCCGCCGCGAAGTAGAGCGGGATCGCGGCGGCAAGGCCCAGCACCAGCACGAGGACCGTGAACCTGGCCGACAGCAGGTGGTCGCCGAACTCCTTGGCGGCTACGACCATCCAGCCCGCCCGCGGGACGGAGCGCTCGCGGGGGGAGGGAGCGGCCACGGCGCTCATGCCGCCGCCTCCGGTCGTCGCGTGGCCGGCCGCGCAACGGCCCGCCGATACAGATCCTCGAGCGAGGGCACGACCTCGCGGATCGAGGTCAACGGCAGTCCATCCTCGGCGACCACCCCGAAGATGGCCGTCCGAACCCGCGGCGCATCGGCGATGGTCGCCACCGTGATCGTCCACAGGCGTGCGGCACCGGAACCCGGGGCGACAGCGGTCACGCCGTCGATGGCGGCGAATCGTGCCTGAACGCGCTCGATGTCGTCGTCGGCGACGAGATCCAGGCCGACCTCCAGGTGGCCCGCCCCGTCGCCGAAGCGCGTCGCCAGATCGGCCATGGTCCCCTGCCCGATGAGCTTGCCCGCGGCGAAGATGCCGATCCGATCGCACACCGATTGGACCTGGTTGAGCAGGTGGCTGGACAGCAGGATGGTCAGCCCGCGCTCGCGCACGAGCCGCCGGAGGAGGTCCAGGATCTCTCCGACGCCCAGCGGGTCGATGGCCGTCGTCGGCTCGTCCAGGATGAGCACGTCGGGATCCTTGACCAGCGCGTCGGCGATGCCCAGGCGTTGGAGCATGCCGCGCGAGTAGGTGTCCACGCGATCGTCGGCGCGATCGGTGAGGCCGACCTGGTCGAGGACCTCCTCGATCGTGGCGTCCGCCAGCTCGCGCTCGATGCGATTGAGCTTGGCCGTGTAGCGCAGGTTCTCGCGGCCGGACATATCGCCATAGAAGCCGACGGCATCTGGCATGTAGCCGACCCGTCGCTTGACCTCCAGCGGGCCACGCGTCGGGTCCAGGCCCACGACCCATGCCTCGCCCGATGACGGCTCGGTGAGACCCAGGAGCATGAGGATGGTGGTGGTCTTGCCCGCCCCGTTCTGCCCGAGCAGGCCGAAGATCTCGCCCTCGCGGACGTCGAGATCCAGGTGATCGACGGCCACCAGGTCGCCGTAGCGCTTGGTCAGGCCGCGGGTCCGGATGCGGACGTCGTCGGGGGGCGGGGCGCTCCGCACCGGACGCGCGCTCGTCCCGCTCGACTCGGCGCCGGTCGCGGCAGGATGTTCGCCGGGCAGCGGTCGGGTGCCGGGAGCTGGAGCGGCGGCGAGCCGTCGCCCGGATCGTCGCTTGGGCGCGATGCGCCCCGGGGTCTCGCTCATCGCCGGCCGTAGGTCCGGAAGACGTAGAACAGGCCGCCCAGGATGAGCACGATGATGCCCAGGCCCACCAGGGCCCAGATCGGCGACGTCTCCACGGTGAACCGGATCTGTGCCGTGGCATCCGCGCCGCCCTCGGTCGCGCTGCCGGAAAAGGACACGACGTAGTCGCCGGCGACGGCCTCGCTGGATGGCGTGATGGTCGCGGTGATGGTCTCGGTCGCGTCCGGGGCGATGGTCAGGACGGCCTCGGGGTCGAACGTGACCTCCCAGCCGGTCGGCGGCGTGGCGGTCAGCTTGACCTCGGTGAGCGGCGCGGTCCCGGTGTTCGTGATCTCGAATGCCTGGGTCGTCGCGGCACCGGCCGAGCCGCTCGCCGACAGGACGTCATTCGGGGTGGACAGGGTCATCGAGTACGAGCCGGTGATCTGGATGGCCAGGTCGGCCGTCACGGTTCGCTCGCCGGCGGTCGCGGTCACGGCGATGGGATAGGCCCCCGCGGTCACGTCGGTCGGGGCGGTCGCCGCCACCGTCACGTTCTGAGTGGAGCCCGCCTCCACGACCGTCGAAGCAGCCTGGGTCTCGCCGGTCAGGGTCGCCGTCACGTCCCACCCGGCATCCGGGCCGGTGGCGGCGACGGACAGCGTGACGTCCTGGGCCGTGTCGTTCTTGAACTGGAGATCGAACGAGAAGCTCGCGTCCGACGCCCCCGTGAGGGCCGGCGTGGACGTCGTCAACGAGATGTCGCCGGCCGCCTCCGCGTCCACGCGAACCGCCACGGTCAGCGTGTCTGACGCCCCACCGCCGGAGCCTATGACCCGGATGGAGCCGGTGGTGGCCGTGGCGTCGGCGGGCACCTCGACGTCGAGGCGGACCGTGCCGTCCTCATCGGGCGAGACGGCGACGCCCTCGACGACGTTGCCGCCGCCCAGGATGCTCGCCGACCAACCGGCCGGGACCCCGGCCAGCGACAGCGCGACGTCCGCCGTTCGGACGGACGTGACCGTAAGGTCGAAGCTCACCTTGGAGCCCGGCGCGACGGCGACCGCGGGATACGGCGTCGTGATCTCCAGGCCGTCGGCGGCGGCGACCGGTGCGGCCACGGCGGCCAGGATGGTGGACGCGGCGATCAGTGCGGACGCGACTCGTACGCGCCCCGCGAAACTCGTGCGCAACGAAGCAACCCTCCTGCATCGATAGCTACGGGTAAGCGCGCGCTGGGGCGCGCATCTCGGTCGGATCGGTGCGGATTGTACCCACCAGGTCCGGCTCGACAACCCAGAGACGATCGTCATTCGATTCAGGTTTCTGAATCTCGCCGCAGCGGCGCCCGCGTATCCTAGGTCATGTGAGCCTCTACTCCATGGCCGCCCCCGGCAGCCCCGGCGATCCCGGCGACCTCATCGCCCCGGTCATGGTCGGCGCGTTCGATGGCTGGGTCGACGCCGGCAGCGCCGCGACCACCGCCCTGGCCGAGCTGCTGCACGGGGCACCGGCCGTCGCGACGTTCGATCCGGACATCCTCTTCGACTATCGAGCTCGGCGCCCGACGCTGCAGATCATGGACAGGCGCCTGACCGAGTTGACCTGGCCCGAGCTCGCCGTCCGCCACGTGCGGGTGGGGACGACCGACCTGCTCATCCTGGCCGGCCCGGAACCCGACGATCGCTGGCAGGCCTTTGGCGCCGCCATGGTCGAGTTGGCGCGCAGCCTGCAGGTCACCGAGTGGATCAGCCTGGGCTCGATCCCGGCGGCCGTCCCCCACACGAGGGCGGTCCCGATCATCGGGACGACGTCCGAGCCCGGTCGGCTGCGCGGCGACGTGCGACCTGGCCCGGCCGGCCTGCTGCGCGTACCGGCTGCGGTCGTGTCCGTGCTGGAGCTGTCCATGGCTGAGGCCGGCATCCCCGCCGTCGGGTACTTCGCCCAGGTCCCCCACTACGTTTCCGGCGCATATCCGGCCGCCGCGGTCGAGCTCCTGAGTGCCCTGGGTCGACACCTGGGCGTCATCCTGCCGTCGGGCGACCTGGTCGAGGAGGCCCGCCAGCTGCGCACCCGGCTCGATACGGCGACGGCGCTCGAGGAATCCACTCGCTCGTATGTCGGGCGCCTGGAGGCGATGGTCGACGAAGAGCGGCTGCCGTCGGGCGACGACCTCATCGGCGAGATCGAGCGCTTCCTGCGCGAAGGCGGGCGCGAGGGCGGGACCGAGGGCCGACCCACCAACTGAACATCGGCCTGTTCATGACAGGTCCTGTCAACAAGTCGGGTATGGTCGGGACGTGCGTGCCAGTCGACTCGTCAACCTCCTGCTGCTCCTGCAGTCGCGCGGCGGGTTGACGGCAGCCGAGTTGGCCCGAGAACTGGAAGTGTCGGTTCGCACCGTCCACCGCGACGTCGAGGAGCTGAGTGCCGCCGGCGTCCCGATCTTCGCCGAGCGCGGGCCACATGGCGGCATCCGGCTGGTCGATGGCTACCGGACCCGGCTCACCGGGATGACGGCGGACGAGGCCGAGGCGCTCTTCCTGGCCGGGCTGCCCGGACCCGCGCGCAACTCGGTCTGGGCACGGTCGTGGCGGCGGCCCAGCTCAAAGTCATGGCGGCGCTTCCACCGGAACTCCGATCACGGGCGTCGCGCCTGGTCGAGCGCTTCCACCTGGACGCCGCGGGCTGGTTCCGGGCCGACGAGCCGGTACCACACCTCGGGTCACTTTCGGCCGCCGTGTGGGACGGGCACCTGGTGTGCATCGCCTATGAGCGCGGGCCGGAACCCGTCGAGCGGACGCTCGGGCCGCTCGGTCTGGTCCTCAAGGGCGGGGTCTGGTACGTCGTCGGCCTGGTCGATGGCCAGGTCCGCACCTACCGCGCGTCACGGGTCGTGGACGCGGTGTCCCTGGACGAGCGGTTCGAACGCCCTGCGGGCTTCGACCTCGCCGAGTTCTGGGAGGCGTCGAGCGAGGCCTACGAGCGTGCGAGCCCGAAGGTGAGGGTGACCGTCCGCGTGCGGGAAGCAAGCGTCGAGCGCCTCTGGACGGCCATCGGCGGACGGGCCATCGCCGATGCGATCCGCCCGGAGGTGACGGACCCGGACGACTGGCGGCACTACCGGCTGGTGCTCCCCTGGCCGGACGAGGCGGCCGGCGTGCTCATGGGTGTCGGAGGTCCATGACCCCATCATGCCGCTCGTACATGCCAGAACTCGTCATGTATGGCCGGTCGTCGTCGCAGGACCCTGCGGACGTGCGCAGACGCCAAGACAGCCGCCCTGGAGAACCCCGAGTCCTTGGACGGCCGTCTGGCTGATCGATGTGCGAGTGCGCTATTCGGTTGTTCTTCGGTTGTTCTTCAGTTGGTCAACGAACGGGACCGCCGTCCGGCAAGATTTGCCGGCTCCGCCGTCGCCCGGCATCCCGCCGGAGGGTCGACGCGCCGCCGGTCTCAGGTCTCAGTGTCCGGCGGTCCGTGTTCGTGATGTCCACAAGGTAGGCTCGTGGGCACGGCCCGTCACTCGGCGGACGTCCTCGATCGGGCATGGACGGATGTCCATGGGTCGCCGGGACCGGGACGTGCTTCCCACGCACGGTTTCGCGGCTTAGCCAGCCGTCGACGCGCTCTTGGCGCCCGAATCGCGCTTCCGAGGCAGCATCCGTCGTCGAGTGAAGGCTGAGAGGCTCCTTGGGCCAGAAAACGTCGCTTCCCACGCACGGTCGGCGTGCGAGGCGTCCTGCTGGGTCGCCGCGGACCGGAACGTGCTTCCCACGCAGGTCGGCGTGCGACGCGTGACGCCGGCGCCGGGTCGCGGCTGCGTGGCGCCTCCGGTCAGCCGGCGGAGGCGATCCGGGGCACGGTCGAGTTGGCGAGTTTGGCCTCGAAGCGCTTGGCCGCTGCGTCCAGCTGGTCAAGGTGCTCGGCCAGCCGGCGACGGGCCTCCTCGGCGGCGCCGTCGAGCCCCTCGAGCTCGAAGATCCGCCAGTGCCGGATCACCGGGAGGAGCACTTCGTCGCGATGGCTGCGCAGGTCATAGATGCCGGCCTTCGCGATCTGGGCCGCCTTGCGCAGGAAGTTCGGGATGCCGGCGCCGGGCATCTGGAAGGCAAGCACCTCGTCGACGATGGCCCGCACCGCCGCCGAGGGCTGGAGCTGGATGGCCGCCGACAGGATGTCGCGGTAGAAGACCATGTGCAGGTTCTCGTCCGCGTCGATGCGGATCATGATCTTGTCGGCGACCGGGTCGTTCGAGTACTTGCCGGTGTTCCGATGCGAGATCCGCGTCGCGAGCTCCTGGAAGGTGACGTAGGCCAGGCCGCGCAGAGTCGAGGACGACGGTCGCTCGTATCCGTTCTGGAGCTGGGTCATCCGGCCACGCTCAAGCATGATCGGGTCGATGTTCCGGGTGACCGTCAGGTAGTCGCGCAGGACGATCGCGTGGCGACCCTCCTCCGCCGTCCAGCGGCCGACCCAGTTCATCCACGCGCCGTCACCGTTGCCGAACATCCCGTAGATCAGCCGGTGATAGGAGGGCAGGTTGTCCTCGGTCAGGAGGTTGATCTCGAACGCGGTCTGGGCGACCCCCGTCAGACGCGGCTGGTCCGGTGTCCAGGGCTCCTTGTCGAAGTCCCGTCCCAGGCGATACGGGATGTAGTCGTGGGGGAACCACTCCTGGGCGACACTGGCGTGGCGGTCGTACAGTCGACCGGCCTCCGGCTCCAGTTCGATGAGGAGGGCTTGGTCGATAGCCAGCGATTCGGCATCGGACAGCGTGTCGGTCGGATCGAGGCGGCGTTCGGACGTGGTCATCAGGCTCCTACGGTAAGCCGGGAGCGTAAACGCCCGCGGCAAAGCTCGCTCGTGGGAAGGATGCGTCACTGCATGGGAACCGGATGGATCCGGCGGCATGGGCGGCGACCGAGCGCGGCGGCCCGCGCATCGGCGCCCGCGTAGACTTCGCGGCCATGGACGCCGCGCTCGCCCTTCGCCTTCCGCGTCGGGTCGCCACCCGCTACGTGACACCGCTGCGCGAGGGCGGATCCCTGCCGGGCCTCGTCGAGGCCGATGACGACGGCCTGTATGTGGTCAAGTTCCGGGGTGCCGGCCAGGGGCCTCGCGTCCTGGTGGCCGAGTGGATCGCCGGCAGTCTTGCCCGCGCCCTGGGCCTGTCCGTGCCGGAGCTCGTGGGTATCGAGGTGGATGCCCACCTCGGCGATGCGGAACCCGACGAAGAGATCCACGACCTGGTGCAGGCCAGCGGGGGCCTGAATCTGGGTCTCGACTTCCTCCCCGGCGCCCTGCCCTTCAATCCCGCCGCCCGGCCGGACGTCGATCCGGCCATGGCGGCCGACGTGGTCTGGCTGGATGGCCTCGTCACCAACCCGGACCGCACGGTGGCGAACCCCAACCTGCTGGTCTGGCATGGGCGCATCTGGCTCATCGACCACGGGGCGGCGCTGTACGTCCACCACGCCTGGCGCGATCCCGATGAACATGCCCGACGCCCGTTCGAGCGCATCGTCGATCACGTGCTGCTGCCCTACGCCTCCTCCATCGAGGACGCCGACGCGCGACTCACGCCGCGTCTGGATCCGGACCTGATCGCCGCGATCGTGGCCGAGGTGCCCGATGCCTGGCTGCCCGACGACCCGAACGTCGGCGGCGCCGCCGACCAACGGACGGCCTATCGTCGGTATCTTGAGCGGCGCCTGGCGGCGCCCCGCCCGTTCGTCGAGGAGGCCGAGCGTGCCCGACGCACCGCGTAGCGCCTACCAGTACGCCATCGTCCGGGTCGTGCCCAGGGTCGATCGCGGGGAGTGCCTGAATGTCGGGGTCATCCTGCTCTGCCGCGAGCACCGCTTCATCGATGCCCTGACCGAGCTCGACGAGGTCCGGCTGGCGGCCTTCGCCCCCAACCTGCCGGCGGCCTCGGTCCGGCCGCACCTGGAGGCCATCGAGGCGATCGCCCGCGGGGAGGCCGGCGGCGGACCGATCGCCCGACTCGGCCTGGCGGAGCGCTTCCACTGGCTGGTGGCACCGGCGTCGACGATCATCCAGCCATCCGCGGTGCACACCGGCCTGACCGACGATCCCGGTGGCGAACTCGCGCGCCTGGTCGACACGCTCGTCCGCTGACGGCGCTGACTCGGCGCCGAGGACCCGGCGCCGCGGCGTTGGCGCCGAGGTCAGCCGGCGAGCTGCTCCAACGCGTCCTGGAGGGCGTCGGCGAGGGTCCCGCCGCGGGTCGGAGCGGCGGCTACGCTCGCGATGTGGACCGGAAGCCCGGGGCCGTGCGAACCCCACGCCTCGCAAGAGTGGCGGACCCGCTCGGCAAGGCCGGCCGCCTCGACCTCCGCCGTCTCGGGGAGAAGCAGCTGGAAGCGGGTGCGACTCACCCGCGTGACCCGATCCGTCTCGCGGGCGTGCTCGCGGATGACGGCGCCGACCCGGGCGGCCAGCCGGTCTTCGGCCGCCGGATCGGCGACGGCGAGGTCGATGACAAGGATCGACGCCGGGCGCCCATAGCGGGCGATCCGCGCGTCTTCGTGGCGGAGCGCCGCGTCCCAGTCGGGGCGGGTGTCCAGCGGGATCGCTCGTCGCGGCCGGCGGATCGGCTCGGGACGGACGGATCGCGGACGGGACCGGCGTTCGCGGACGGGACCCTCCAGGAAGGCCTCGATCCGCTCGCTGGTGCGCTCGTCATGGGGGTCGGCCGGGAGGGCGAACCTGGCGCGCCGCGAGCCACCGCCAGCCGGTCGACGGGGCGTTGGGGGCTTCGGTCGCTCGGCAGGTTCGCGCACGGGCGGCCAGTCTAGCGGGCCTCGCCGGAGGATGTCCCCGGCGGCAGTCAGGCCGCGGCGAGGTCCGGGACCACCTCGATGAGCGGGCTGTGGGCCAGCATCCGCTCGACATCCTGGTTCGCCCAGGCGTGCGACGTGATCCACTCGAAGATGCGTCGGCGCTCCTCGGGATCGTCGATGACGCGGGCGGTCGCCGGGATGTCCGCCCGGACCGAGCCCTTGAGATGGATGGTCATCGTCGGGTCTGACGTCAGGTTGTGGATCCAGGCCCGCGTCCGGGCCATCGGCATCCCGGAGATGTAGAGGCGTCCATCGATGACGTGCGAGACGATCTCGATGCGGCGAGGTTCGCCGGAGTGGCGCCCGGTCGTGGTGATATCGATGACCTGACCGTGGGTCAGGACTCGACGGACTTGATCGTCCATCGTGGTGGCTCCCGTTCGGGCGAGTCCGCCGTGGTCGGCGGCTTGTGGTTGCGCCCGCAACTACATTAGCCCGTCGCGCGGGCCCGTGCAAGGGGACGGTCACCGCCCGGATCGATGAGGGCTGAAGGAGTCGTGCGTCAGCGGGGTCGCCTACAGGGCCGATGATGGACTCGACCACCCACCCAGCCGATCGCCACGACCTGATCCGGGTCCAGCGTGCGCGGGTCAACGGTAGGCGGCGACGATCGTCGTCCGGCTCAATGCCAGCTGGCGGGCCAGCTCACGCTCGGCGGGCAGGCGGGTGCCCGGCGGCAGGAGCCCGACCCCGATCGCGCGGCCCAGCGCATCGGCGAGTTGCTCGTTCAGCGGGTCCGCTCCGGTGGCCCACGGCCCCAGCATCTCGACCAGAGATGTGGAGGAGACCATGGATTGCCATTTCAGTCCAGTCGGGAATGATTGGCTACTCCGCTTCGGCACCGACTCCCGGCCGACCATCGGCGACCGCGACCAGCGATCCTGGCTTGTAGCGAGCCGCTGCCCTTTCGCTCCTCCCAGCGCAGGCGAACGATCCCGGCCAGTCGGCTGGGGTCGTTTCGTGTCCCGGTCCTCCGACCCGGCCGGTCAGCTCTTGGCGGCGCGCAGCTCCGCGTTGTGAGCACGCTTCCCGGCCTGGTAGTCGGCGAGCGCCTCCGGCGAATCGACATCGCCCAAGGTCGGATGGGTCGGCATGACCGCCGCCATGCCGGGCAGCTCGACGCCCAGCCGCTTGCCGAGGATCGCGATGAGCGCCGCGGCCTTCATCTCGCCGATGCCGGGCAGACCCAGCAGACGTTCGCGCAGCACCTGGCCGTTCTCGGCACGGGTCCAGACGCACCCGGCGTCGTTGCCATAGTCCGCGGCGATGGCAGCGGCGAGAGCCTGGACCTTGGCGGCCATCGCCCCGGGGAAGCGGTGCAGCGCGGGTCGCCCACGGAAGATCGCGTCCAGGTCCCCGGGCGGCATCGCCGCGATCCGGGCTGCATCCAGGTGACCGAGTCGGCGGCGCAGTTCGGCCGGCCCGCCGAACGCCTTCTGGACGGTCACCTGCTGGTCCAGGGCGAAGCCGATGAGCAGCGCGAACGGGTCGCTGACGAGCAGGCGGTCGGCCTCGTCGTCGCCGGTGAATGGCAGTCGGTCGATCGTGGCAGTCATGGCTCGCATGGTACGCGCCGCGCCCCGGCTCGGGCGCGCTCGGCCTGGCCACGCCGGGCCGGCTTGTTCGGGCCGGGGGCGGATCCAGGGCCGGGGCCGGGCCGGGGCCTCGGCATACAGAGCGGTGGCTGCTACTCCCGCGGGCGCCTCGTCGCCCGAGTGACGGATCGTCGGCATGTAGAGCGGTGGCTGCTGCGATTGGGGTTGGGCCACGGCAAGACCGGCCCAGATTCGGGAACCGCTCGCGATACCAGCGGAGTGCCTGCTGTATGCCAGGATCCCGAGATCAAGGGCGAGGCCACCGCGGTCAGATCACCCGGGAATCGCCGAGGCCCGACGCGGTGTCGGGCCTCGAGGAGGGAGCCAGGTAGGGTGAGGCGAGCGGCTTAGCCACCCGCCCGGAAGGCGGTCGCCGTCAGCGACAGATCGCCGATGACCGAGCGCCAGTACTTGCCGGCCTTGGGCGGATCCATGTGGGCCCTGTTGCCGGGCGTGCGCACCGAGCTGAACCGGAAGTCACGCGCTCCACTGGCGCTGGGGTGGCTCATGAAGATCGAGTCGACCGTCCGGTTCGACAGGAACAGCGATCGGATCGTCGGGCCGACGGAGCTGATCGCCTCGGCGTAGACCGCCTTGGCGCCCGTGCGCAGGAAACCCGCCCCGAAGTTGTCGACGCGCTTGATGGCCGTCGCCTTGGTCGGGTTCGCCCGGCCCCACTCGGAATTGCCCGAGGCGTAGCACAGACGATTCAGGATGACGACCGCGTTGGCCGCTAGCTGGATATCGCGATCCAGGTAGTACTCGCCCCAGTACTTGGTGTTGTAGTGGCCGTTGCCGGCCGTCGCGTTGAGGCCCAGGCCGTCCTTGCGATACTTGCTGAACGGTCCATACGGGCTGGGCCAGCCGTTGCCGTGGCCGAGATAGATGAACAGGTTCGCGCCCTGGGCGGCCGCCTTCACCTTGGCCCACGTGGCATTGGGGCTGTAGAGCTCGATGACCTTCGCGCCGTAGCCGCGCGCCTGGGCAGCGTACTTCCTGGCGTTGTAGATGTAGTTGCTCGTGCTGGACCCCACGGGTCCGACGACGATCACGACCTTGAGCGTCGCGGCCGATGCGGGAGTCGGGTTCGCCACCGCCCCAAGGCCGACCACGAGGGCGGTCACCAGGGCGAATACGGTCAGGCGAAGCGACCGGTTGGATGACGCCCTCTGGGCGCCGCTTTCCTCGAACGACAAGATCCTGCCTCCTCTCTGCCGGAGCACCGCATGGGGGTGCGGTGACGCAGTGCTGGCCGCGCACGGCAGGGAGGACGGGGTGTGACGGTCGAGCCTGTCGGTCGGCGCGAGCGCGCGCACCGACCGAGGTGGGGCGCGAGCGTGGTGAGCACGATCGCGACCAGTCGAGTGAAGTCACCCGACGAAGGTCGACAGGGTCCTGCCGTAGGGGGCGGCGATTGTTCGGTTAAGCCTGTCTGCCGGGTGATGGCGGCCTGGGGGCCGGTGGTCAGTATGCCAGCCGCCTCGGTGGCTGTCTCTACGTCACGTGGGTGATTCGGGGTCCACACGAGTCACGGGCGCAACCTTCGCGTTGCACAGGCGCACCAGGTCCGCTGGCGCGAGCTCGAGCTGGAGGCCGCGCCGGCCGGCGCTGACCAGGATCGTGGCGTGCTCCATGGCCGCGACATCGACGACGACATCGAGCCGTCGCCGGGGTGCCAGCGGGCTGATCCCGCCGACGACCGAACCCGTCGCCCGCTCGGCAACGGTCGGATCAGCGAGGTCGGATCGGCGCGCCCCCGCGGCCGCCGCCAGCCGTCGCGGATCCAGCTGGCGGTCTACCGACAGCACGGCCGCGACCAGTCGTCCGCCGGGTTCAAGGACCGCGATCAGCGTCTTGCACACGCGCCCGGGCTCGACGCCAAGGGCCGTCGCGGCCTCCACGCCGTAGTCGGGGCGGTCGTCGCGAGCGCGCCCATGGCGCTCCGGGAGCACGTACTCGTGAAGCGTGAAGGCCACGCCCGCGCGCTGCACCAGGGCGGTCGCCGGCGTCCCGATGGCTGCCATGCGTCCGATCGTACCGATATCGGCTATGCTCCGGGCGGCCCGTGAGCGGTCGCGCACCAGCGCGCCGACCGTCGGTGCCGCCGTCGCGCTCCCGGGTCCCCGCCCCGCCCGCGCCGGCCAGGGACCCATGCAGGAGCCACGCTTGACCTTCGACTCGCTCGGCCTGTCGGCCGATCTGCTCAAGACCGTCCTGGAGGAGGGCTACACCGCCCCGACCCCGGTCCAGGCAGCCGCCATCCCCCTCGTCCTGGAGGGCCGCGACGTGCTCGCGGCCGCGCAGACCGGCACCGGCAAGACCGCCGCCTTCACGCTGCCCATCCTCGATCGCCTGCGGCCGCACGCCAACACGTCGTTCTCGCCGGCTCGTCACCCGGTCCGCTCGCTCATCCTCGTGCCCACCCGCGAACTCGCGATGCAGGTCGACGAGAGCGTCCGGACCTACGGACGGACGGTGCCCCTGCGTTCCACGGTGGTCTACGGCGGGATGCCGATGGACCCCCAGATCAAGGCCCTGCGCAGCGGCGTGGAGATCCTGGTCGCCACGCCCGGGCGCCTGCTCGACCTCGTGGGTCAGAAGGTCGCCAATCTTGGCCAGGTGGAGATCCTGGTCCTCGACGAGGCCGACCGGATGCTCGACATGGGCTTCCTGCCCGATATCCAGCGGATCATCGAGCTCCTGCCGTCCAAGCGCCAGAACCTCATGTTCTCGGCGACCTTCTCCGACGACATCCGCCGACTGTCGGGCTCGATCCTGCGCGATCCGGCGACGGTCGAGGTCGCGGCCCGCAACCAGGTCGCGGAGATGGTCAAGCAGCTGGTCTACCCCGTCGATCGTGACCGCAAGGAGGCGCTCCTGGCGCATCTCGTGCGGACCCAGGACCTGAAGCAGGTGCTGGTCTTCACCCGGACCAAGCTCGCGGCGTCGCGGCTGGCCTCACGGCTGGACCGCGAGGGCATCGACGCGGTGGCCATCCACAGCGATCGCTCGCAGCCCGAGCGGACGCGCGCCCTGGAGGGGTTCAAGAGCGGCGAGATCCGGGTCCTGGTCGCGACCGACGTCGCGGCGCGCGGCCTGGACATCGAGGACCTGCCGGTCGTCGTCAACTTCGAGCTGCCGTGGAACCCGCAGGACTACATCCACCGGATCGGCCGGACCGGCCGGGCGGGCTCGACGGGCGAGGCCATCAGCCTGGTCTGTATCGACGAGGTCGACCTTCTGCGCGGTATCCAGCGGATGCTCAAGAAGGCGATCCCCTGGACGGTCGAGGATGGGTTCGTTCCTGACCGGAACGTGGAGGCCAGGCCGCTGGGGATGCGGACGGGTCACGCGCGGGTCAGCACGGAGACACACGCTCACCGCAAGCCCGTCCGACGCCGGAGCGGCGCCGCCAGCCGCTGATCCGTCAGGCGTTCGCGGCCCCCGCGACGGCAGCCGCCAACGGGGCGCCGGACTCGTGGGCGTCGAGGACGCCGAGCGCTGCCCCCGGGAAGTAGAACCCGAGCATCAGGTCGGCGGTGACACGCTCCACGCCGTAGCGATTGATGTGGGCCACGTGCCCGACCGGACTCGTGCCCACCGCGCCGCCCAGCCACCCCAGGCGCACATCGCGGAGCAGGAGGAACTCGCCGTTGGGGCGGGTCAAGGCCCGGCCCGGATCGTA
Source organism: Candidatus Limnocylindrales bacterium (assembly GCA_051306295.1). Taxonomy (GTDB): domain Bacteria; phylum Chloroflexota; class Limnocylindria; order Limnocylindrales; family CSP1-4; genus SPCO01. The sequence goes on from JBPPMZ010000155.1 coordinate 24,270, forward strand.
GCCCGGCAGGGTTGGCAGCTCCCCCTCGACGACATAGGGACCCATCTCCAGCCGGATGGCGTGCCAGGATGCATGGACGGGGATGGTCGGCTCGTCGTCGCCGAAGGCGACCAGGATGTCGTCGATCGGGACGGTCATCTCGCCCACGGTGCGAGCCTTGACCTCTGTCGTCGGTTGCCAGCTCGCGCGCTCCAGGCCGAGCGATCCGCCGCCCTCGAGCACGTCCCGCAGGTGGCCACCGCGGGCGACCTGCCCGCTGGCCATCCCCCCAGGGATGAAGACGTCGACGTGGATCGGCATGGCGATCCTCCTGCGAACGGACGCTCAGCCTCGTGCGCACGGCGCAGGCCGTCCAGACCCACAGGTACCACGTGGCGCAAGCGTTGGTCCCGATGGGCAAGAAGGCGGTTCCCCCAGGCACCGTGGCCGGAACGCGCGACCCTTCGCGGACGCCGCCTCAGCGCCGATCCGTGCAGGCGCAGTCGCGCGTGGGCTGGAGGGCGATGCGCAGCAGCGCCCGGACGATGATCCCGGGGTCCGTGCGGCTCTGATTGGTCAGGACGGCGATGGTCACGCCCGATTCCGGGAGGTAGCGCACCGCTGATCGGAAGCCGAGCAGCCGGCCGGAGTGGCCCAGCGTTTCCTGGCCGGCAACCTCGGTCAGCTGCACACCCAGGCCGTAGGACACCGATGGGCGATAGCGCTCGGTGCGCGCGACGTCGTCGACCATCTCCTGGACCGATTCCGCGTCGAGGACGCCGCCGCCGTAGAGGGCCCGCGCCCAGCGCGCGACATCGCGAGACGTGGCCGCCACCGCGCCAGCGCCTCCCGCCGCGGTGACGACCGAGGCGAAGGGGACCATCGGGCCGTCGGCCATCAGGTCGATCGCGGGCGAATCGGTCGCGGCGGTCGTGAATCGATAGCCGTGGGCGACGGGGCCGCGCGCGATCTCCGTGGGCTGGTAGTACGTGCCGTCCAGCCCGAGGGGATCGAAGAAGCGGTCGCGGAACTGGTCGGCCAGCGACGCATGCTCGACGCGCTCGGCGATCATGCCCAGGATCAGGTAGTTCGTGTTGGAGTAATGCCAGCCCCGGCCTGGCTTGAAGTACGGCTTGCCCGTGTACTTGAGGGACTCGCTCTCCGTCCAGCGGCGGTCCGGATGACTGAGCAGGAGCGGATCCATGGCCGGGTGGAAGAAGTAGTCCCCGAGCCCGCTGGTGTGGTCCAGGAGCTGGCGGACGGTGACCTTGGGGTCCACACGCAGCCCGGGCATGTACGTCAGGACCTGGCCGTCCAGGTTGATCTTGTCCTCCTCGACGAGAGCCATGATCAACGCCGCCGTGAACGTCTTGGTCACGCTGGCCAGGGCGAACGCGGTGTCCGGCGTGACCGGTGTGCCAGTCGCCAGATCGGCCATCCCGCTCGCGCCGACCCAGGTCGTGCCGTCGGGGAAGATGATCGTCACCGACACGCCTGGGATCGCGTACTTCGTGCGGATCCCGTCCAGGCGTGCCCGGAGGGCGACGCGGACGGCGGCGCTGGCACTGGGTCCGTTGGGGCGCTGCGGCTGCTGGGCGATGGGCGAGATCGACGGGATGGCCCGGCCTGGCGCCGGCCCGTGGACGATGTCCGGCTCCTCGCGCAGGATCCCGGTCCGCGGGGTCGCCTGCGGGCTGATCGGCTGGGTCAGGCGCTGGGCGGACAGCACTGGGCCGATGGTCAGCGAGACGAGCGGCACCAGCACGACCAGGGAGAGGATCGGGAGGGCGCGCCGGACCGCACTCCGGCGGCGTCGCGGGGATGCCATGCCACGCGCACGATAGCGTGAGCCCGCCCCGGGTACCATCCCATGGATGCCCGACCCCATCTCCGCGTCCCTGCTCCTGCGCGAGGTCGGCCTCATGGCCGACGGTCCCCTGCCCTGGGGTCGACCGGTCCCGGCCCGGGGTCCCGGGGTCTTCATCGTCGAGGCGGCGGCCGCCCGCGCGACCGCGCCGATCGAACTGACCCGCGTCGGGAAGTGGCTGGAGCGCGTCCCGGAGCTGCGCCTGGACGGTGACCGGCCAAGCTCGCGGGCGCTGTCCGCTCGGCTGGCCTCGTTCTGGCTGCCGAATCAGGTCGTCCTCTACGTCGGCGGGTCCACGACGTCGGTCGCGGCCCGGATCGCCGCGATGGAACGCACCGAACTCGGCGACCGGCGACCGGCCAGCGGCGGCCACTGGCTGCGGACCCTGTCGTCCCTCGGCGCGACGCGCCTGTGGTGGGCGGCGACCGATGCCATCGAGGAGTACGAGGACGCGCTCCTGTCCGCGTTCGCCGCCGCCGTCCCCGCCGCCGACCGGGCCGCGCTCCCGGCCGGCGCGGGAGCGCTGCCCTTCGCCAACCTGCGACGGCCGC
>JBPPMZ010000156.1:0-16194 GCA_051306295.1 Candidatus Limnocylindrales bacterium
CATCGGCACCGTCAAGCGGCGCGGTCGCACCATCCTCGTCGGCGACGGCGGTGTCGTCGATCGCATCCAGGGTGAAGACCTCGGCCGCGGCCAGGTCGGCCTCGGTCAGGCTGCCGACCGCCTTCGACAGGCGTTCGCCGGGCCGGGCCAACAGGCCACCCTCGGCCGGCTCGCTGACGGCAGCGACCCGACCACCACGGATCCCGCGTCCTCGTGAGGCGCCGGCGGCCACGGGCTCGGGCTCGCCATAGCGGCCACTCCGGCCACGGCCCCGGCCACCGCGGCCACCACGGCCCACGCCGGTGCCCTCGGTCTGCTTGTCGGGGACCTCGGTCATCGACAGGTCGTCGCCCTCGGCGACGCGACGGCCGGAGCGCGAGCCCTTCTCGACCCGCGCCAGCTGGATGATGTCGGTGAACTGGTCCGCGACCTCGATCAGATCCGAGCTCGTGTTGCCCCGGAAGCTGATGACCTCGACCCGGACGCCCTGTTCCTGGACGGCCCGGATCGCGGGCGCGAAGTCGCCGTCGCCGGACACGACGATGGCGATATCCAGGTTTCGCGCGGTCTTCATCATGTCGACCACGAGCTCGATGTCGAGGTTCGCCTTGACCTTGCCGTCGCCGTACTTGCGGATGTCCTTGCTCACGACCTTGTAGTTGCTGCGACGCAGGAAGTCGTGGAAGTTGCGCTGGTTCTCGTTGTCCGGATCGAGTCCGGTATAGGCATAAGCGCGCACGAGGTCGCGCCCGGCCGAGGCCGACTTGAGGAGCGTGACGTAATCGATGTCCACGCCGGCGGCCTTGGCCGCATAGAAGATGTTCGCCACGTCCACGAAGACGGCGACGTTCTTGCCCACAGTGACTCCTATCGGGTCAGGTGATGGTCCCGGCCGGCGCGACGACGCTGCTCGGCGGGACCGTGATCAGAGGCGGCGCGCGGCACTACCGGCCGCGGCCACGGTTCGTTGGATGCGCGGGCCGGCCGGGGCAAATCCCTGGGCCGCCCAGCGGGCGATGGCGTCCGGACCTTCCGGTGTCGACGCCTCGATGACGGTACACCCCTTGTTGCTGGCCGATCGGATGAGCTCCTCGAGGAGCGCTCCGGTCACGCGGTCTGCATCGTGGTCGGGGTCGACGACCAGGAGATCGATCGTGCCGACGAAACCACCGGACACGACGGACGGACGAAGGGCCAGGACGGCCCCGCCGACGACGTGTCGCTGTGATTCCGCGACGAAGATGCTGGCCTGCGGCAGGTACACGAGCTGCCGGAGCAGATCGGCGGCCGCGAGCGGGCTGGCACCACGTTCCAGTCGAACGTCATCGCCGCTCAATGCGACGAGGCGATCGATATCCGTGACACGGGCTGCTCGGACCAGGTATTCCACGCCGAAGGTTCGTACCTCGCTGGACGGCGACCGTGCCCCTCGCCCGGGGCTTCATCCGACCTTGCGTTCGGTACCTGGCGGCCTCCGACCCGTTCCGGCGGCGAGCGCTACGGTGAGCGCTCACATCGCGTGATGACCACGCGCGGTCGGGGGTGCGGCCGACCGGTATTGCATTCAGGTCGCCGATGCCTAATATACGGCATCGCTTCGGCGGCCACCTGCGCGCCGCCCGAGCACGGATCTGCGTCGACGTCTGTCACGCACCGCCACTCGTCATCGCCGATGTCCTGGGAGGGCCGTCGTCGTGCGTGCGAGTCCAGGGCGGACGGACCTCCGAGGCAGGTTCGCGCCGGGTCGGAACCAGACCGGCTCCGACCGAGGGTCGCTCCGGGACCGCCGGACGATCGGACATCAGGAGGAGATCGCATGAAGTTGACCAAGGTAGGGGCACTCGCGGCCGCGGCATTGTTCGCGTTCACGGCGTGCAGCACGACCCCGGGGGGATCCGCTCCCGCAAGTGACGGCGGTGGCACCACTCCCGAGGCGTGCGCCAACAAGAAGGGCTCGAGCTCGAGCGAGATCCACGTCTACTCATCGCTGCCGCGGCAGGGCTCGAACACCGCGCAGACCGATGCGCTCGTCGCATCCATCCGCGAGATCGTCGACGGCAAGAAGGTCGGCGACTTCACCATCAAGTACACCGATCTCGACGACTCGTCGGCTGCCAACAACGGCGACTGGGACGGTGCGGTCGCCCAGCAGAACGCGACCACGGCCGCCAACGACCCGGATGCGATGGTCTTCATCGGCCACTTCAACTCCGGGGCTGCGAAGCTCACCGTGCCGATCCTCAACGCGGCCTGCATCGTGATGATCAGCCCGGCCAACACCTATCCGGGTCTGACCACCGCCGTGGAAGGCGTGACCGAGCCCGGCGAACCCGATAGCTACTACCCGGGTGGGTATCGAAACTACACGCGGGTCATCTCCACGGACGACAAGCAGGGCGGCGCCGGTGCTGCCTGGGCCAAGGAACTCGGAGCGACCAAGGCGTACGTCCTCGACGACACACAGGTCTATGGCAAGGGCCTCGCCCGAGCCTGGGCGCTGTTCGCCACGCAGCTCGGCATCGAAGTCGTGAGTGCCGACGGCACGAGCGAGGGCTTCGACGCGAAGGCCACGGATTACGCGGCTCTCGCCCAGAAGGTCAAGGACTCGGGTGCCGACTTCATCTACATCGGTTCGATCACCGGCCAGAACACGGGCAAGCTCTGGAAGGACCTGCGGGGCGCCATGCCGGACATCAAGATCATGTCCGGTGACGGCGTGTTCGAAGAGTCGTTCTATGAGGGCACGGGCGATGCCGGTAACGGCACCTACCTGACCTTCGGCGGCGTCGGCCCCAACGAGCAGACGTCCGAGGCCGGCAAGAAGTGGGTGGCCGACTACAAGGCCGCCAACGAAGGCAAGGATCCGCCCGTTTACGGGATCTACGGTGCAGCCGCCGGCCAGCTCGCGCTGGACGCCCTGACCCGGGCCGGGACCAACGATCGATACGAGGTTCTGAAGGCGGTCTTCGCCACCAAGGACTTCGCCTCGTACCTTGGCACCTTCTCGATCAACGAGGAAGGTGATACCACCCTGGCCGAAGCGACGGGCTACCAGATCGTCGATAGCTGGCCGCCCAAGTTCGAGAAGGTGCTGGCCGCCCCCGAGTGAGGCGCGCCGAGACACGCTCTTGACGAGCGGGGGTGGACCTGCCCGGTCCGCCCCCGCTCGCTACCCGCTGATTCACGACGGGAGCTCCCGCCTCCATGGATGAACAGTTCCTACAGACCGTCATCATCGGCCTGTCCAACGGGCTCATCTATGCACTCGTCGCCCTCGGCTACACCCTGGTCTACGGGATCCTCCAGCTGATCAACTTCGCGCATGGCGATGTGTTCATGCTCGGCTCGATGATCGCGTTGACCCTGCTCACGGCGCTGGGTGTCGTGCCCGGCATGGACATCGCCACGACGGTGGTCCTGATCGGCATCGCCCTGGTCGTGACGATGGTCGTCACTGCATTCCTGAACGTGGCGATCGAACGGGTCGCCTATCGGCCGTTGCGCAACGCGCCGAAGCTCGCACCCCTGATCTCGGCGATCGGCATGAGCTTCATCCTCCAGAACGTGGGGCTCCTCTGGAAGGGGCCGGCGAGCCTTGGCTACCCGGATGTGATCCCGAATGCCAACATCCTCACCGCGGTCTTCGGGTTGGAGACCGCCATCTCGATCTCGTACAAGCAGGTCTTCGTGGCGGCGATCACGATCCCCCTGCTGATCGTCCTGACCTTGTTCGTGGGCCGGACCCGGCAAGGCAAAGCCATGCGGGCGACCGCGCAGGATCCGGACACGGCTGGCTTGATGGGCATCGACGTCAACCGGACGATCGCCATCACGTTCGTCATCGCCGGTGCCCTGGCGGGCGCCGCGGGACTGGTCCAGATCCTCTACAACAACACGACGGTCTGGAATCTCGGCTTTCGGTTCGGGCTGAACGCGTTCACATCGGCCGTCCTGGGCGGGATCGGCAACCTCCAGGGCGCCGTGCTCGGTGGCATCGTCCTCGGCCTGATCAACGCCTTCAGTGACCGCTACCTCGCAGCCCAATGGACGAACGCGATCGTCTTCGGGGTGCTGATCGCGGTCCTCGTCTTCCGGCCAAGCGGCCTTCTCGGACAACAAGCGGCGGACCGAGCATGAACAGCCTCATCACCCCGGTCGAGGTCGGACCGACGGGCGGCATCGGAGCGTGGCTCCGACAGCTGGCCGGTGCGGCGCGGAACTGGCCCGCAGCCTATCGCGCCGCTCTGGAGCGACGTCGGACGCGAACCCTGCTCCTGACCGCACTGGTCGCGCTGGTCTTCCTGTATCCGATCCTGTATCAGACGGTGCTCGGCCCCTTCGTCCGGATCCTGCCCTTGCCGAGCGCCACCGTCATGGTCTTCATGCTCATCTTCGCGATCATGGCGATCGGGTTGAACATCGTCATCGGTTTCGCGGGTCTGCTGGACCTTGGGTATGTGGCGTTCTATGCGCTGGGCGCGTATACGGCCGCCTTCCTCGCCTCGCCGCACTGGGGCGGCGTCTCCGTCGTGCTCTTCGCCAGCGTGCCGGATGGATTCCCCGGGATCCACATCCCGTTCGTCGCCATCGTGTTCATGGCTGCGCTCGTGGCGGCGGTCTTCGGCGTGCTCCTCGGCGCCCCGACGCTGCGCCTGCGGGGCGACTACCTGGCCATCGTGACCCTCGGCTTCGGCGAGATCGTGCCGGTCTTCTTCAAGAACCTCGTCAACGTGAACTTCTCGCTCGGTCCCATCCAGCTGGTGAACGCCAATCTGACCGGTGGACCGCTGGGCATCAACCCGATCGACGCACCGAGCTTCTTCGGTATCAAATTCGGGGTGATCAGCGGATTCAACGCCGTGTACCTGGGCCTGGTCCTCATCCTCATCGCGATCGTGATCGCCCGGAACCTGGAGCGGTCGCGCATGGGCCGGGCCTGGATGGCGATCCGCGAGGACGAGATCGCCGCCGAGATGATGGGGGTCAATACCGTGCGGACCAAGCTGCTCGCGTTTGGCCTGGGCGCAGCGTTCGCCGGCGTCGCCGGTGCGTACCAGGCCTCATACCAGGGCGCAACCACCTCGGACTTCTTCCAGTTCTCCACGTCGATCCTGGTCGTCGTGATGATCATCCTGGGCGGGATCGGCAACATCTGGGGGGTCATCGCGGGTGCGATCGTCGTCCAGTACGTGGACAAGACCCTGCTCCCGTGGGCGGGACAACGCCTCAGCGATCTCGGCAACATCACCGGCAACCCGGCCCTGGGCGACGTCAACCCCTCGACCTTCAGCTTCCTCCTGTTCGGCGTCGCCCTGGTGGCCATGATGCGCTTCCGCCCGGAGGGCTTCCTGCCAAGTCGCCAGCGGGCGGCGGAAATGCATACCGCACCCCCGGGGCAGGCTCTCGGTTCCCCAGGGGTCACGGACTCTGACATGCCCGTCATCGAGGAGATCACCGAGCCCGAGATCGTCGAGATCTCCAGCGACGACCCGGCGGCGCCACGATGACGGTCGCCGGGCAGGGGCCCACCGTGCCGCTTACCGGACAGGTCCCCGACGACCAGATCCTGGTCAAGGCGCGGGCCGTGACCAAGCGCTTCGGCGGCCTGCTGGCGGTCAACGCGGTCGACTTCGACATCCCGCGCGGCAGCATCGTCTCGTTGATCGGCCCCAACGGGGCAGGCAAGACGACGTTCTTCAACATGATCACCGGCGCCTACACACCGACGAGCGCCGACATCACGTTCGACGGCCACGCGCTCGTGACGACCCGCGGGACCGCGGTGAAGGCCCTGAAGCCACACCAGGTGACGGCGCTCGGGATCGGCCGGACGTTCCAGAACATCCGACTGTTCGGGACGATGTCCGCCCTCGACAACGTCCTCGTCGGCCAGCACGTCCACCTGCGCAGCCGCTGGTGGGACGCGGTCCTGCGGACACCTCGGAACGCCAAGGAGGAGGAGGTCAGCATCGCGCGAGCGCACGAGTTGCTGGACTTCGTGGGCCTCGGCGATCGACCACACGCCTGGGCGCGCAACCTCCCGTACGGCGATCAGCGCCGCCTGGAGATCGCCCGCGCCCTGGCGACCAGTCCCAAGCTCCTGCTCCTCGACGAGCCGACGGCGGGCATGAACGCCTCGGAGACGCGCGACCTCACCGACTTCATCCGGCGCCTGCGCGCCGAGCTGGGCCTGACCGTCCTGCTCATCGAACACGACATGCGCGTCGTCATGGGCATCAGCGACCGGGTCACGGTCCTCGACTATGGCGAGGTCCTTGCCGAAGGCAGCCCGGCCGAGGTCCGCGCTAATCCGCGCGTGATCGAGGCGTACCTAGGCCGCGGCGCGGCTGAAGGGAGTTGACGTGGCGCTCCTGGAGCTGGACGACGTTCATACCTACTACGGCGCCATCCACGCCCTTCGCGGAGTGAGCTTCACCGTCGACGAGGGCGAGATCGTCACCCTCATCGGCTCGAACGGGGCCGGCAAGTCGACGACGCTTCGCACCATCTCCGGCCTGCTGCGGCCGAGGCAGGGGGAGATCCGCCTGCGCGGTGAACGGATCGACGGCAAGAAGCCCCACGAGATCGTCGAACTGGGCGTCTGTCAGAGCCCGGAAGGGCGTCGGGTGTTCGCGCGGATGCACATCCAGGAGAACCTGGAGATGGGCGCCTTCTCACGAAAGGACCGGGGCAACCTGGCAGCCGACTTCGAACGCGTCTACGACCTGTTCCCGCGCCTCCGAGAACGTCGGATGCAGAAGGCCGGAACGCTGTCGGGCGGCGAGCAGCAGATGCTCGCGATCGGCCGAGCGTTGATGGCGGCACCCAAGCTGCTCCTCCTCGATGAGCCGTCGATGGGTCTCGCGCCGATCCTTGTCGAGCAGATCTTCGACATCATCAAGACCATCAACCAGCAAGGGACGACGGTGTTGCTGGTGGAGCAGAACGCCCTCATGGCGCTTGGCATCGCGCAACGCGGCTACATCCTGCAGACAGGGGAGGTCGTGCTGGCCGACACTGCGGAGCGCCTGAGCAAGGACGAGGCCGTGCGCAAGGCGTATCTCGGAGAGGACTGACCGAGGAGAGCGCATGGCCGGACTCACCAGGGTCCTGGGGCCGGATCGATCGTTCCAAAGGCGGACTGCTGCCGTCGGCATGGTCCTGCTTGCGACGATCCTTGCCCTGGCGATCGAACCCTGGGGTCAGCCGACCGCGCCGACTGCCTCGGCTTCGCCTCCGCCCTGGGCGCTGAAGTCGGCCGGGCCTCCCATTTCGGTCGATCGTATCGCCGGTCTCGGATCGCTCGCGCCTGTCGAGCTGCGCACCTATCGCCCAGGCAGCTTTGGTGCCCCCCCCGTCAGATGATGGCTGGTCGGTTCGGACCGACGCGCGCGTCGTTCCCCTCACGCTCGCGGACCGGACCGACGACGAGCTCGCGGTCGCTGGCGGGTCGGTCGTTGACCTCGGGGCCGCCGATAAGCTTGGCGCCGTGGTCATCTCGGGCCCGGTCGGCGCCACCATCGATGTCGTACGACTGTGGCGCTTCGAGACGGGGCGCGATCCCGAGCGGTTGGAGCTGCGGATGCTGCCGGCTCCGTGGCCGGTCGATCACGCTTGGGCGATCGGACTTGGTGTACCCGGCGCGTCGCCGGCGCAGATCGGCGTGTGGCGACCTGGCCGGTACCGACTGGACCTGCTGATCGGACGAGACGAGTCGCCTCGCGCGGCGATGCTGATCGTCGGCCCATTCGAAGCGCTGTCGCCGCCGAGCGCCGGGCGCGATGAACGAGGCCATAGGCTTGCTGCTCCTTTCCGACAGACGCTGCTGGATCGCCTCCCGTCGGCGGCCAACGTGTGGACCTTCGGATCCATCCTGTCCGGTTGGGCGCGACCCGAGTCGCGCGAGGACTGCCGTCTGGCCGAGATCTGGCGGACGGACGATTCGCAGGTCGGATGCCGCCCGATCCAGAGCGGTCCGACGACCGCCCTCGGCGTGAACCTTCCAGACGGTCAGCGGGTCACAGGCATCACGCTGTCACGCATGGACCCCGCGTCGACGGGCGTCGTCGTGCACTCCGACATCGGCGTCGGCGGCCGGCCCGGCCTCGCGGCCCTACATACCGAGTCGGATCCACTCGGCGACGGCATCTATCTGATGACGGTCACGGTCGCCACCGGGAGGGATCTGCACTGGTATGTCGAAATCGGCCCCGAGGGCCGACGCACCGCCGCGATCAACGCCTTCGTGACCGGATATCAGCGGTAGTGCGGCTCGCCCCGCATCTGGTACACCGCTCGCGCCAGGATGGCGAGGCCCAGGCCGGCGATCCAGAGTCCCGGGCCGTTGGTGAAGACCTCGGCCGGCTCGCCGAACGCGAATGCTCCCGACAGCATCAGGTCCAGGACGCGCCAGCCCAGTCCCAGCCAGCCGACGACGGTCAGGAAGGCATACGACAGCCAGCGATCCACGCCGGTCGGTCGATCGCCGATCGCGTACGGCAGGGCGACCAGGGCAAGGGTCATGATCCCGACCACGAAGACGATGATGCCGCTGGCCTCGAAGGCGTTGCCGCTGACCAGTGGCAGGCCCTCCGCGCCGCCGACCCGCCACCACGGCAGGAAGCAGCCGATCAGGATGAGGATGCCCGCCACGGCGGCCAGCGTGCGACCCTGGCCGAGGGGCCGGCGATGCATCGTCACGCCTCGTCCGCCTCCGGGTCGCCGCCCCCGTAGACCTCCGGGCGGAGGACCCCGACGAAGCGCAGGTTGCGGTAGACCTCGCCGTAGTCCAGGCCATAGCCGACGACGAACTGGTCGGGGATCTCGAATCCGATGTAGTCGACCGGGATCTCGACCAGGCGCCGGGCCGGCTTGTCGAGGAGAGTGCAGATGCGCAGCGACGCCGGGTTCTTGCCGCGCAGATAGCGGATCAGGTAGTTGAGGGTCAGGCCAGTGTCGATGATGTCCTCGACGATGAGGACGTCCTCGCCCTCGATGCTGGCCGACAGGTCCTTCAGGATCCGGACCAGGCCGCTCGATTCGGTCGCGTTGCCGCCATACGAGCTGACCTCCATGAGGTCGATGCGCAAGGGGAGGTCGATGGCGCGCATCAGGTCGGCCATGAACGGCAGCGACCCCTTGAGTACCGAGACGAGCGTGATCGGCCGCCCGCCGTAGTCCGCGCTGATCCGCTGTCCGAGCTCCGCGATCCGCGCGACGATGCGCTCCTCGGTGAGCAGGATCTCGCCGATGTCCGCGTGCAGATCGACCTGGCGTCCGACCGGGCTCATCGCGAGACCGCCGTGTCGTCCGCCCGGGCCGCGGCGGCACGTCGGGTCCGACGGCGAGCGCTCGCCGATCGGGGGATCCCGACGACGGCACCCGCACCACCGACCTCCGAGCCCGGCGCAAGGGCCGCGACAGCGTGCGGCGCGCTCACCTGCCCGAGCGTGCCGGACAGGCCGTCAGCCAGCGCGTGCTTGCCGTATTTGAGCATCAACGCCCGGAAGTCACGGGCATAGAACAGCTTGATGTTGATGTCGGGGTAGAGCTCACGCAGACGGCGCAACTTGCGGTTCTTCTTGCGTACGAGCCGCTGGCGGAGCGTCGTCATCTCGAGGTACAGCTCCAGGTCGGGCAGGAAGAAGTCGGGTGAGAAGCTCTCCACGACCGCGCCTTCCAGGTTCCACAGGATGGGAAACGTGTCAGGCTCGTACTCCCACCGAACCGCGTAGAAGTCCAGGATGCGTGCCATCTCCGCCTCGCTGGCGTGGGCGAACGGCGTGGCGGCATCCATCGGCGGCCAGTCTACCCGAGGCGGCGATCGGGCGACGAACGGACCGATGCCTGGAGGCGCTCGCCGACGCACGTCGCGCGACCTTGCCGAGGATACCCCCCGGGGGTATGATGCCGGCATGGCCACCACGACCGCGCGGCGCACCGCCGCACCGCCCCCTGACCCCAGTCACTTCCGCCACAGCTATTCGAAGGACACGGCACAGCTCATGCGCCGGCTCTCGCGCATGGAGGGGCAGGTGCGTGGCATCGCCCGGATGATCGAGCGCGAGGAGTACTGCGTGGACATCCTCCAACAGACCTCCGCGCTGCGAGCCGCCGTCGACTCGCTCTCGATCCTCGTCCTGGAAGACCACGTCCAGGGCTGCGTGCGAACCGCCGCCGAGCAGGGCGTTGCGGACCAGTACGTCGATGAGGTCGTGGACGTCGTGCGGCGCACGTTGGGTCGGCCCGTCCGCGGTTCCACACGCTCGGCCTGAGCGACCCCGACTTATCCACGAATCGGGCGGCCACGCCGTGGTTCGTGGATAACCCCGTTGACGCCGGAGACCGGGCCCCGTACGGTTCCGCTCCCGCACTGGGGCGAGCCGAGAGGGTAACGAGGTCCACGAGGGGCCCGGGGAGACCCGGCCATGAACCGGATGGATCGCGGAAGACCGAACCGACGCCCGCGGTGCGAGACGATGACGCCGGGAGCGGCGCCGCGCAGACTGGCACGCCAGGCCCAAGGAGGCGTGCCGTGAACGTCGAGCGCGAGCCGCTCCCGACGCATGTCCAGGACACCGAGCCCCTGCCACCGGCCTACGACGCAGCGCTGCGCGCCGGTCTGACTGCGGCTGGGCTCGAGCTCCGACCGGAGGCACGCGAGGCCATCGACGGCCACCTGCGCCTGCTGCTGGCCTGGACCCAGGCGATCAATCTGACCGCCATCCGCGACCCCGAACTGGCCGCGACGGCCCACGTCCTTGACAGCCTGTCGGCGGTCGGGCTCCTGCGCGATCTCGGGATCGAGCGCTTCCTGGACCTGGGCAGCGGTGGGGGCCTGCCGGGGATCCCGCTGGCGGCCGCCCTGCCGGCCGCGGAAGCGATGCTCGTCGAGCCCATCGGCAAGAAGGCCCGATTTCTCGCGACGGCCATCGCCGCGACCGGCCTTGACGCCACCGTCCGCGTGGCGGCCACCCGCGCCGAGACCCTGGCCGGCGACCCGCGCCACCGCAGCCGCTGGCCGGCCGTCACCGTCCGCGCCGTGGCCCGCGCCGCCGAGCTCATCGAGCTCGCCTTCCCGCTCCTCGCCCCGGGCGGGATCCTGGTCGCATGGAAACGCGGTGACCTCGATGACGAGCGACGGTCGGCGACGGCGGCCGTGCGTGCCCTGGGCGGTGGGCGGATCGAGGTCGTGGACGTGGACGTGGCCCTTCCAGGGTTGGCGGACCACCGGCTCCTCGTCGCGACCCGGACCGGCGTCGTGCCCGATGCCTACCCGCGCGATCCCGCTGCCCGCAAGCGCCACCCGTGGTGAGCGACCCGCCCGTCAGCCGTGTCGAGTCGTGCGGGCGACTGCTACCCTCCGTCGGATGCGGATCGCCGTCCTGTCGGACATCCACAGCAACCTGGTGGCCCTGGATGCGGTCCTCGCCGACGCCGGGTCCGTCGAGGCCGTGTGGCACCTGGGCGACGTCGTCGGCTACGGCCCCGATCCCGATGGTGTGGTCGCCCGCCTCGCCAGCGTGGGAGCGGTCGGTGTCCTCGGGAACCACGACGCGGCGGCCCTGGGCGGACCGGAGATCGACTGGTTCAATCCCGACGCCAGGGCGGCGGCCGTCTGGACGCGCGACCGGATCGCCGCCGACACCCGCACGTGGCTGGCCGCCCTGCCCGAGACCGCGGTGATCGACGGCGTCAGTCTGGTCCACGGCAGTCCGCGCGATCCGCTGCGCGAGTACATCACGACACCGGACGTGGCTACAGCCAATCTCCGCTACCTGACCACGACCGTGGGCCTGCATGGCCACACGCATGTGCCCGCCGTGTTCACCGAGCACGGCGGCGCGGTGGTGGTCGAGTGGCCGCGGGACGGTGACCTCCTCGAGCTCGACGACGAGCCGACCCTGCTCAACCCAGGGAGCGTCGGCCAATCGCGCGACGGCGATCCGACCGCCGCCTACATGATCCTGGACCAGGCCGCCGGCAACGCGACGTGGCACCGGGTGGCCTACGACATCGCGACCGTGCAGGCCGCGATGCGAGCCGTTCGGCTGCCGTCCCGTCTCGTCGATCGGCTGGCGCTGGGCCGATGACGGAGGTCCAGGGATGATCGGTGGGCGTCGCTCGCTGCAGGGCCGAAAACCCGGGGACAAACGGGTCCGCGTCGATCGCCCGCACGCGCCGTACTTCCGCTACACCGGCCAGGGCACGCTCGAGGCCAAGGAGGCGGCCAGCATCCCGACGACCCCTGGCGCCAAGCTCATCGCGAGGGTCCGCGGGTTCGTCCTCGGCCGGCCGCTCCACCAGGACGCCGAGATCGGCGAGCGGCTGTCCAAGCGCAAGGCCCTCGCGATCTTCAGCTCCGATGCGATCAGCTCGTCCGCCTACGCGACCGAGGAGATCATCCTGGCCTTCACCCTGGCCGGGGCGGGGGCCCTCGCGGTCGGCCTGGCCCTCGAGGTTGCCATCGCCATCGCCGCCCTCCTGGCGGTCGTCGCGTTCAGCTATCGCCAGGTGTGCATCGCCTATCCGACGGGCGGCGGCTCGTACTCCGTGTCCAAGGCGAACTTCGGGCGCCTGGCCTCCCTCGTCGCCGCCTCCGCGTTGCTCATCGACTACAACCTGACGGCCGCCGTCTCGACCTCGTCGGCGGTCGAGCAGATCGTGTCGGCGGCGCCGGCGCTCGATGCGGTCCGCATCCCGATCGCCCTCGTCGCCATCGCCCTTATCACCATCGCCAACCTCCGCGGTGTCCGCGAGGCCGGCAACATCTTCGCGGTCCCGACCTACCTGTTCCTGTTCAGCGCCCTGGCGATGATCGCCATCGGCGCCTACCGGATCATCGTCCTTGGCGAGGGCAACCAGCCCCCGCCACCCGAGATCGTCGAGTCGACGACGGTCACCGCCCAGGCGGTCGGCGTCGTGCTCCTGTTGCGCGCCTTCGCCTCCGGCGCGGTGGCCCTGACCGGGACCGAGGCGATCGCGACGGGCGTGCCGGCGTTCGAGCCGCCCGAGCCCCGGAACGCGGCCACGACGCTGATGGTCATGGCCGCCATCCTCGCCGTGCTGTTCGTGGGCATCACCTTCCTGGCCACCAACTTCGCGGTCTTTCCTATCGAGGCGCCCAAGCAGACGGTCATCGCCCAGGTCGCGCGCATCGTGTATGGCGACTCGATCGCGTTCTTCGCGTTCCAGGGATTCACGGCGCTGCTCCTGTTCCTGGCTGCGAACACGTCCTTCGCCGCGTTCCCGCGCCTGGCCGCGGTCCTGGGCGAGGACGGCTTCTTCCCGCGCCAGTTCAGCCTGCGCGGCGATCGCCTGGCGTTCTCCATGGGCATCGTCCTGCTCGGGATCATCTCGGCCTCGCTGGTCGTGGCGGCCGGGGGCCAGACCCACGCGCTCATCCCGCTCTACGCGGTCGGCGTGTTCATCGACTTCACCATCAGCCAGGCAGGCATGATCCGCCACTGGCTGCGGACCCGCGATCCCGGCTGGCGGCGACGCCTGGCGATCAACGCCGTGGGTTGCCTGGCGACGGGGGTCGTGGCCATCGTCGTGACGACGGTCAAGTTCACGTCCGGCGCCTGGTTCGTGCTCTTGCTCATCCCGATCCTCGTGGCCCTGATGCTGTTCATCAGGCGCGAATACGACGCGCAGGAACGAGAACTCCACGTCCGCGACGACCTCGTGTTCGCGGCCCCGCATCGCGAACAGCGGGTGATCATCCCGGTCAATGGCATCAACCGAGCCGTGCTCCAGGCGGCCAACTTCGGCCGCACGATGAGCCGCGACATCCGGGCGGTGTACGTCACCGAGGACCTGGAGGCGGCCGAGGCCCTGCGCCAACGCTGGGAACGCCAGGTGCCCGGCGTGCCATTGGTCATCGTCGAGTCGCCGTACCGGGCGGTGATCTCGCCGGTCGTCGCCTACCTGGACGTCCTCGACCAGGCCTGGCCACCGGACAAGGAGGCGCCGATCACCATCGTCGTCCTGCCCGATTACGTGGCGCGCCACTGGTGGGACCGATTGCTGTATAACCAGACGGCCAAGCGGCTCAAGGCGGCCATCGTCGGTCGCGAGCACACGGTCATCGCCGACATCCCGTATCGACGGGGGCATTGACCCGCTCCGCCTGGCATCGGATGGGAGCGAAGGGTTGATCGGAGGCCGGCGGCCGCTCAAGGGCCGCAAACCGGCGGACCGGCGCGTGCGCGTCGAACGTCCCCACTCGCCCTACTTCCGCTATTCCGGACCGGGCCAGCTCGTGGCCAAGCCGGCCGCGAACGTCGCGCTGACCCCGACCGGTCGCCTGGTGGCGCGCCTGCGCGGCATGATCTTCGGTCGCCCGCTCTCGACTGAGGAGGAGATCGGCGAGCGCCTCTCCAAGCGCAAGGCACTGGCCATCTTCAGTTCCGACGCGATCAGCTCGTCGGCCTACGCGACCGAGGAGATCCTGCGCGTCCTGCTGCTCGCCGGCGCGAGCGCCCTGTTCCTGTCGATCGAGGTGGCCATCGCCATCGCGATCCTCCTGGCCGTCGTGTCCGTGTCGTATCGCCAGGTCTGTCGGGCGTACCCGAACGGGGGCGGTGCGTACGTCGTCGCGCGGACGAACCTGGCCCCCATCTTCGGGCTCATCGCCGCCGCCGCCCTGCTCATCGACTACGTGATGACCGTCGCCGTATCGACGGCCGCGGCCATCGCCCAGATCCAGTCGGTGATCCCGGCCGCCTACGACCTGCGCATCGAGATCGCGGCCGTCTCGATCACGCTCATCACCATCGCCAATCTCCGCGGCCTGCGCGAATCCGGAAACATCTTCGCCGTCCCGACCTACCTGTTCGTGGGCCTCGCCCTGACGATCGTCGCGACGGGGATCATCCGGATCGTGACCGGCACGGCCGGACCGGTCGCCCCCGAGCCTGATGTGGTGCCCTTCGGAACGGAGACCCTCGGTGTGCTGCTCCTGCTCAAGGCGTTCGCCGGCGGGTCCGTGGCGCTCACCGGCGTGGAGGCGATCGCCAACGGCGTGCCCGCCTTCAAGCCGCCCGAATCGAAGAACGCGGCCAACACGATGACCGCGATGGCCATCCTGCTGGGCATCCTTTTCGTCGGCCTGACCATCTTCGCCGTGGCCTTCGGGATCCGCCCCACCGAGGAGGGCGGGCCGTCGGTCGTGGCTCTCATCGCGCGCGTGGCCTTCGGGGATGCCTCGCCGCTGTTCATCACCTTCGCGGCCAGCACCGCGCTCATCCTGTTCCTTGCCGCGAACACGAGCTTCAACGCCTTCCCGCGCCTGGCCGCGATCCTGGCCGAGGACGGCTATATGCCCCGCCAGTTCGCCCTGCGCGGCGATCGGCTCGCGTACTCGTGGGGGATCGTCCTGCTCGCCGGGATCGCCTTCGCGCTCCTGTGGGCGTTCGACGGCGACACGCACGCCCTGATCCCGCTCTACTCGGTCGGCGTGTTCCTGTGCTTCACGCTGAGCCAGACGGGGATGGTCAAGCACTGGCTGCGGACCCGCGAGTCCGGGTGGCGCTGGCGGATGGCGGTCAATGCCACGGGCGGCATCCTGACCGCGGTCGTCCTGGGCGTCGTCGTCTTCGAGAAGTTCGCGGACGGGGCGTACCTGGTCGTCATCATCGTCCCGCTCCTCGTCGCGATGATGCTGTTCATCCATCGCCAGTACCAGCGGTCGCGCGCTGAGCTGGCGATCCGACCTGACCTCATCGTCGGCAAGCCGCACCGCGAGGAGCGAGTCGTGGTCCCGATCCCGGGCCTCAATCGCTCGGTCATCCAGGCGATCAATGTCGGCCGCTCGATCGACGACGACGTGCGCGCCGTGTTCATCACCGAGGATCCCGCGGCGGCGGCCGCGCTGCGCATCGACTTCGAGCGCCAGGTGCCGGGTGTCCCGCTGGTCGTCGTCGAGTCGCCGTATCGGACCCTGGCCGGACCGTTGCTCGCCTACCTCGACGTGCTCGACGCCGCCTGGCCGCCCGACCGCCCACAGCCGATCACGTTCGTGGTCATCCCGGAGTACGTGGCGCGCAGCTGGTGGGAGCGGATCCTCTACAACCAGGCCGCCAAGCGCCTGCGGACCGTCCTGTTGGGGCGACCGCACACGGTGGTCGTGGCCGTGCCGTACCGACGCGAGGAGACCGCCCTGTTCGAGGCGGCCATGCCCGACCGGCCGGG
>JBPPMZ010000157.1:0-17814 GCA_051306295.1 Candidatus Limnocylindrales bacterium
ATGAACCCTAAGTTGGTGCGTACGGCCAGTCCGCACCGACGGCCACGACGCCACCGAGCGCTGCGCCGACCGAACCGAACGGGACGCCGAGCGCGGTCCCTGGCGGCCAGCCAGGAACCGTGGCCAGCGGCGATCCGAGCGACATGCCCCAGCCCGCCGCAAGCGATGGCAACACTGCCGGCGTCATCCCGGGCAGCAGCGACGACCCGACGAGCGAGCCGGCGGCGCCAGCCACGGGCGGCGATCCGGGCTTCGGCCACGGTGGATCCGGCGGCAGCGGCGGCGGCCCGAACCCGGGTGGCGGCGATCCCGGTGCCGTCATCGGCTCACTGGCGAGCGCGCTCTCGACGCTCGGGCTGGGTCGGCCGGAGCTGCCACTCGGACTGCTCTTCACGTTGACCACCACGACCGGCGTCGTCGGAGCCGCGCTCGCGTTCAGCGTCTTCGGCAAGCGTCGTCGCGATGGCGAGCCCCCGGCCCCTGACGAGGTCCTCGCGGAGGCCGCGGCCAGCGGCTATGGGGCGGTCGCCGCGGCGGTCGCCGCGGGTCCGACCGCGGCCCCTCCGGGTCCGGTCGACCTGGAGCTCGGCATGCCGCGCTGGCGTCGCCCATCGCTCCTGGTCGCGCGCAAGGCCGACCCACTCCGGGACGCCACGATCACCCCGCGGCTCACCTTTGATCATGGCCTCGTCGGCCCGCTCGACGGGCGCGAACGCCGCCTCATCCGCTACACCCTCGTGCGCCTGCTCGATAGCCCGGACGAACTCCGTGGCTCGGAGATCGGCTTCCTCGACAACGGCGACGAGGTCCAGCTCCTCGAGAAGCGCGGCGTGTACTGGCTGGTGCTCTGTCCGGACGGCCGCCAGGGCTGGATCCACAAGATGACCCTGGGCGATGTCGTCGAGGAGCCCGCGGCGACGAACGCCGCCACGGCCACGATGCCCATCGATGCCGAGACCTGGACGATGGGCGAGGACGTCGATCGCGACGTGTTGGCGGCCTACCTCGAGAGTCGTCGGCGCGCCTGACCGCGGGGGGCCTCGCGACGCAGCACGAGGATGTGCTGGTGGGCGATGTTCGGGACGAACACCCGCGGATAGCCATACGGCCGGAGGCGTGTGCCTGCCTGATGCCAGATCAGGTCACCCTTGGGCGTCAGGCTCGCCGCATCCGCTCGAGCAGCGAGGTCCGACCCGACGAATTGATAGCGCCCGTCCTGGTAGGCGTCCCGGACGATGACCGTCACGTAGCGGCCCACACGCACGACCCGCGCCAACTCGACGAAGACCGCTTCCATGCGATCCAGGAAGGTCGCGTAGTCCGGGGCGTTGGCCAGGTCTGCCGGGGCATCGCTGATCATCGCGTAGTCGGTCCGCCGGTTGGCATGCGCCTCGGACAATGGGCCGCCGGCCATGGTCAGCGGCAGCTGGATGTTGTACGGCGGGTCGGTCGCCACGAAGTCGATCGAGGCGTCGTCGAGGGTCGGCAGGATGGCCAGCGCGTCGCCGATGCGCAGCTCCAGGCCGGCCGGATCGAAACCGCGTGGCCCGCCGGGATCCGACGTGCCGAGGTCGGCGATGCGCGGTCCCGTGCCGTCGTGCTCGGCCGCAAGATCGGCGACGACCTGGGCATATACGGCGGCCCAGCGTGGATCGAGTTCGATGCCGATCGCGCGCCGTGGACCCCGAGCGATGGCCGCGCCCAGCAGCGTGCCGCCGACGCCGGCGAACGGATCCAGGACGAGTTCACCGCTGCGGCTGAAGAACTCGATGAGACGGGCCATGAGCCTGGGCGGCTTGTTGGCGCCATGCGCCTTGCGGGCTGCATGCCCGAGCTCGGATGGATAGGCCGTGGTCAGCACCGACTTGGTGAAATACAGCCACTCCTCCCCGGGCAACTCGTTGAGGTCGTTGGAAGGATGGGGGGCTTTGCGGCCGTCGGTCACACGGCCAAGACTAGCCGAGGCGGTGCCCCTCGGGGTCAGGGGGCAGGCGACGCGCCGTGTCCATGCGGTGCAGCCCCGTCCGTACCGCTGACCTCATCCGCGTGGCCGTGGTCCGCGGCGACCGCGCCGACGGCCATGACCGTCGACAGGGCGATCGTCGCGATGGCCGCGCCCAGTCCCACGCCGAGGCTCCGTCCGAGTCGCTTGATGGGACGTCGCGCGACCCAGCTCGCATCGGTGCCTCGTCGGCGGACGATGAGGAGCGAAACCAGCAGCGCCTGCAGGGTGGCCGCGACGCCGTCGGCCAGGCCGATCGACTCCGGTCCACCCGGGACCGTCGGTAGCCCGAGCGATCGGGAGAGGCCCCAGGCCCCCAGGATCGCCAGGTTCCCGGCGATCGCGACCGACGGCACCCAGCTCCGCACGCCGCGGCTGAGCAGGGCGGCCCCGATGACGGCCTGGAAGACCGCTGCCCAGTAGAAGCCCAGTCCGAGGTCCCCGAGGGCCTCGACGTGCTCGCCGCCGGCCGCCAGGTGGATCGCCGCCGCACCGAACGAGAGGCTGGCGGCCAGCCACGCGCCGGCCCGACGAACCCTGGCCAGGTCCGTGCCGGACGCCGGCGCGATTCGAGATTCGGTCGGATGCATGGGTCGGTCGGTCTCCAGGATGCGCCGCGAGGCACAGGAAGTGGTGCGAGGGCGAACCGCCACGAGGGCAGCACCGTCGAGCTCGATACGCACGGGCGACCGCAGCGGATGACGACGCCCCTAGAATGCCCGCATGCCCGCCAGGTTCACGAGCGCGCAGTTCGTGGGGCGAGAGGACGCGTTCACGAAGCTCGCCTCCGTGCTCCAGTCGGCGACATCCGGCAGTGCCGGCGCGCTCCTTGTCGAGGGGACCGCCGGGGTCGGCGTCTCGCGGTTCGTGGATGAGGCGGTCCGCCGGGTCGGCGCTCTCCAGGAACCGATGGTCGTCATCCGGGGCGGGGCGTATGGCTCCTCGACGGATGGACCCTACGCACCGATCATCCGTGCACTGCGACCCGCGCTCGCGACCCTGCCCGACGATGAGTTGGACCGGGTCCTGGGTTCCACCCGCGACGAGCTCATCCGACTCCTTCCCGAACTCGCCGAGCGGGTCGGGAACGGTGACCATCGGCCGCGCTTGACGACCATCCCGGAACGCCGCCAGGCGCGCCTGCTGGAGGGGGTGCTGGGCACCATCGGCCGGCTGGGCGAGCGCCGGCCCGTGCTGCTCGTCGTCGAGGATCTGCACCGCGCCGACGCGGCGACCCGGACGATGTTCGGCTTCCTCGCTCGCATCGCCAGAGCGCATCGACTGGCGATCGTCGGGACGTACCAGGCGGATGCCATCAAGCGGACCGACCCGTGGGCGGCTGACCTGGCGGCCCTGGCGGCGGCGCCGCGACCACCCGCGCGCCTGACCGTCGGGCCGATGGGCCGCGACGAACTCGCCCGGGTGATCGCTGCGATCGAGGGCGAGCGGCCGTCGGCCAGCGTCCTCGTCGTCGTCGTCGAGCGCTCCGGTGGCCGGCCGCTCGTGGCCGAGGAGCTTCTGGCGGCTCGCCGGGAACTCCCTTCCGTCTCGCTCACCTCGTCGTTCGAGGACCTGGTCCTGGCGCGGGTCGGCGTCCGCTCCCCAGAGAGCCGCCGTGTCCTCCGACTCCTGGCGCCGGCCGGACGGCCGATGTCGCGCACCGACCTGGCGGCGATCGCGGACGCGTTCGAAGTCGGTGCCGTGAGCGCCCCGCCACGCTCCTCATCCGGACCGCGGACGGGAGTCGGGGTCCTGGATGCGGACCTCGTCGCTGGACTCGACGAGGCGATCGAGTTCGGCTTCGTGGTCGATGGCGACGATGGACTCACGCTGCGCCACGAACTCGTCGGCCACGCCATCGAGGCCGACCTGTTGCCCGCCGCTCGGGTCCGGCATCACGCGGCCGTCGCGAGGGCGCTCGCCCACGACCCGTTCATGGCCGCGGCGCATCACCTGCTCGCCCATGATCCCGAGGCGGCCGAGGCGGCGGCGATCGATGCAGCCGACGCGGCCTCCGCCCTGGACGCTCCGGCCGACGAGCTCACCGCCCTCGAACTGGCCATCTCCGTGCGCGGCGCCCCCGCGGTTCGCGCCAAGGTCAGGGCTGGGCGAACGACCCGGGCGAGTCGGACCGCCGGCAGCGATAGGCTGAGCGATGCGGTACCCGACCCGAACGCCGCGGCGCGCGACCTGGGCCCCAGAGCGGCGGAGGCGGCCTTCGCGGCAGGCCGCGCGGTCCGGGCGGCGGCCTACCTGGAGGCGGCGATCGCGGGCACCGATGCCCGCCGAGATCGCGTCCAGCTCGGGCTCCTCCACGATCGCCTGGGCCAGTTCCGTCGGGTGGCCGGGGATGCCGATGGGGCGCTGGTCGCGCGCCGAAGGGCCGTGGAGCTGGTGCCGGCCAGCGCGCCCGCGGCGCGCGCCGCCGTCATCGCCGGCCTGGCCCAGGTGCGGATGCTGGACGGCACGTTCTCCGAGGCCGAGCGCCTGGCCCGCGAGGCGATCCGCATCGCTCGGTCGTGCGAGCCGCCGGCCAGGACGGTCGAGCTCCACGCCACGACGACGCTCGGGGTGTCACTCGGCTGGCGGGACGACCCGGAGGCATCCATCGCGATGCTCGCCGACGCTCGAGCGATGGCCGAGGAGCTGGGCGACCTGGACGAGCTGTTCCGGGTGTTCGCCAATCTGACCACGGTCCTCGATCTCGCCGGTCGACACGAGGACGCGGTCGCCGTGGCATTCGAGGGCATCGACGCGGCGCGGGCGGCCGGCCTGGAGGCCGTGTACGGCAACTTCCTGCGCGGCAACGCGGCCGACTCCCTGTTCCACCTGGGCCGCTGGGAGGAGGCGCGCGGCCTGAGCATGACCGCGCTGGAGTGGCTGCCGGCGGGGGTCAACTTCCTGAACACGCTCGTCGCCCTGGCCACGGTCGAAGTCGAGCTCAGCGCCGGGGAGGGTGCCGGCCGGCTGCTTGGCCAGACCTTGCTCGAGCTGGAGGCTGTGCGCGACGCCCAGCAGGCCGTGCCCCTCCATCTTGCGGCCGCCTCGTTCGCCCTCTGGCGCGGGGACATCGCCGACGCGCGCCGGGCCACGGAGCGGGGCTGGGCCCTGGTCCGTGAGACGGAAGACTGGATCCTGGCCGCCCGGACCGCCGCGACCACGGTCGAGGTGGATGCCGCCGCGGCGATCGGGGCCAGGGAACGGCGCGACCTCGCGGCCCTGGCGGCCGCGCGTGAGCGCGCACAGGAGGTCGTCCGTTCTGCCGAGCAGATCGTGCGCCGCCACGGTGCGCGACCGACGACGGGCTCCCGCCAGTTGGCCGACGCCTGGCTCGCGACGGCCCGCGCCCACCGCCGACGGGTGGACGGGCGCGACGATCCGGCGACCTGGGACAAGGTCGGCGATGCCTGGGCGGCGCTCGAGGTGCCGTACGAGACCGCCCGTGCCCGGTGGCGAGCTGCGGAGGCCCGGCTCAACTCGGGTGCCGGACGGGCCGGCAGAGCGGATGCGCGGGTGCCCCTGCTCGAGGCCGTTGGGATCGCCCTGGACCTCGGGGCGCTGCCCCTGCTCCGGGAGCTACAGGAACTTGCCGGCCGAGCCCTCATCGCCCTGCCGCCGGAGGTCGACGAGCGGCTCGTCGGTCCGGATGACCGCCCGGCTCCGGTCGGGGTCATGGCGTCAAGCGGGCGCGGCGTCGGCCCCGGATCGGGAGCTGGAGCGACCGGGCCGCTCTCGGCGGAGGACGCATCGGACCTCATCCGCGGCCTGTCGGGCCCGACGATCGACACGCCGCGGCGTGACACGTTCGGGTTGAGCAGCCGCGAGCGCGAAGTGCTTCTGCAGATCTCCCGGGGTCGGACGAACCGGGAGATCGGCGAGCGGTTGTTCATCAGCCAGAAGACGGTCGGGGTCCATGTCGGCAACATCCTCGCGAAGCTCGGGGTGTCCGGGCGCGTCGAGGCGGCGGCCGTCGCGATCCGCCTGGGCCTGACCGAAAAGGTCTGACCGGGAACGCCAAGAGACCCGGAGGGTGGTCTCCGGGTCTCGTGGGTTCGCGGGGGATCGGCCGGATGGGCTCCGGCCGAATCGGTCGTGCGAGTGCGTCAGGGGTGCTGGCTTACCACCAGCGCCGGCCGGCCGCGAGGGTCAGCGCGATGGCGACCAGCGGGCCGAGGATCATGGCGACGCGCCAGGCGCGCGCGGCGAGGTCGTGAGTCATCGGACGGTCGAACTCCGGTCTGGGGGAGAAGGGAGCGTCATTCGACGCCCCTCCGGATGAACGGAGTGAGAGGCTAGCCCCGCGAAGGTCCGGGAACAATCCGGACCATGGTACGGGGGGGTCATGGCCCCCAGGTACTGGTCGGTCGCCCGGACCCGTCAGCCGGCGTGCGCCGGACACGGTAGATTCCGTCCCGACATCCCGGCCGCGGTCATCCGCGAATCCCTGATCCCTGAGGTCTGACACGAACATGCGATCACTGCGTTTCGCCGCCCTCGGCCTGCTGGCCGTCGCCCTCGTCGGGTGCGCCACCACGACCCCCGGCTGGACCTATGCCCCGGCGCCATCCCTGACACCGGCACCCAGTGCGTCGGCAGATGCCTCGGCTGAGCCGAGCACCTCCGCAGCCCCGAGCGACTCGGCCGCGCCCAGCGAGTCCGCGGCAGCTGGTGGGACCGTCATCGACCTCGCGGCCGCAGCGATCGCCTTCGACCAGGCCGCGCTGTCGGCGCCGGCCGGCGCCCCGTTCCAGATCGCGTTCGCCAACAACGACGCCGGGACCCCGCACAACGTCGAGATCAAGGATGGCGGCGGCGCCAGCGTGTACACGGGCGAGGTCTTCAGCGGCGTGGCCACCAAGACGTATGACATCCCAGCCCTGGCCGCCGGCACCTACAGCTTCGTGTGCACCGTCCATCCGAACATGGTCGGCACGCTGACGGCCGGCTGACACACGCGATCGCCGCCATGACGCCGGCCGGCGAGCAACTCTGTTACACGGACGCCTATGCGCGGTCCGTCGAGGCGACCGTGCGCCACGTGGAGGCCGGAGAAGCGACGGTCGTCGTGCTGGACCGGACGGTCTTCTACCCGGGCGGCGGCGGGCAGCCTTCGGATCGAGGCCTGCTGCTCCGAGCGGCCGATGGTCGCACCTGGACGGTCCGCGGCGCCCGGAAGGTGGACGGCGAGATCGTCCACGAGTTGGAGTCCGGGGATGGCGACCTGCCCTCCGTCGGCGACCGGCTCCTCGTGGATCTCGACTGGGCGCGCCGCCTGTCGCTGATGCGCACGCACACGGCCCTGCACGCCCTATGCGGCGTCGTGTGGCGCGACTACGGTGCGCTGGTCACGGGCGGCAACATGGAACCGGGCTCGGGCCGGATGGACTTCGAATTCGAGACGATGTCGGGCGACCTCGTGGATGCCATCGAGGCGACCGTCAACGCCGAACTGGCCGCCGCCCGCGACGTGCGGGTCGACGTTCTGCCACGCGAGCAGGCCTTCGCGATCCCGGATCTCATCCGCACGAAGATCAACCTCCTGCCGCCCGGCATCGAGCAGATCCGCACGATCGAGATCGTCGGCCTGGACCTCCAGGCGGACGGTGGCACACACGTCTCGAACACCCGCGAGGTGGGCGGAATCCGCGTGACCGGCTACGAGTCCAAGGGCCGCATCAACAAGCGCATCCGCATCGGATTGACGGAGCCGACGATCAGCTGACCGGTAGCGGACGCTACAGTGGCGGTGTGACCGACCAGCCCACCACGCCCGCGCTCGACGCCCTGGCGGCGGCCGGCACCGAGCATCGCGTCGTTCGGACCGAGCGCGCCGGCAGCGCCGAGGAGGCCGCCGCCCTCCAGGGCATCCCGACCGGCGCCCTGTTGCGCACCATCGTCGTGCGGCGCGGCGAGGACGACTACCTGTTCGTGCTCGTGCCGGCGGGGCGGCGGTTCGACTGGCCGCGCCTGCGCGAGCACCTGGGCGTCCGGCGCATGACCCTCCCCGACGCCGACGAGGCCAGGGCCGTGACCGGCTACGAGCGCTACACGATCACGCCCTTCGGGTCCACGCGGGCCTGGCCCGTCATCATCGATGCCGCCGTCCTTGGCCGCGAGATCGTGTCGGTCGGTGGCGGCGGGTTCGGGATCAACGTGCACCTTTCGCCCGAGGTCCTCGTCGACGCCCTGGCGGCGGACGTCGTGGACGTGTCGACCGCGGAGGAGCCCTCGTGACGTTCGACCTCGTCGCGCAGCTCGACATCGTGGTCCGGCTCATCGCGGCCACATTCCTGGGTGCGCTCATCGGTATGGAGCGCGAGATCCACGAGCATCCGGCCGGGATGCGGACGCATCTGCTGGTCGCGCTCGGGTCGGCCGGGTTCACGGTCCTGTCCATCGAAGCGTTCGCCGCGCCCGGTGCCGACCCGGGCCGGATCGCGGCCCAGATCGTGGCCGGGGTCGGCTTCCTTGGCGCGGGCGCGATCCTCAAGGAAGGTGCCACGATCCGCGGGCTCACGACGGCCGCCAGCCTGTGGACCGTGGCCGCGGTCGGGATGGCCGCTGGCGCCGGGGCCTGGGTCGTGGCCGCGGTGACGACGATCCTCGTCATCGTGTCGTTGTGGCCGCTGCGCCTGGCGACGGAACGGTTCGTCGGCCGCCAGCAGCATCGCGTACACGTGCTGGCGGTCACGGGTGCGCACGGCCTGGGCGAGGTCGTCACGACCGTCGTCTCCGCCGGCGGCAACATCGCCCACCTCGCCTCGAGCCGGGCGGGGGACGGCCGACTCTCGATCACGCTGGAGATCCGGGCCGCCGATGCGGCGCGCGGGGCGACCATCACGGCCGCGATCGGCGACATCGATGGCGTGGACCTCGTCGAGTCGAAGGCCATCGGCGACTGACGCTTCTGTACCGGAGGCCCGGCGATCCGGGCTGGCGGCGACCACCCACGGTGTGTCACGATCGCCCGCGATGGCTCGACCCCTTCGACCGACGCTCCCCAAGCTCGCCCTGCCGCTTGCCGCGCCGATCGTCCGGCGCGTCGCCTGGCACGTGCGTCGGGTCGCCGGTCAGCTCGATCGCCGGTTCTTCCTGACGCTCGCCCAGGGGATCGTCGGCGTCGTCCTCATCGCGGCCATCCTCATCACGCTGTTCGAGCGGCCGTGGACGTTCGAGTCGGTCTTCGATTCGTTCAACTGGGGGATCGCCACGGTCCTTGGGCAAGGCGACTCGGCATTCGTCACCTCGCCCGCCGGCCGGATCATCGGCTGGTTGCTCATCCTGTTCGGGGTCGCCATGCTCGGCATGATCACCGGCGCCCTCGTGGCCATGGTCATCGATTTCCTGCTCAAGGAGGGTCAGGGCTTGGGTGCTTCGGGATACAAGGACCACATCGTGGTCTGCGGGTGGAACACGACGGCCCGTGACCTGATCGCCGAATTGCGCGGCGACGACTACCAGCAGAAGGTCGTGATCCTGGCGGAGCTCGAGAAGAATCCGGCGGGCGACGGCGTGTACTTCGTCCGCGGCGATGCGACCAACGAGGACGACCTCGGGCGGGCGGGCATCAAGGAGGCCTCCGCGGCCCTCATCTTCCCTGCCGATGCCTCCGACGACGCCGACATGCGCTCGATCCTGACGATCATGGCCATCGAGCACGTGGCGCCCGGCGTCCGGACGGTGGCGGAGGTGAACAACCCCAAGCACGAGCCGCACTTCCGGCGGGCCGACGTGGACGAACTCCTGGTCACCTCCAAGATCGCCTCGCACCTCCTGGCGCGATCTGCCCTGTACCCGGGGCTCACCGCGATCATCACCGACATCGTGTCCGGCGGCGAGGGCTCAGAGCTGTACAGGATCTCCGTACCCGACGAGTACATCGGGCTGTCGATCGACGCCGTCTCCGCGCGCCTGCGAACCGAGCACAGTGCGACCCTGCTGTCGGTCAATCGCGGCGGACACGCGTTCGTCAACCCGGCCGCGGACTTCGTCCTGGAGTCGGGCGACGACGCCGTGGTCGTCGCGGAGTCGCTGGGGACACTGGCGCCCCTGGAGATCGCGGACGTCAACGCCGCGCCGCGGACGGCATCGGTCGTGCCCTCGGCGTAGGGTCCCTTCAGCACGACCACCACGTCGCGGCTCCTGGGACGTCCCGGCCCGTCCACCTCCACCGTGAGAATCGGCAGATAGCAGCCCCGCTGCTGGTATGACCGCCGCCCGCCCCGAAGATCGGCAGATAGCAGCCCCACCTCTGCTATGACGCTGATTCGGGCCGCATCCCGCCGCGGCGCCCGGTCGGCGGCACATAGCAGCAGCCCTGGCTCTGTATGCAAAGGATGCGCGGGAGCCCGCCGCGCGGCCCGGACGGCGTCGGTGGTGCCCTCGGTGTAGGGCGTTCGGGCGCTCGCGGACTGCGTCATCACCCGGTGTCGATCGGGCCAGGATCGTGGACTTGCCCGAACCGAACACGCCCGTGATGAGCGCGGCCTCGGGTCGGGCCATCAGCGACCGGTCCCCTACAGGGCCTTGACCGCCGCGGTCAGGGCCGCCAGGCCGTCCTTCGCATCGGCGAAGAGCATGCCCGTCTTCTCGTTGGTGTAGAGCTCGTTGTCGATGCCGGCGTAGCCCTTGCCCATCGAGCGCTTGATGACCACGATCGACTTGGCCTGGTCCACGTCCAGGATCGGCATGCCTGACACCGGCGAACCGGGTCGACGTGCGGCCGGGTTGGTGACGTCGTTGGCGCCGATGACCAGGGCGACGTCCGCTCGCGCGAATTCGGGGTTGATGTCCTCCATCTCCTTGAGCTGGGGATAGGGGACATTGGCTTCCGCCAGGAGCACGTTCATGTGCCCCGGCATGCGGCCGGCCACCGGGTGGATGGCGTACTTGACGTCCACCCCGCGCTCCTCGAGGAGCTCGGCGAGCTCGCGGACGGCGTGCTGTGCCTGCGCAACAGCCAAGCCGTAGCCCGGCACGATGATGACGTGCTGCGCGTAGGCGAGCTGGATCGCGACGTCGTCCGCACCGATGGAGCGAACGGAACCGCCTGGCCCCGCCACAGCACCGGCCGCGTCGTCGCCGCCGCCGAACCCGCCGATCATGATGTTCAGGACCGACCGGTTCATGGCATCGGCCATGAGCTTGGTCAGGATCGCGCCCGAGGCACCCACCAGGGCACCGGCGATGATGAGCACCGGGTTGTCGATGACGAAGCCGGCCATCGCTACGGCCGTGCCGGTGAACGAGTTGAGCAGGCTGATGACGACCGGCATGTCCGCCCCACCGATGGGCAGGGTCATGGTCACGCCGAAGACCAGGGCCGCGGCCAGGATGACGAGCATCAGGGCCAGGTTCGGCGTCCCGGTGGCGAACAGGATCAGCGCGGAGATGACCGTCACCGCCGCCAGGCCCAGGGTGACCAGCTGGCCACCGGGGATCTGGATGGGCTTGCCCGGGATCAGGCCCTGGAGCTTGCCCGAGGCGATGATCGAGCCGGTGAAGGTGATCGAGCCGATGATGATGTCGAGCACGATGAAGATGTTCGTGTCGATGCGGACGGCCGAGCCCTCGCCGGCGAGGCGCAGGTAGTCCTCGATCGCGATGAGGGCCGCAGCGCCGCCACCGACCGCGTTGAACAGCGACACCAGCTGCGGCATCGCGGTCATCTTCACGGTTCGCGCGGTGTACAGGCCCACGCCGCCACCGACGACGACGCCCAGGATGATGATCCCCCACACCACGGCGCTGATGCCGTCGCCGGTCAGCTCCTCGGCGAGGATGAGGATCGCCGTGGCGAAGATGGCGATGGTCATGCCGCCGGCCGACACGAGGTTGCCGTTGCGGGCCGTGGCCGGGGAGTTCATCCGCCCGAGACCGATGACGAACGCGACAGCGCCCAGGATCCAGGCGATCCGGACGAGGATCTCGATGATCTGCAGGGTGGTCACGGGCTAGGCCTCCGCCTGCTCAGCGGCCGGCTTGGGCGCCACGGGCTTCTTGCGGAACATTTGGAGCATCCGGTCGGTGACGACGTAGCCACCAACGACGTTCATCGTGGCGAACGCCACGGCGACGAAGGCGAGCAGGTAGCCGATCGGATCATCGACTTCGGCCGCGATGAGCATCGCCCCGACGAGGACGATGCCGTGGATCGAGTTCGCACCGGACATCAGCGGGGTGTGCAGCGTGGCCGGGACCTTGCTGATGACGGCGATGCCGACGAGGATCGCGAGGGTGAAGACGGTCAAGGCCTGGAGCAGGCCCTCGATCTCTTCGAAGGTCATGACTGGCCTCCGGGGTTGAGCAGCTTGTTGACGGCGTCGGAGACGACCGCACCGCCGTGGGTGATGACGGTCGACTTGGTGACCTCGTCCTCGAAGTCGAGGTGCAGGGCGCCGTCCTTGATCATCCCGAGCAGCAGTGCGGAGATGTTCCGGGCGTAGAACGCCGAGGCACCGGCCGGCATCGTGGCGGGCAGGTTGTCGGGCGCGATGATCGTCACGCCGTTGGGCGTCTCGACCGTCTCGCCGGCCTTGCTGAGTTCGCAGTTGCCGCCCAGGGCGGAAGCCGCCATGTCGACGATGACCGAGCCCGACTTCATGCGCCCGACGGCGTCCGCGGTCACGAGGACCGGCGGCTTCCGGCCGGGGACCTGGGCCGTGGTGATGACCACGTCCATGCCACCGATCGCTTCGTTGAGGTCGGCCTGCTGGGCGGCGCGCTCCTCGGCGGTCAGCTCGCGAGCGTAGCCGCCGGCGCCGGTCGCGTCGATGGCCGTCTTGAGCTTCACGAACTTCGCGCCCAGGCTCTCGGCCTGCTCGCGGGTCTCGGGGCGGACGTCGTAGGCGTGCACGACCGCGCCCAGACGCTTGGCCGTGCCGATGGCCTGGAGCCCCGCCACGCCGATGCCCAGGATGAGCACGTTGGCGGGCTTGGCCGTGCCGGCCGCGGTGGTCAGCAGCGGAAAGTAGCGCGGGTACGCGTTGGCCGCGATGAGGACCGCCTTGTAGCCACCGACGTTCGCCTGCGAGGACAGGGCGTCCATCGACTGGGCGCGGCTCAGGGTGCGCGGGATGGCGTCGAGGCTGATGGCCGTGACGCCCTTGCCGGCCAGGTCCTGTGCGAGGGCCGGGTCGATGAGCGGCGCCAGGAAGCCGACGACGGCCTGACCGGAGCGGAGCTTCCCGGCCTCGGCGGCGGACGGCTTGGCGACCTTCAGGATGACGTCCGACTGGGCGTACAGCTGGTCGGTCGGGACGACGGTCGCCCCGGCCTCCGCATACGCGCTATCGAGGAAGGCCGAGCCGGCGCCGGCGCCGGATTCGACGAGGATCTCGCACCCGGCCGCCTGCAGCTTGCCGAGCGCTTCGGGTACCAGGGCAACGCGCCGCTCTCCGGGCGCTGTCTCCTTGGCGACACCGACTTTCATGGACACCACCTGTTCAGAAAGGGTGACGGGGCCGCGGCCAGTTGGGGGCCGGCGGGGACACGTGCGGTCAGCGCGAAGTCTACCGTGCCAGCCGCGGAGGTTGCGGAGCCTCGTTGGTTGCGGTTCGGATGCGGGAGTCGTGGCGCGGGCTCAAGTCCAGGCCATCGGCTTCGAGCCTTTCGGCGTCGGCCAGCTCGCGATGTCGGGCGTGCTCGAGGGGATGACGCGCCTGTGGGTGAGCGTCGCCCGACCGACCGGCGGGTTCGACTCAGGGTCTGTCGCTGACCGACAGCTCGAGCGCCAAGGTCATGACGATCAGGGCGAGTGCCGGAGTGTTCGCACTGCGCACTCTTCGCTGGGCGCAGCAGGCGACAGGCGAGATGGTCGATCGGTTCGGACAGCGAAGGGTCTCGCGGTCGGCGCCCGCGTCAGGTGTCAGGTCCGTCGCTGAGCGAAGCGTTCGGCGGGTGGGTGGGCGATAGTCGGTCGCCTGCTTCGCTGAGCGCACCTGCGACGGATGCCGCCGCACGATCGCCGCCGAGTACGCTCAGAGGCGCGAACGGATCTCCCACAGGTCGGGAAAGGCGGGGCGGAAGAGCGTCGAGCGCAGGTACTCGACGCCGCTCGAGCCGCCGGTCCCGCGCTTCGTGCCGATCGTCCGTTCGACCATCTTCACGTGGCGATAGCGCCACTCCTGGACCCCTTCGTCGAGGTCGACCAGGCGTTCCGCGACCAGGGCCGCGACCGGATCGCCGCGATAAACGGCCACCAGCACGTCCTGGACTCGCTCGTCGGGCTCGGTCGCGCGCGGTCGGTCGGTCGTGGACGTCGGGTCGGGGAGGTCGTAGCCGCGTGCCACGAGGTAGGCGAGGAACGCGTCCCAGATCGACGGCGCCGCCTGGGCCGTCTCGAGGTCGCGGCGGGCCCTCGATCCCTCCGGCTGGGCGAGCGCCGCTCCTGGCTCACGGATCCCCAGCATCGCCTCCACCTCCCGGAAGCCCGCCGACTGGAAACCGGACGCCGAATCGAGGCGGTCGCGGAACGAGGTGAACTGGAGCGGCGTCATCGTCTCCAGGACGTCCACCTGCGCGACGAGCGTCTTGAGGATCTTCAGCACTCGGTTCAGGAGATGAAGTGCCGTGTCCGTGTCGCCAGCCCCGAAGGCCCGCTGGACGCCGTCCAGCTCGTGGCGGAGTTGCTTGAACCAGAGCTCGTACACCTGGTGGATGACGATGAACAGCAGTTCATCGTGCTCGGGCGCATCGGGGCTGCCCGACCGCTCTTGCTGGAGCGCGAGCAGTTCCGGGACCTTGAGGTAGGAGGCGTACGTGACGGCTCGGCGGGTCACTCCGGGATGGTACTCGGGTGCGCCGGCCCCGCCCATCACCCAGACGCGGCAGACTGGGAGCATGAGCATCCCAGTCGCCCGTCTCAACCATGCCGTCCTCTATGTCCGCGACGCGACCCGCGCCGCCGACTTCTACGCCCGGGTCTTCGGGTTCGAAGTCGTCGAGAGCGCCTTTGGCGGACGAGCCGTGTTCATGCGCTCGCCGTCAGGCGGCAACCACCACGACCTTGGCCTGTTCTCCGTCGGGCCGGATGCACCGCGCCCGGCTCGGGGATCGGTCGGCCTCTACCACCTGGCCTGGGAGGTTCCGACCATCGATGACCTGGCCGCTGCGTCTCGGATCCTGACCGAGGTCGGTGCCCTGGGCGGGGCCTCGGACCACGGGGTGAGCAAGTCGCTCTACGGCGCGGACCCGGACGGCAACGAGTTCGAGATCATGTGGCGCGTCCCGAGCGAAGCCTGGGGCGAGTACGCCGACAAGGGTGTCGTCATGCCGCTGGATTTGGACGCTGAGGTCCGTCGCTGGGGTTCGGCCGGAGCGGCCAGAGCCTGACCCCGGCGTGTCACCCGGATCGAGCCCTGCGCCCCCGTCGGGCGGCCGCTCCTAGGCCGCTGCCGCAACGGTCACCATCGTCAGGATGACCACGTGGCCCACGGCGCCCCACACGATGGCGCCCGTCCGCCACGTCAGCCAGCCGTAGACCAGGCCGCCGCCAAGGGTCGAGAGGAGTTCCAGCTCGGGCTTGCCCAGGTGGGAGTACACGAACGGCATCGTGGCGACCAATACGCCCAGCGGGCCGATCGCCCGGACCAGGGTGAGCATCAGGAAGCCGCGGAACAGGAACTCGGACGCGGTCAGGTCCACGAGGTTCGTGACCAAGAGCGTGGCGAGGGGCGCGGCGCTCGGCGCGTAGAACGCCCGGACGTCGGGCAGCGTCGCGAACCAGAGCACCACCGGCGTCATGACCACGAGGCCGACCACGACCAAGACGGCGCCCGCCTGCCAGTCCCCGAGCTGGAGCCCGTAGCGTGACGGTCGGTCGCGGAAGCCGACGACCACGACCGCCAGCGGCACGAGCCCGTACAGGACGGCCCGCTCCAGGGCGATCGCCCACATCCCCTCGGGAGATCGCCCGAGCGCCCGGATGTCGTCGGGCAGGAAGGTGCGCGAGTAGTCGAACAGGAGCGCGAAGGTCGTCACCGTGATGGCGACGCCGGCGCGTAGCGGCAGGTGTAGGCCCACGAGATCGATCGTTCGTCGGTCGGCGTCCGTCGCCGGGTAGGGCGACGTCGTCGTGAGCCAGGCCCACAGCCGCTGGATCATCGCGGCTCGATGGACGCCGGCTCCGCAGAGTCGCGGGTGGCAGTCGCCCGCAGCGCCGTGAGCGCGCCGCTGGCCACCGCGATCCCCACCAGGATCAGCGCGGCGCCGACCAGCTGCAGGGGCGCGAGGTGGTCGGACAGGAGCACGGCGCCCAGCACCGCCGAGGAGATCGGCGTGAGCAGCAACGCCGCCGACGCCCGCCCTGCGGCGACCCGGCGGACGCTGGCGATGAGCAGCAGGTTCGCGGTCGAACTCGAGCCCAGGGCGATCGACAGGAGGGCCAGGATCGCGACCGGATCCGCATCGCTGGGGAGGAGCGTGGTGGGCGAGCGGACCGCCTCGACGGCCAGCAGCACCGGCCCACGCCCGATGAGGTTGCCGATCGTGATCAGCGTCCCATCCAGCTGATAGCGCGCGCCCCATCGCCGAGCGAGCACGATGTACAGCCCGAACACGACGGCCGCGCCCAGGGCCATGGCCACGCCGACGAGCGCGTCCAGATCCGGGGCAACGCCTGCCAGCAGTCCGGTCCCGACCAGGGCCAGCCCGAATGCGCCGATCGTGGCCGGCCGGATGCGCTCGCCCAGGAGCGGGACGGCCAGCAGTGCCGCGGCCACCGCGTACAGCGGCGCGACGAAGCCCGTCACGGTCGGCCCACTGAGTGCGATCGCCACGTTGATCGCCGCGATGAACACGAGGCCGCCCAGGGCCGACAAGACGGTCAGGCGGAGCAGCCGCGGACGATCCATACCGCGAATGGACGAGCGTGGCAGCCAGCCGATCCAGCCCAGGCCGATGACCACGGGCAGCGCGAGCGTGCACGCCAGGGCCGCGATCCCGAGCGGCGTGAACGAGCGCAGCGCGAGGGC
The DNA here is from genome assembly GCA_051306295.1 of Candidatus Limnocylindrales bacterium. Classification (GTDB taxonomy): domain Bacteria; phylum Chloroflexota; class Limnocylindria; order Limnocylindrales; family CSP1-4; genus SPCO01. The sequence continues at coordinate 16,975 of JBPPMZ010000157.1, forward strand.
CGTCGCCGGGTAGGCCGCCCCGTAGATTACCGCCGCCGCCGCCGCGAACAGCAGCCCGTTGCGTTCGTGGTGGGTCGGGTGACCATGGGCGTCGCGCATCGCGAGAGGGTACGGCCTTGGCGATCCTCAGATCGGTCTGGTTCTGCTCCTGACGACCCTCAGGCCCCGAACCACGCCGTGAGGCGATCGGCCTCGAACGCCCGCTTGGCCTCGAAGTTGGCCTCGCTGTCCTCGCGCAGGCCGACGGCCGGCGGGTCGGCGAAGAAGTCCCCGGCGACCATCGTCGCGCGGCCCCGGCCGGTCTCCAGGAAGCACATCCCGTTGCCGGTGAATGTCGCGCTCGGCTGCCGGCCGGCGAAGTGGTCGGCGATTCGCGAGGCGACGACCTCGCCCTCCGCGTGGGCGAAGACCCCGGCCTTGGGCAGGGGATTGCCGTTGGCCAGCGGGATCGATGTCACGTCGCCGATCGCGTACACGCCCGGGAACGACGTCTGGAGCGTCGATCGATCGACCGGCACCCACGGCCCGCCATCGGTCAGTCCGGACGCGGCCACGACCGGCGGGACCCGATGCGGCGGCACGCCGATGAGCAAGTCGAACGGGAGGCGGACGCCGTCGCCGGTCAACACCGCGCCGTCCTCGACGGATTCGGCGACGGTCTTGGGCCGGAACGTGATCCCCGCATTGACGAGCCGCCCGTCGAACGCAGCGCAGCCCTCCGTGCCCAGGATCGGCAGCGAGCCGGCCTGGGGCGTGAAGACCAGCATGCCGCCCGGGATGCCGTTGGCTTCGAATCGTTCCATGAGCAGCAGCGCGAGCTCGTACGGACCGGGCGGGCAG
>JBPPMZ010000158.1:0-37558 GCA_051306295.1 Candidatus Limnocylindrales bacterium
CACCCCGCCGCGCCCGCCCGAGACGGTGTCGCGCGACTGGACGAGCGGTCGATCCTCGGTCGGCGGCGGCTACGACGCATCGATGCGCACGGCCGACGGGGACGGCGCGGCCGGGCCGCCACCTGGGAACCCATCGGGCAGCCTCCTGAACTTCGGGCGCTACAACGGCTGGTCGCTGGGCGAGATCGCGCGCGCGGACCTCGAGTACATCGAGTGGCTGGATCGCACCCCGATCGGCCGACCGTATCGCGACGAGATCGACGGACTCCTCCGCCGCGCCGGCCGGCGCACGTCAGCGGACACCGAGCCGGAGGGCCGGCGCGGCCTGTTCCGCCGACGCTGACGCTCGTCAGGTCGAGGCAGTCTCCGCTGCGGCCCTGGCCCGCGGTATGGACCACGCCAGCAGGTACGGCGCCACGACCGTGGTCAGCACGACCGCGACGAGCACGGCGCTGAACAGTCCGGCGCTCAGCAGTCCGGCGGCGAGGCCCAGGTTGGCGACGACGATCCCGACCTCGCCTCTGGGCACCATCCCGAACCCGACCGTGGCCGCTCCCCAGCGACCCAGCGACCACGCGCCCGCGATCCCACCGATCGCCTTGGTCGCGATGCCGATCAGCGCCAGGGCGATGGCCAGGATCGCGATCTTTGGGTCCAGCAACGCGGACAGATCCAGCTGGGCACCGGTCACGGCGAAGAAGAACGGCGTGAAGATCTGGCGCAGCGGGCCCATCTCGTGCTCCAGTTCGTCCTGGGCCTCCGTTTCGGCCACGATCAGGCCCGCGACGAAGGCCCCGATGATGGCCGCGAGGCCGATGGCGGCCGAGACCAGCGCGACACCGAACATGAGGATGAAGGACGGGACCAGCGGCGTGTCCGCGAAGAGCGGCCACGTGAACACCTCACGCTTGAGACCGCGAGCGCGCCGAGCCGCCGCGAACCCCAGGCCGACCAAGCCGAACGCCGCGACCGCGACGAACAGGGTCGAAGCCGAGATGTCGCCGGCGGCCGCGCCGGACACGATGCCGATGAGGATGAGGGCGAGCACGTCGTCGATCACGGCGGCGCCCAGGACGACCCTGGCAAACGTCTGGTCAAGGACGCCCATCTCGGCCAGGACGCGACTGGTGATGCCGATGCTGGTGGCCGCCAGGGCCAGGCCGATGAACGCGGCCGTGAACGCACCCTCGCCAAGGACCAGCCCGACCGCCAGCCCGGCCACGATCGGAAGGATCATGGCGATGACCGCCGTGAGCACGGCTGGGCGTCCGACCGCCAGGAGATCATCGAGACGGACCTCCAGGCCGACGGAGAAGAGCAGGATGACCACGCCGATCTCCGCCAGGACCGCGGCCGTCTCGCCGGGCGTCACGAGCGCGAGCGCGCCCGGACCGACGAGGAAGCCACCGACGAGCTCGCCGACGACGGCGGGTTGACCGAGCCGGCGAGCGACTTCCTCGCCGACCTTGGCCCCGACGAACAGGAGGAAGAGGCCGAGCATCACGTCGAGCGGGGCGGCGGATGCGGCCGTGACGGCGTCCGGGATCACGGGCGGGAGGGCGACGACGTAGGGCAACGGCAGGGGGCCTCCGTGGCTACAGGTAGCGCAGGTAGATATATCCGGTCGCGATGACCAATGACACCACGGTGACGACGAGCCCGTAGCGCAGGAATGCCCCGAAGGTGATCGGCGTCCCAGACCGCCCGGCGAGGTTCGCCACGACGACGTTGGCCGACGCGCCGACGATCGTCGCGTTCCCACCCAGGCACGCGCCCAGGGCCAGCGCCCACCACAGCGGCTCGATGGGCATGCCCGAGGCTCCCAGGCCCTGGACGACGGGGATCATGGTGGCCGTGTAGGGGATGTTGTCGACGATGGCCGAGGCGATGCCACTCAGCCAGATCAACCCGAGGGTCGTGATCATCGCGTCACCCGCGGTCAGCGTGATCAGGCCGTCCGCGACCGCGTCGACGATCCCGACATGGACGATGGCGCTGACCAGCATGAACAGGCCGACGAAGAAGAACAGGGTGGACCACTCGACTTCGCGCAGGATCGTCTCGGCATCCAGTCGGGCGACGAGGCTCAGGACCGCGGCACCCAGCAGGGCGATGGCACCGGCCTCCAGGCCGAGTGGTCGGGCGAGCAGGAATCCGAGCAGCGTGGCGGCGATCACCGCGAGGCTGACCCGCAACAGCGGACGATCGCTGATGACCTCGTTCTCGTCGAGGGCCAGCACGGCATCGCGCACATCCCCGTGGACCGCAAGGTCTCTGGCGAAGAACAGTCGGGTCAGCCCCAGGAACGCCACGAACACCAGCAGCGCGACCGGTCCAAGGTTGAACAGGAAGGCGTCGAAGCCGAGGCCCGCCGCCGAGCCGATGAGGATGTTGGGCGGATCGCCGATGAGGGTCGCCGTGCCGCCGATGTTGCTGGCCAGGATCTCGCTGATGAGGAATGGCAGCGGCGAGACGCGCAGGACGGTGGCGATGTAGATGGTGACCGGCGCGATGAGGACCACGGTCGTCACGTTGTCCAGGAACGCCGATAACAGCGCGCAGACCACGCTCAGGATCACGAGCAGGCGGTACGGCTCGCCGCCTGAGAGCTTCACGGCCCGGATGGCCACCCACTGGAAGAAGCCAGTCCGTCGCAGGATGCCGGCCATGATCATCATCCCGGCGAGCAGGAAGATGACATTGAGGTCGATGGCCTCGAAGGCCTCCTCCTGGCCGACGATGCCGAGGACGACGACGAGCGATCCACCGAGCAGGGCGGCGATGGTCTTGTCGACCCGCTCGGTCGCGATCAACGCGTATGTGATGACGAAGATGACACCGGCGACTGCGACATCCAAGGACGTCAGCTCGCTTCCGGTCGGTCGGCCTCAAGGGCTTCGACGTAGCGCATGGTCAGTTCGAGCAGGTCCAGGTACCCGGTCGGCCGACCATCGGCGTCGACGACATAGAGCCCGGATAGATGCCGGGCGTGCATCCGTCGGAACGCCTCATCGAGCGTCGCGTCATCGGACACGACGGCCGGCGGGAGCATGACATCGCGGACGGTCCGGGCGGCGGCGGCGTGACCGAATCGTGCCGCATCGGCCAGGTCCGAGATGTCGGCCAGCAGCGTCTCAGGCGAGACTCGAACGATGACCGCCTCCGCCAGGCGCACGGTCGAGAGCACCCCGATCAGCACGCCGCGGGCGTCGACCACGCCCAGCAAGCGGGTCTGGGGCCGCTCGCTGGCGCGATGCATGACCGTCAGCGGATCGTCATCGGGACCGATCAGGAGCGGGTCGATCGGCAGCAGTGCCACACACTCGGACACCGGGGTCTGCCGGATCCGGCGCGTGCGATCGCTCACGACAGCCCGCCAATGGGCGCCCGGGCACTCACCATTCGGCCCGGGTCTGCCGGATGTTGATGCTCTGCAGGATCCCGAGACCGATCGACATGCTGACCAGCGACGCCCCGCCGTGGGTCACGAACGGCAACGGGATGCCGGTGATGGGCATGATGCCCATGACCATCCCGACGTTGATGACCAGCTGGAACAGGATCATCGAGGCCAGACCGGCCGCGAACATCGTCCCGAACGGATCGCGCGAGCGCCAGCCGGCGACCAGGACCCGCCAGAGCAGCAGGACGAACAGGCCGAACAGGACCATGGCGCCAAAGAAGCCGAGCTCCTCAGCGAGGATGGCGAACACGAAGTCGGTGGTCTGGACCGGGAGGAAGTCGCCCTGCGCCTGCGTCCCGTTGGTCAGGCCCTTGCCGACCCAGCCGCCCGAGCCGATCGCGATCTGCGACTGGTAGAGCTGGTAGCCGGCCCCCTGGATGTCCTTGTCGGCGGATAGGAAGGCCGTCAGGCGCTCCTTCTGATAGTCACGCAGGACGTACGTCCACGCGACCGGGACCATCGCCACGACGACGGCGGCCAGCGCGCCAAGCCACTTGAGACTCGCGCCCGACATCCAGAGCATGCCGGCCAGGATGGCGGCGAAGACCATCGAGGTGCCGAGGTCAGGCTGGAGCATGACGAGGGCCAGGGGCGGTCCGACCAGCACGCACGCCCCAAGGATCGTGGACAGCGAATCGAGCTTCGCCTGATTCGACGACAGGTAGTTGGCCAGGACGATGATCATCAGGATCTTGGCCAACTCGCTGAACTGGAAGGTGAACGGTCCGACGCTCACCCACCGGGCCGAGCCGCCCACACCGTCGCCGATCGCCAGCGTGAGCACCAGGAGACCGAGCTGCAGCCCATAGACCGGCCAGGCCAGCGTCTTGAGCCAGTGATAGTCGAACGACGTCGCGCCGATGAAGGCGACGACGGCGATACCCGCCCACATCAGGCCACGGGTGAAGGTCGTGCCCGCCTCCAGCGGGGTGCTGCCGCTCTCCACGCTGTTGGTGTAGGCCATGACCAGGCCCGTCGCCGCGAGGAGGGCCGCATACGTCGCGAGCTGGAGGTCGAACGCGCGCCACGCCGCTCCGACCGACTTCGCGGCCCAGTCCGTGACGCGTGCGGGCTGGGCGCGGATCACGCCCATCGCCCGGTCCCGATGCGTCGTCGATCGTCCATCAGTCGTTCGAGTAGAAGTTGCCGCGCTTGAGGAGCTCGGGCAGGCGGTAGTCCTTCTCGATGTCGAAATGCAGCTGGAAGAAGTACTTCACGATCTCCGTCGCGGCATTGCCGACGGTCCGGGAGTCATGGGCGAAGGCCATGACCACGAGTTCCGAGTCGGGCTTGTCGAAATTGCCTTCGTAGAAATCCTTGGGCACGAAACCGACGAAGAACGACGAGTACGGCAGGCGACCCTTGGCGTCCTCCTTGCCGAACTCGGCCGTGCCCGATTTGCCGGCGATCTTGATGGGCATGTCGACCAGGTTGTAGGTGTGGCGCAATGTGACCGTCTCACGAGCGGCATTGCGCATGACCTTGAGGACACTCGGCTTGAGGTCCATCTCGTGCAGGACCTTGGGCTCGAACGGTCGGACGATGGTGCCGTCGGGGCCGACGACGTCACGGACGATCTGCGGCTGGTAGAGCGTCCCGCCGTTGGCCAGAGCCGCATAGGCGTTGATCAGCTGGAGCGGCGTCACGGCGTCGTACCCCTGGCCGATCCCGGCCTGATAGGTCTCGCCCGCGAACATCTCGGCGCCGAGGATGTCCTGCTTCCAGGCGTTGGTCGGGACGATGCCGGACACCTCACTGGGAAGATCCACGCCCGTCGGCTCGCCAAAGCCGTACTGGTTCGCCCAGTAGCCCAGGCGATCGGCGCCGAGCATCCCGGCCAGCTGATAGAAGAACGTGTCGCTCGAGTGGCCGAAGCCACAGTAGATATCGCACGGCCCCCAGCCGCGCCGATTCCACTCGTAGAACTTGGTGCCCCCGAGCGTGAGATAGCCCTTGGTCATGACCCGCGTCGTCGACGAGATCTCCCGATCCGCGAGGGCGCCGGTGCCTGTCACGAGCTTGTACGTCGAGCCCGGTGCGTAGTGGGCCTGGATCGCGTGATTGAGCAGCGGCTTGTCCTTGTTCTTGAGCAGCTTGTCGTAGTCCGCGATGGAGATCCCTCGCGAGAACTCGTTGTTGTCGTAGGTTGGGAGGCTGACCATCGCCAGGATCTCGCCGGTCTGCGGGTTCATGGCGATCACCACGCCGCGGGTCATCCCGATCTTCTTCATCGCCCACTTGAGGGCCTTCTCGGCATCCAGCTGGGCCTGGGTGTCGATGGTCAGGGTCAAGGACGCCCCGGGGACGGCGTCGCGCACGGTCTGGAGCACCTTCGTGCGCCGACCGGTGGCATCGCGCTCGACGCTCTCGGCGCCGTAGGTCCCGCGTAGTTCGGACTCGTACTCGAGCTCAAGGCCGACCTTGCCCAACAGGTCGTCCGGTTGGTAGCCGACTTCGCGGAGATCGGGCAGTTGCTCGGCAGACACGGGCCCGGTGTAGCCCAGCAACTGGGACATCAGCGGGCCGTCGGCGTATTGGCGGCGGGCCTCGATCGTGACTTCGACGCCCGGCAGGTCCGAGCCTGCCTCAGAGATGAGCAGGGCGGTGGCCTTGTCGACGTCCTGCGCGATCCGAACGAGGTCGAAGGCCGATCCCGGATTCCCATCGATCGAGGCGTTGATGTCGGCGGGATCGATCGAGAGCAGGGCCGACAGGCGCGCCACGACGGCATCGCGGGCCGTGTTTGGGAGATCGGCCGGCCGCACCTTCACGGCATAGGTGGGCACGTTGGTGACGAGCAGGCGCCCGTTCCGGTCGTAGATAAGGCCGCGCGGCGAGGCGATGGCCTCCAGGACGGTGCGGTTGCTGGTCGACAGCGCCGCGTACTGCGACCCGGTCGCGATCTGCAGGTAGAAGAGCCGCGCGGTGAGGGCACCGACGCCCAGGATCACGATAAGGCCGAAGACGAGGAAGCGCGAGAACCGGCGCGCCGGCGCCGCCGGGCGACCGTCGAGATAGGTGTTCACCAGTCGACCCGTTCCTGCTCCACCCGACGGTCATGGATGGCGATCGTCAGGGGCCCGACCAGGAGGCCCAGGATCGCGTCGTACGCGGCTCCGGGCAGGATGGCACCAAGCGGATCCTCGACAGGGACGCGCGCACCGAGAGCGTTGAATGTCGCGAACAGGATCATGGAATATCCGATGCTGAGAGCGACGACGGCGCCGATCGGAACGATCGGACGCAATCGGGCGAAGGACCTGGCCAGGACATACGCCCCGCCGATACACAGGAGTAGGGCGAACGCCGTCGATCCGAGTGGCCGCTCCGGGATGAGTACATCAAGGGCAAGCCCCCCGATGAAGGCCCAGACCAACCCCGCTTCGAACCCCACCGCGATCGTTACGACCACGCCGAGTACGAGGACAGGGTGCGGCTGTGCATCACCGATACGGATGTACGGTCCGACCGTCAGTTCGATCAGGGCCGCCACCACCGCACCGACCGCGGCAAGGAGCAGGGGCATCGGTTGGGTCGTTTCCTCGGCGATTCGGCCAAAGGTCGCGCGCCCACCTTGCCCGGCTTCTGACACGTCCGAATCGGCGGCGACGTCTGGGCGGAGTATCCCACGAGGCCCGCGAACGGGCAATCGTCGCCCGAGGGCGACTCGAGCTCCCGTGTTTCACGTGAAACAGCCGGGTGATCGCGGGGCAAGTCGCAGCTACGACCGCTGTGCGAGGCTGACTCGCCCATTCCCGAACGAGGTAGAACGACCGTCGATGATAGAATTCGTTCTCGTGAGAGCGCCCCGAGCAGGTCACTGAGGTGGCCCAGACGATCGCCTGCGCGAACCAGAAAGGCGGCGTCGGCAAGACGACGACGGTGGTGAACCTGGCCAGCGCCCTCGCGAACGCCGACCGTCGGATCCTGGTCATCGACCTCGACCCCCAGGGAAACGCCACCAGCGGTTTCGGGGTGGACCGCGCATCTCTATCCACATCGGTCTACGACGCCGTCATCGACGATGTCCCACTCGGCGATGTGATCGTCTCGACATCGACCGAAGGGGTCGACCTGGTTCCGGCGGCCATCGCGCTGGCCGGAGCTGAGGTGGAACTCGCGAATGCCGATGTGCGCGAACGACGCGTACATCGCCTGATCAACCGACTCGACCGTGACTACGACCTCATCCTCATCGACTGCCCGCCGTCACTCGGGCTGTTGACGATCAACGCTCTGACCGCGGCCGACGCGGTGCTCATCCCGCTCCAATGCGAGTATTACGCCCTCGAAGGACTCACCCAGTTGCTGGCAACCATCGATCTCGTCCGCGATCACCTGAACCCTCGACTCGCCATCGAGGGCGTCGTGCTGACCATGACTGACGGTCGAACCAATCTGTCGGCCGAGGTGGCTGCCGAAGCTCGGCGACACCTTGGACGCCTCGTCTTCGACACGGTGATCCCGCGCAGCGTCCGGCTTTCCGAGGCACCGAGCCATGGGCTGCCGATCGCCCGATACGCACCGGACTCGCGAGGTGCTCGCGCCTACGCGGATCTCGCAGCGGAGTTCCTCGCCCGTCGCGCCCCGGCTGTCACGGCACGCGCCCTCCCGCCCGCATCCGCCCTCACCGAGCGAGAAGCTGTGGTGCTCGCATGACCGTTCGACCAGAGCGCCCGCAGAGTCTTGGGCGCGGACTCGCGGCGCTCATACCACAGCGACCAAGCGGCCAACCGGGCACCCTCGAGATCGCCATCGAGCGCATCCGCCCCAATCCACACCAGCCGCGACAGCACTTCGACGAGGCGGAGCTTGCGACCCTGACGGCGAGCATCCGCGAGCACGGCATCCTGCAGCCGATCCTCGTGACCGAGACCGTCCAGGGATTCCAGCTCGTCGCCGGCGAACGACGTTTGCGAGCCGCGCGCGCCGCCGGGCTCGAGCGCGTCCCGGCAATCGTCCGCCAGCTGGGCGAACAGGCGCAGCTGGAGATCGCCCTCGTCGAGAACCTCCAGCGCGAGGACCTCGACCCGATCGAGGCGGCCCGTGGGTTCCGCCGACTCATCGACGAGTTCGGGTTCACGCACGAGCAGATCGCGGGACGTGTCGGGCGGGCACGCTCCACCGTCGCCAACACGCTTCGACTCCTGGACCTGGCACCGGTCGTCCAGGACGCGGTCATCGACCGCTCGATCACCGAGGGCCACGCTCGCGCGCTTGGTGGACTGTCGGTGGAGCACCAGGCCCATGTCGTCGGGTCCGTCATCGAGCAGGACCTGTCCGTGCGCCAGGCGGAGGAGCTGGTTCGCCGGCTCCGGGAACCGCGCGTCGCGCCCGCCCGACCGGTCAGCGCGTCCGCCAACGCCGGTCGCGACGCCGACCTGGATCGGGTCGAGGAGGACTTGCGGCGCTCGCTTGGCACCAAGGTCAGCCTGGCCCGGACGCGACGGGGCGGCCGGATCGTCATCGAGTACTACAGCGACGAGGAATTGGGGCGACTCTACGACCGCCTGACCGGAGGGACCGCGTGACCGAAGCCAACGCCGCCAACGGATCGAACGCAGCACGCGCCAAGCGTGCTCGGGCGGCCGCCGGCGACTACACCGCCGCCAGTATCCAGGTCCTGGAGGGCCTGGAGGCCGTGCGTCGGCGCCCCGGGATGTACATCGGCTCGACCGATGTCCGAGGCCTCCACCACCTGGTCTGGGAGGTCGTGGACAACTCGATCGACGAGGCGATGGCCGGACACGCGACGACCATCAAGGTCACGGTCAAGGCGGACGGCACCGTCATCGTGGAGGACGACGGGCGCGGCGTCCCGGTCGGCAAGCACTCGACCGGCAAGGACGCCCTGGAAGTCGTCCACACCGTCCTGCATGCCGGCGGCAAGTTCGGCGGCGGCGGGTACAAGGTGTCCGGTGGCCTCCACGGCGTCGGCGTGAGCGTGGTCAATGCGCTGTCCGAGTGGATGCGCGTCGAGTCGGCCCGCGACGGGCACATCTGGTCCCAGGAGTACGAGCGCGGGAAGCCGCGCGCCGGGGTCAAGAAGGAGGGCGTGCAGGGCGCTCGACGCGGCACGCTCACGACCTTCCGCGCGGACCCGCAGATCTTCGAGACCACCGAGTATTCGTTCGAGACCATCAGCCAGCGTGTGCGCGAGTCCGCGTACCTCACGAAGGGCGTATGGATCACGCTCATCGATGAGCGCGTGGATCGCGAGCGCTCGTTCTACTTCGAGGGTGGACTGCAGTCCTTCGTCCGGCACCTGAACCGGAACAAGGAGGTCCTCCACCACCGCCCCATCTACGTCGAGCGCAAGGAGGGGCAGACGGCCGTCGAGGTCGCGCTCCAATACAACGACTCCTACACCGAGAACGTGCTCGCGTTCGCGAACAACATCAATACCGTCGACGGCGGGTCACATGTGACGGGCTTCCGGGCCGCGCTGACGAGCTCGCTCAACGACTGGGCGCGCCGAGCCGGGGTCCTCAAGGACAGCGACACGAACCTCTCCGGCGACGATGTCCGTGAGGGACTCACCGCAGTCATCAGCGTCAAGCTGACCGAGCCGCAGTTCGAGGGCCAGACCAAGGCCAAGCTGGGCAACGCCGAGGTCAAGGGCCAGGTCCAGACCGCCGTCGCCGACAGTCTCGGGCAGTACCTCGACGAGAACCCGGCAGACGGCCGGCGGATCATCGAGAAGTGCCTCACCGCAGCGCGGGCCCGGGAAGCTGCGCGCAAGGCGCGCGACCTCGTCATCCGCAAGGGCGCCCTGGACGGCATGTCCCTGCCGGGCAAGCTCGCCGATTGCCAGGAACGCGACCCGGCCCGCAGCGAGCTGTACCTCGTCGAGGGTGACTCGGCGGGTGGCTCGGCCAAGCAGGGGCGCGATCGACGCTTCCAGGCGATCCTCCCGTTGCGGGGGAAGCTCCTCAACGTCGAGAAGGCGCGCCTCGACAAGATCCTTTCGAGCGAGAACGTCCGACCGCTCATCATCGCCCTGGGCGCCGGCATCGGGGACAGCTTCGACCTGGCCAAGCTGCGTTATCACCGGGTCATCATCATGACCGACGCCGACGTTGACGGGGCCCACATCCGGACCCTGCTGCTGACCTTCTTCTACCGGCACATGCCCGAGATCATCGAGCACGGCTACCTGTATATCGCCCAGCCGCCGCTCTACCGGGTCAGCACCGGCAAGGTCACCCGCTACGCCCAGAGCGAGGGCGAGCGCGACCGGATCATCAAGGACTTCAACGTCAAGAACCTGTCCGTCCAGCGCTTCAAGGGCCTCGGCGAGATGAATGCCGACCAGCTCTGGGAGACGACGATGAACCCGGAGTCGCGGACGCTGCTGCGCGTCGACTCGGAGAATGCGGCCCTCGCCGACGAGATCTTCACGATGCTGATGGGCGAGAAGGTCGGACCGCGCAAGGACTTCATCAAGACCGAGGCTCGCAAGGTGCAGAACCTTGACGTCTGAGGCGCGGGTGATCGATGTCCCCGGCGTCCCGCGATTCGAGGTCGCTCCCCATCACTGCTTCGCGTGCGGAACGCTCAACACCCAAGGCCTGGGCCTGGTCATCCACGTCGAGCCGAGGCGCGCCTGGGTGGACGCCGAGCTCGACCAGCGGTTCCAGGGCTGGGACGACATCGCGCATGGCGGGATCATCTGCACGATCCTCGACGAGGTCATGGCCTGGTCCCTGGCCGGTGAGGACAACTGGGGCGTCACGGCGCGCCTGCAGGTCGAGTTCCGCAAGCCCGTGCCGATCGGCCGGCCGATTCGCGCGGAAGCGTGGATCACACGTGCGCGCAGGCGGATCATCGACACCGAAGCGCGCCTGACCGACGCGACCGCCGGCACGGTCCTGGCCAGCGCGACCGGCGTGTACGTGGCCGCTGACGAGTCGCGCAAGGCGGAACTGCGCGAGCGCTACGGGATCGGCCGCGTCGGTGGGTCGCGATGACGGCGCTCAGCCCGACGACGGCAACGTCACAAGCGTTCGTCGCCGGCCACAAGGACCTCGCCCAGCGCCTCGGCGTGGGGCTGGCGGAGCACAGCCAGGATCCCGATGCCTTCGCTACCGGCCTGCGCCGGGCGCTCGAGGCCCTCGCCGACCCGGCGTACGTCGCCGGTCAGCTGTTCGTGGCCCCCGGGATCGGCCAGATCCACGGCGTGCGTTGGCCACTCCTGACCGCGGTCGCCCAGGGGTTCCGCCAGGCCACGCGCCGCGATCCCGCCGGGCCGCTCCTGTACGTCGTCGAGCGCCTGTTCCGCGAACCCCACCTGGAAGCCCGCTGGTTCGCCTTCGGGCTGGCCGAACGGACGCTCCCGAGCGAGACCGAGCGCACATGGCAGCTCCTGCGCCGCGCGGCCCGCGAGGCGGGCGACTGGATCACCGTCGACAGCCTGGCCCGTCCGTACGCGGCGGGCATCGCCGCCGAGGCCTACCGCTGGGCGGAGCTGGAGCTCCTGGTCTACTCGCCGTCGCGCTGGGAACGCCGGCTCATCGGCTCCACCATCGCGACCATGACCCCGGGCTCCCGGGGCCGCCGCCTGGGGCCGGAGATCATCGACCATGCCCTCCCGATCCTCGAACAGTTGATGGGCGACGCGGAACCGGACGTCCAGAAGGCCCTTGCCTGGGCGTACCGCTCGCTCGCGGCCATCGACCTCGCGGCCACGACCGCCGCCCTGCGCTCAGAGGCCGAAGCGGCCATCCGTGACGCCGATGGGCATCGCGCCTGGGTGATCCGCGACAGCCTTGGCAAGCTCGCGCCGGCGGACGCCCAGGCCCTTCGCCTGAGCCTGGCCGGTGTCCGCAAGCGCCCCGGAGCCCCATCGACCTCTCCCGCCGCGACGACCGCGGCCCGCTTCGGGCGCCGCCTGCCCGACCCATCCATCCACCCAGAACCCCCGCTCGCCTGACCAGGAGTAGCCGACCGTGACCGACAACATGGGCGACGTCCGCGCCATCCGCATCGAGGACGAGATGCGCGTCTCGTACCTCGACTACGCGATGAGCGTCATCGTCGCTCGTGCGCTGCCCGACGTCCGCGACGGCCTGAAGCCGGTGCACCGCCGGATCCTGTACGCGATGGGCGAGATGGGCCTGTCCGGCACCAGCTCGTATCGCAAGTGCGCGGCCATCGTCGGCGAGGTGATGGGCAAGTACCACCCGCACGGCGACCAGTCCATCTACGACGCCCTGGTGCGCCTCGCCCAGGACTTCTCGATGCGCTACCCGCTGGTCGACGGGCAGGGCAACTTCGGGTCGGTCGACGGCGACGACGCGGCGGCGATGCGCTACACGGAGGCGCGTCTGACCCACATCTCCTCCGAGATGCTGGCCGACATCGACAAGGACACGGTCGACTACACCGAGAACTACGACGGCACGCAGAAGGAACCGAGCGTCCTGCCGGCCAAGCTGCCGAACCTGCTCATCAACGGCAGCTCGGGCATCGCCGTCGGCATGGCGACCAACATCCCGCCGCATCACCTTGGCGAGATCTGTGACGCCGCGATCGCCCTCATCGACGACCCCGACCTGACCACCGACGACCTGTGCAAGTACGTCCGCGGCCCTGACTTCCCGACGGCCGGCACGATCTTCCGCTACGAGCGCCAGCGCAACGTCCTGACCGGCGAGTGGGAGACGGTGGACGCCATCCGCCAGATGTACGCCCACGGCCGCGGCCGGGTCGTCATGCGCGCCCAGGTCGCATTCGAGGAGGTCCGCGGCGACCGGACCGCGATCATCGTCACCGAGCTGCCCTACCAGGTGAACAAGGCCAGCCTGCTCGAGAAGATCGCCGACCTCGTCAAGGAGAAGCGGATCGACGGGATCAGCGACCTCCGCGACGAGTCCGACCGCGACGGGATGCGCATCTACGTCGAGATCAAGCGCGACGCGAACCCGCACAAGGTCCTCAACAACCTGTTCAAGCAGACCCCGATGCAGTTGGCCTTCAACGCCAACATGGTCGCGCTCGTCGATGGGCAGCCGCAGACCCTGCCCCTGCGCAGCTTCCTGCAGCACTACGTCGACCATCGGCGCGAGATCATCCGGCGCCGGACCGAATTCGATCTCGGCAAGGCGCGCGCTCGGGCGCACATCCTCGAAGGCCTCAAGATCGCGCTCGACAACCTGGACGCGGTCATCAAGACCATCCGCGAATCGCGCGAGGTCGAGGACGCGCGCAACAACCTGATGAAGGGCTTCGAGCTCTCGGAGCTCCAGGCCCAGGCCATCCTTGACATGCGGCTGGCCCGCCTGGCCGCCCTCGAGCGCAAGAAGATCGAGGATGAGTACCTGCAGGTCATCCAGCTCATCGCCGAGCTCGAGGACATCCTGGCCAACCCGGCCCGCGTGCTGGCGATCATCAAGGATGAGCTCGGGGAGCTGAAGAAGAAGTACGCCGGCGAGCGCCGGACGCGCGTCGCCGACGACTCCAGCCGCGAGATGACCGATGAGGACCTGATCGCCGACGAGGACGTCGTCGTGACGATCTCCGGTCGCGGCTATATCAAGCGCCAGCCGGTCGCGACCTATCGTCGCCAGCACCGCGGCGGCAAGGGCATCATCGGCCACGTCACCCGTGAGGAGGACGCGGTCGAGCACTTGCTCGTCGCCAACACCCACGACTGGGCCCTGTTCTTCACCAACCGCGGGCGGGTGTTCAGTGCCAAGGTCCATGCGATCCCGGACGCCAGCCGCCAGGCGAAGGGCATCCCGATCATCAATCTGCCCGGCGTCCAGGTGGAATCGGGTGAAGTCCCCATGGCCACGATCTGCCTGCCGGACTTCAAGGAAGGGTCCTTCCTGGTCCTCGCTACCCGGCAGGGCATCATCAAGAAGACGCCCCTCGAGCAGTTCGATCGCGTGCGCTCGTCGGGCATCCGGGCGATCACCATCGACGACGACGACGAGCTGGCCTGGGTGAGCGTCTCGACCGGCCACGACGACGTGATCATCGCCACGGCCAAGGGCAAGATCGCCCGCTTCGCCGAGACCGAGGTCCGGCCGATGGGCCGGAATGCCGGGGGCGTGATCGGCATCCGGCTCGCACGACAGGCGGACGCGGTCGTGGGCATGAGCGTCGTCGAACCCGAGTCCGACGTGCTCGTCCTGACCGAGACCGGCTACGGCAAGCGCGTGCCGCTCACCGAGTTCCGGCGCAAGCACCGTGGCGGCCAGGGCGTCGGCCTGATCTCGCTGGAGGGTCGCAAGACCGGCGATGTCGCCGCGGTCCAGCAGGTCACCGACCTCGACGAGGAGCTCCTACTCATCAGCGCCGGCGGGCAGGTGATCCGGACGGAGACGAATTCGATCAACCGCTATTCGTCGGCGGCGCGTGGGGTCATCGTCATGCGCCTGGCCGATGGCGATCGCGTGGTGGCCATCGCCGCCTTCCGGGCGGGACTTGCGGACCGCGACGGCATGGGCGACGATGGCGCCCCCGAAACGGGTGGCCCCGGTCAGGCCGGTCCGGAGGGCAGTGCGTGACGGAGACGGGTTCCAGGCTCTTCGGCCAGCGGGAGACGGCTGCCTTGTACGCCGACCAGTTCGAGATCTACCACGGGAACGCCAACCCGGACCTGGCGCGCAAGATCGCGCGCTATCTCGGCACGGACTGCGGCAAGGCCGAGGTCTTCCAGTTCGCCAACGAGAACATCTTCGTCAAGATCCTGGACAACGTCCGCGAGAAGGACATCTTCCTGGTCCAGCCGACCTCGCACCCGGTCAACCAGTCGATCATGGAACTGCTGATCATGATCGACGCGTTCAAACGGGCATCGGCGGGGCGGATCACCGCCGTGATCCCGTTCTACGCCTACGGCCGGTCCGACAAGAAGGACCAGCCGCGCGTCCCGATCACTGCCCGGCTCATCGCCGACATGATCACCGTGGCCGGCGCGGACCGGGTCCTGACCATGGACCTCCACCAGGGCCAGATCCAGGGCTTCTTCAACATCCCGGTCGATGAGCTCACGGCGGTCCATCTCCTCTCGAACTACTTCATCCAGAAGCACCTCGAGGAAGTCGTGGTCGTGACCGACCTCGGGTTCGCCAAGCGGGCCCGGACGTTCGCCGAGCTGCTGGATGCCCCGCTGGCCATCATCGAGAAGCGGCGCATCGGCAACCTGGACCGGGCCGAACTGATGAACGTCATCGGCGACGTGCGGGGCAAGCGGGCGATCATCGTCGACGACGAGATCGACACGGCCGGCACACTGGTCGAGATCGTCCGGGCGCTCGAACGCGAGGGTGTGACCGAGATGTACGCCTGCGCCACGCACGGGGTGTTGAGCGATCCGGCTGTCGAGCGCCTGCGCGACAGCGTGTTGCGGGAGATCGTCATCACTGACTCGATCCCGCTGCCCGCTGCCAAGCGCAGTCCCAAGCTGACGACCCTGTCCGTTGCCCCGCTCATCGGAGAGGCCATCCGGCGGATCCATCGCGGCGAGTCGGTGGGGGCGCTGTTCAGCAGCGAGGTGTCGTTCACCCAGGAGATGATCCTGTGGGAGGACGGCGCGGACATCGGCCTCGGGACGATCGGCGGTACCGGCCTGGCGGGCGGCGGGTCGGCTGGTGACCCGCTGGCCAGCGCGGTACCATCGGCCGACCGATGACCCTCAAGCTGCACCGACCCGACAGCGAAGGCGGCCTGGAGCCGCGCCCCGTCACCGACCAGGACTGGCAGAACCAGCTGCGCTCGCCGCGCTGGGGGACCGCCCTGCGTCGAGGCCGCCTGCCGGAGCACAAGAACACGGAGATGCACCCCACGTCGCGGCTGCGCTCCGCGCTGTTCTGGCTGACCCTCGGCGCCGCCACCTTCGTCATCCTCGTCGCGGGCTACGGCACGGGCTTCTGGGACTGACCGGAGCCCACCAGGCGCCGCCCAGCTCTCGGCCTATACTTCCCGTTCCATGCGCTTCCTTTCCCGTTTCGTCGACTCGAACGACCGCGAGATCCGACGGCTCCAGCCCCTGGTCGATGAGGCGAATGCCCTCGAGCCCGAGTTCGAGGCCCTGTCCGACGACGAGATCCGCGCCCAGTTCGCGGACGTCCGTGACGAGATCAGGGCCCTGGCTGATGCCGGCCAGCCGACCGAAGAGGAACTGACCCACCCGGAGCCCGAACGCCGCCGCGAGCTGCGCAAGGCGCGTCGCAAGCAGGAGAACGAGGCGGTCCAGAAGGCCCTCGACGACGCCCTCCCTGAGGTCTTCGCGATGACCCGCGAGGCCATGAAACGGACCCTCGGGATGCGCCTCTTCGACGTCCAGTTGATCGGCTCGGCGGTCCTCCACCAGGGGCGCATCGCGGAGATGAAGACCGGCGAGGGCAAGACCCTCATCGGCCCGGTCGCGTCCGTCCTGAACTCGATGACCGGGCGCGGCGTGCATATCGTCACCGTCAACGACTACCTCGCCCGGCGCGATCCGCAGTGGATGGGTCCGGTGTTCCACTTCCTGGGCATCAGCCTCGGGATGATCACCCACGACGCGTCGTTCCTGTTCGAGCCCGGCTTCCCGACCACCGACGAGCGGCTCATCAACCTGCGGCCGGTGAGTCGGCGCGAGGCGTACGCCGCCGACGTGACCTACGGCACGAACAACGAGTTCGGGTTCGACTACCTGCGTGACAACATGGTCACCGAGCTCGATCAGCGCGTGCAGCGCGAACGCAGCTTCGCCATCGTCGATGAGGTCGACAACATCCTCATCGACGAGGCCCGGACCCCGCTCATCATCAGCGGCCAGGCGGAGGAGTCGGCGGACCTGTACTTCACCTTCGCCCGGCTCGTGCCGCGCCTCAAGGAGCGTCCCGAGGGTGCCGAGGAGGGCGGCGACTACTTCGTCGACCTCAAGGACAAGGCCGTCTCGTCGACCGAAGAGGGCGTCGAGAAGATGGAGGGGTTCCTGGGCGTCGAGAACATGTACGACGCCGACCCGCGCCTGGCCCGTCACTTCGAGCAGGCCCTACGCGCGCACGCGCTCTACAAGCGGGACCGCGACTACATCGTCAAGGACGGCGAGATCGTCATCGTCGATGAATTCACCGGGCGCCAGATGCCCGGGCGTCGCTGGAGCGAGGGCCTCCACCAGGCGATCGAGGCCAAGGAGGGGCTGCGCGTCCAGCGCGAGAGCGTGACGATGGCCACGATCACCTTCCAGAACTACTTCCGCCTCTACGACAAGCTGGCCGGCATGACCGGCACGGCGATGACCGAGGCCGAGGAGTTCCACAAGATCTACAACCTCGAGGTCGTGGCCATCCCGACCAACAAGGAGATGATCCGCGAGGACGAGGCCGACCTCGTGTTCCGTGACGAGAAGGCGAAGTTCAACGCCCTCATCGACGAGATCGTCGAGATGCAGGAGGCCGGCCGCCCCGTCCTGGTCGGTACGGTCAGCGTCGAGAAGTCCGAAGTCCTGTCCACGATGCTCAAGCGGCGCGGGATCAAGCACGAGACGCTCAACGCCAAGCAGCACGAGAAGGAATCGGGTGTGGTAGCCCAGGCGGGGCGGACCGGCGCCATCACGATCGCCACGAACATGGCGGGTCGTGGCACGGACATCCAGCTCGGTGGCAACGCGGCGGGCATGGCCTCGGACGCCCTCCACAAGCGCGGCCTCAACCCGGCCGAGGTGGACAAGGCGACCTACGACGCGGCGCTGGCCGAGGCGAAGGCGCTCATCGCGGTCGAGCACGAGGCGGTCGTGGCGGCCGGCGGACTACACATCATCGGCACGGAGCGCCACGACTCGCGGCGCATCGACAACCAGCTCCGCGGTCGCGCCGGCCGCCAGGGCGATCCGGGTTCGTCACGCTTCTACCTGTCCCTCGAGGACGACCTCATGAAGCGCTTCGCGAGCGAGCGCGTGACAGGGCTGATGGAGCGCCTTGGCCTCGATGACGACGTGGCCATCGAGTCGCGACTCGTGTCGCGCACGATCGAGAGCGCGCAGAGCCGGGTCGAGGGCTTCAACTTCGATATCCGCAAGCGCGTCGTCGAGTTCGACGATGTCATCAACAAGCAGCGCGAGACCATCTACGCCGAGCGCGACAAGGTCCTCCACAACGAGGACCTGACCGACACCGTGCGCGACTTCATCGATGAAGAGTTCGCCTCGCTCGTCGATCAGCACCTGGTCGGCGAGGACCCGGAGCAGTGGCACTTCGATGCGTTGGCCGCGGCCCTCGGCTCCATGGGCCTGACCGGCGAGGGCACGACGGCCGACGAGCTCTGGGATGTCGGCTCACGGGAGGCCATCACCGAGCACCTGCGCGAGCTGGCCGACGCCCGGCTCGAGGCCCGCGAGGCGGAGATCGGCGAGCAGGGTTGGGGCCAGGTCGAGCGCCACGTGCTACTACGGACCATCGACTCCCTGTGGGTCGAGCACCTGACCGAGGTCGACGACATGCGGCGGGGCATCGGCCTGCGTGGCTACGCCCAGCAGGACCCGCTCAACGAGTTCCGCCGTGAGGCGTACCGCCTATACGAAGAGTTGCGCGACCTGATCCGACACGGGGTGGCCACCACGATCTTCCGGGTCACCGTCCAGCGCCAGCCGCCACCGGACGTCGCCCTGTCCCAGTCCCTGGCTGCGGGGGCCGCCGCGCTGCAGGCGGGCTCGGCCACGGGTCCCACGGGTCCGGCCGGAGGCGCCTCGGGTCCGACGGTGGGTGGCTCGGCGGTCCTCCGAGGCGGCCCTGCCGCTCCCGCCGTGCGGAACGTGCGCGAATCGCTGGGCGACCAGCCGATCGCTGGGGGAGCGGCTGGAGCTCCGGCTGGCGGCAACGGTACCGGGGGAGCGGCGAGCGGGCCGCGTCCGGGCTACACGCCGAGTGGCGCACGGATCGGCCGCAACGACCCGTGCTGGTGCGGCTCGGGGAACAAGTACAAGAAGTGTCACGGCCGCTGACCGGCGGTCGCATCCGGCGCACCATCGTCCGACTCGGCATCGCCGGCGTGGTGGGCATCACCGTGGTCGGGGGCTACGCCACCTACCGGATCCTCGACGAGGGCCAGCGCGATGACCGCTCGCCGACGGACGCCATCGTGGTCATGGGTGCCGCCCAGTACGACGGCACGCCATCGCCGATCTTCGCGGCCCGGCTGGACCACGCCATCGCACTGTTCCACGACGGCGTCGCACCGCTCCTGATCGTGACCGGGGGCAAGGCCGTGGGCGACCGGACCACCGAAGCGGCCAGCGCGCGCGAGTACGCGATCGCCCACGGCGTGCCCGACGAGGCCATCTTGGCCGAGGACCAGAGCCGGACGACCCTGGCGTCCATCCGCGCGGTCGCGGGGCTCATGCGGAAGACGGGGATCGACCGCGCCGTGTTCGTCTCGGATCGCTCCCACATGCTCCGGGTGCTCCAGATGGCGACCGACGCGGGGATCGGCGCGACGGGGTCGCCGACCGACACGAGCCCGCTCGAAGGCGATGTCGCGGCGACCGCGGACGCCGTGATCCACGAACTCGGCGCCCTCGCCGTGTACGTTGCCACCGGCGGAACGCGCTAGCGCGACACCGCCAAAGCCGCCGGGGCCGCTCGAGGCCGGACGGCGATGGGGACAGCCTGCTCCGAGTGGGGCTCGGCGCTTCGGGGCTCGGCGCCGAGCGAAGCAGGCGACCTCGGACCGGTCGGCCGATCGCCGTTCCGTTCGGTGGGCGAAGCATCTGACGCTCGAAGGGCTCCCCGGCGGTCGATCCGTTTGCTTAGCGCACCGTCCTGACCACGTCGCCGGTCGCCTGCTTCGCTCAGCGAATGGCAGCAAGCCGGGGGCGCGAGAGCCCGCTGAAAAAGTACCCTCTTGGCGGTGGGGGATTGGCCCCCTATACTCATCCAAAACCTGTCGGAACCGGGCCGCCCGAGCCCCACGACAGGGGACGCCCAGCCCCCCGCGCCCGTGCCCAGCGTCGTAGTGAGAGGGAGTCCGTGAAGCAGGCCGAGGACGCCGCCTTCGTCGATCTCATCGCCTGTGAACGTGATTGCAGGTCCTGCAGCTACGCAGCCGCGCTGGATTGCGACGGCAACTGCGGCGTCTGCCCGCACAACGGCTACTGTCCATGCGTGAACCCCGTCGTCGCCAGGAGCAAGACGGCGCTGCGGCTCATCGAGCTGCGGCCCATCCTCCTGCAGGATCTCCAGGGCCGGAACTAGGTGGACACGTCCGCCATCCGCGACCTGGCTGAACGGATCCGGTCGACCTCGGGGCGTCTTTGACCTCGAGGCCAAGACACAGCGCGTCGCCGACCTGGACGTCCTGACCCAGGAACCTGGCTTCTGGGACGACCAGCGTACCGCGCAGAAACTCCTTCGCGAGGCGGACGGCCTGCGCACCGAGATCGACATGTGGCGCGAGCTCCTGGCCCGGACCGCGGACCTGGAGGTCGCCGTCGAACTGCTCGATGAGACGGCCGACCCGGAACTCCAGGCGGAGCTCGACCGCGATGCCGCGTCGCTCGAGGTGGACTTCGCCCGCGAGCGCACGGCCCTCCTGTTCTCCGGCGACCACGACGAAGCGAACGCCATCCTGACCATCAGCGCGGGCGCCGGCGGGACCGAGGCGACCGACTGGGCGGAGATGCTCCTGCGCATGTACCTGCGCTGGGCGGAGCGCCACCGCTTCCAGACCGAGATCATCGACCAGCAGGAAGGCGAGCAGGCCGGGCTCAAGAGCGTGACCGTGGAGATCAACGGCCGGCGCGCCTACGGCTGGATGCGGGCGGAGCGCGGCGTCCATCGCCTGGTCCGCATCAGTCCGTTCGACTCCCAGAAGCGACGTCAGACCACGTTCGCCCTGGTGGAGGTCCTGCCCGAAGTCGACGACGACATCGAGATCGAGCTCGACTGGGACGTCATCCGGATCGACACCTACCGCGCGCAGGGCGCTGGCGGCCAGCACGTCAACAAGACCGATTCCGCCGTCCGCCTGACGCACGGCCCGACCGGCCTCGTCGTCCAGAGCCAGAACGAGCGATCGCAGACCCAGAACAAGGAGAACGCGATCAAGGTCCTCAAGGCGCGGCTGCTGGAGCGCGCCCTGCAGGAGAAGGAAGCGGAGATGCGGGCCCTCAAGGGCGAGCACGTCGAGGCCGGCTGGGGCAACCAGATCCGCAGCTACGTGCTCCATCCGTACCAGATGGTCAAGGACCTGCGGACCGCCTACGAAACGGGCAATACCTCGGCCGTGCTGGACGGCGAACTGGACGGCTTCATGCAGGCCGAGCTGGAACGCCTGGCGACCGGCGGCGAGTGGCGCGGCGACGAGTCGGAGGACGAGGCGTCGTGACCGTCCAAACGGACGATCGCGTCGCACGCGCCCGGACCCTGACGTACCGGCCGGCCCGGCCGGACGAGCTGCCGGCCTGCGCCGAGATCTGGCGGGTCAGCATCAACGACTACATCGGGCGCATCGGGCAGGCGGACGTCCCGCCCGAGGTGGGCCCGCTGCTCCGCCTGTATAGCCACTTGCAGGCGACCGATCCCGATCGATTCGTCGTGGCGCTCGACGGCGAACGGGTCGTGGCCTTCGCATCGGCCCTGATGCGCGAGCACCTGTGGTTCCTATCGATGTGCTTCGTCCTTCCGGAGCTGCAGGGGACCGGCGTCGGTCGGGCGCTCCTGGACGCGACGGCGCCGCCGACGATGGACGAGGCGGGTGTGCCGGTCGTGCGCGCCACGGCCACCGACAGCGCTCAGCCGATCTCGAACGCCCTGTACGCCTCGCTGGGGATCGTGCCGCGGGTGCCGCTCCTCAATCTCATCGGCCACCCCGAGCGACCGGAAGCCTTCGGCGACCTGCCTTCGGGCGTCACGCCCGTCGCCTTCGAAGAGGTGGTGGGTTCGGGCGAGGCCGGGTCGGGGTCAGGAGACGGCCATCGGGCGCTGGCGGCGATCGTCGACACGCTGGATCGCGAAGTCCTGGGCGTCGCCCACCCGGTCGATCACCGGTTCCTGCGCCAGGAGGGGCGCCGTGGTTTCCTGTACCGGGGTCCGGATGGGACGGCGGTCGGCTACGGGTACGTCAGCGAAGCCGGGCGGGTCGGTCCGATCGCCGCCCTCGACGAGACCCTGCTGGCCCCGATCCTGGGCCACCTGACCCGGACCGTCCAGGCCCGCGGGGCTTACGCCCTGTGGCTCCCAGGGACCGCCGACCGGGTCGTCGTGGCGGCCCTCAACGCGGGGTTCCGCCTGGATCAGTTCCCGATCCTGCTGTGTTGGGACCGGCCCTTCGCCGACCTCTCGCGCTACCTGCCGATCTCCCCCGGACTGCCCTGAACCGGTCCGCACCGGACCATCGTCCGGGGTGGGGTAGGCCCGTCGTCCGGTTTGGCAGAAGGCCGGGGCGGTGGTAGCCTCCGAGCGAGATATGGCTCCCGCTGCCGTGCCCGCGGAGGGGTCCCAGTACCTGGATCGATGGCGTGCCACGTCCGTCATCGATCCGCCGCGGAGTCGCAAGTGACCCTCGCCCCCGCGCCGCCCTCGGCAGCGCGCTCGTTACGTCGCCGCATCCTTGATCGCGGGCGGGACCAGGCTGCCCCCGATCGGGCCGTCCTGGTGCTGCACGACGTCATGAAGCAGTACCCCAACGGCAAGATCGCGCTGCGCGACGTGGACCTGGTCGTCCCGGAGGGCGACTTCGTGTTCCTGGTCGGGCCGTCCGGGGCGGGCAAGTCGACGCTCATCAAGCTGATCATCCGCGACGAGGTCGCCAGCCGCGGCGATGTCGTGCTGGACGGCCAGGACCTGGCCCGCCTGCCGCGCCGCCAGGTGCCGAAGATGCGGCGCAAGATCGGGATCATCTTCCAGGACTTCAAGCTGCTGCCGACCAAGACGGTCTGGGAGAACGTGGCCTTCGCCCTGGAGGTGACCGGCTACCCGCGCAAGAAGATCCGCCCCGCGGTCGATCGCGTGCTGGCCATCGTCGGCCTCACGGCGCAGGCGAAGCAGACACCGCACCAGCTATCGGGCGGCGAGCAGCAGCGGACGGCCATCGCCCGCGCCCTCGTCCACGACCCGCGGCTGATCATCGCCGATGAGCCGACCGGCAACCTGGACCCGCTCATCAGCTGGGAGATCCTGCAGCTCCTGCTGCGCATCAACGAGCTCGGCGTGACCGTGCTCATGGCGACCCACAACGCCGAGGTCGTGACCGCGCTGCGCAAACGCGTCGTGGCCCTGGAAGAGGGCCGGATCATCCGCGACGAGGTCGGTGGGGCGTACCACCGTGAGGACTGAGCCATGATCGCCTTCGTCTGGTTCAGCCTCAAGCGCGCCTGGCAGGGCTTCTGGCGCAACGCCGTCATGAGCCTCGCCGCGACCGCCACGATGGTCCTCATGCTCCTGCTCCTCGCCGGGTTCTGGATCATCCAGACCGGCCTGTTGGCCGGCCTCGAATTCACGGAGCAGAAGGTCGAAGTCGTCGCCTACCTGCAGTCGAACGCGACGGAGGCCCAGGTCGGGAAGCTGCGCTCGGAACTGGAGGCGATGCCGGCTGTGGAGTCGGTCGCCTACGTGAACCGCGACGAGGCACTCGACCGCTTCCGCGCATCGATGGCGGCCCAGGGCCGCGAGGACCTGACCCAGTACCTGGACAGCAACCCGCTGTACGCCAGCCTGGAGGTCAAGCTCGTCGATCCTTCGCAGGTGCGTGCCATCGGCGATGCCCTGCGCGATGACCTGGCGGTCCGCAACGTCATCAACATCGAAGACCTGGTCGAGCGTGTGCTGACCGTGACCAGCATCCTGCGCACGGCCGGCACCGTGTTGCTCGTCGTGGTCGGGATCATCTGCCTGTTCATCATCATCAACACCATCCGCCTGGCGGTCACGGCGCGCTCGGAGGAGATCGAGATCATGCGCCTGGTCGGCGCCTCGGACGCGTTCATCCGCTGGCCCTTCGTGTTCGAGGGCGCGTTCGTCGGCTTCCTTGGCGCGGTCGTGACGCTGGCCGTGCTGGCGGCCGCCGCCGACCCGTTGAGCGGCTTCATGGTCGAGTTCTTCCGCGTCCTGCCCTTGGAGGTCGGGTCGCTGACGCGTGACCTCGTGACCCTGGTCATGGGCGCCGGTGTCGGCCTCGGCATCCTGGGCTCGTGGGTGTCGGTCCGGACGTACCTCATCCGCTGACGCCGGCGTCCATCGGCGCGCGTCGACGGTGAACCGCGCCGACCGTCCGGACGAAGGACCGGATGTACCCTTGTCGCCCGTTCCAGAGGACCTGCTGCGCGTGATCCCACCGACCGATCCCGACCACTCCCCGTCGACCTCGATGGCGTCGCCCGACTCGACGCCGCCCCCCGACGCGTTCGATGCGCTGGACGTGCCGGTCGCACCGGTCGTCGTGGCGGGTGCGTCGCGGCCCGGGCGCAGTATCCCCATCCTGCCCATCGCGATCGCCCTGGTCGCGATCCTGGCCGGCGGGGCGCTGTTCATGTCCGGCTACTCGATGGGGCGTCAGACGGCGGTCGAGCCCGGCACGCCGGTCAGCGAGGACGAGGCGTTCCGCCCGTTCTGGGACACGTACCACACCATCACCGATCGATACGCCGGCGGGGATGTCGACCGCGACGCCATCGTCCAGGGCGCGATCCGCGGGATGATCGACGCGCTGGGTGATCCCTACTCGTCGTACCTGACCTCGGAGGAGTACCGCGAGAGCCTGCAGGGCATCAGCGGCGAGTTCGAGGGGATCGGCGCAGAGATCGCGACCCAGGCCGCGGACGGCACGCAGGGCTGCGCGACCCTGGGCCCGGATTGCCGGCTGGTCATCATCGCGCCGCTGGCCGGCTCCCCGGCGGAGAAGGCCGGCGTGCTGGCCGGGGACCTCATCCTGGCGGCCGACGGCGTCGCCCTGGATGGCCTGACCGTGGACAGCGCGCGCGATCGGATCCGCGGTCCGAAGGGGTCGGTCGTGACCCTCACCATCCTGCGCGGTGCGGACGAGCCGTTCCCCCTGGAGATCACCCGGGACGTCATCCAGCAGGAGGAGGTCGAGTCGCGCGACCTCGCCGAAGGGACCGTCGGGTATGTCCGGCTCAACGGCTTCTCGGACCGCGGCGCGGACGAAGTCGAGGCGGCGCTTCGCGCCCACGTCGAAGCGGGCCGGACGGCCCTGATCCTGGACCTGCGCGGCAATCCGGGTGGCTATGTGACCGCCGCACGGGACGTGGCCAGCCAGTTCATCGGCTCGGGCGTCGTGTTCTGGGAGCAGGAAGCCGACGGCAAGCAGACCGCGACCGACGCGGTGGCCGGCGGTGCTGCCACGGATCCCGAGATCCGGGTCGTGTGCCTGGTGGACGGCGGCAGCGCCTCGGCCAGCGAGATCGTGGCGGGGGCCCTGCAGGATTCCGGGCGGGCCACACTGGTCGGCCAGACCACGTTCGGCAAGGGGACCATCCAACAATGGCAGGAGCTGACCGGCGAAGGCGGCGCGTTCCGCCTGACCATCGCCCGTTGGCTCACGCCGGACAAGCGCTGGATCCATGACGTCGGGCTGGTGCCAGACGTGGAGGTCACGATCCCGCCTGACGTCGCGGCCGGCGACGACCCGATCCTTGACAAGGCACTGGAGGTGCTCGGGGAGTCCGCGCGGGGACAGGGCGAGGCGCGGATCGCCGCCTGATTCGCGGGTCGCGCGCCGGGCGTCCGGGAGACGCGGGCCGCCGGCCCGAGCCGGCCGACAGAGCCGCGCGCGTCATCAGGGAATCGACATACAGAGCCCGGGCCTTCTGGTATCCGGCGCTCGCAGCCCGCGGCGGCCCGGATCCTTGGCATCCAGCAGTCCCACTGCTGGTATCGACCTGATCGGAGCTGCGGAGGGTCGCCGCCCGGTTGCAGTAGCAGCCAGACCTCTGGATGCCGTAAACGCCGCACGGAAACCGGGCCGGCGACGGCGAGAACGACGCTCTTGCGTTCACCGAAACGTTCGGGTACGGTTCGCGGGAACGAAAGGAGGTGATGTGCAGTGATCGACAGTACGCGTAGCTGCACCACCTCGCAGGAGATGGCCGTTTAGTCGGACACCCTGTGGGTGGTAAGCAACTCGAACGCCGGCCCGCACGGGCCGGCGTTCGTGCGCTCAGCCACGATCCACCCGATGGCGTGCCCGCGGGATCCCCTCCGAGGTCGGAGGCCGATCTCCGGGAGGCCATCCGCCCGAGGATGCGATCCCATGCGCGACGACACGACCGTCGCCCTCAATCGAAAAGCTCGCCACGAGTTCACCATCGACGACACGTTCGAGGCGGGACTCGTGCTGACCGGCACGGAGATCAAGTCCATCCGCGCCGGCAAGGCGAACATCGCGAACGCCTATGCCCGGATCGAGAGGGGCGAGGCGTGGCTGATCGGCGCCGACATCGCGCCATTCGAACAGGGCAATCGCAACAACCACGACCCCAAACGCACCCGCAAGCTGCTGCTGCACCGCAAGCAGATCGACGAGCTGATGGGCAAGGCCAAGGCCAAGGGCCAGACCATCGTCCCGCTCAAGCTCTACATCACGCGGGGCAAGGCCAAGCTGGAACTCGGGCTGGCCCGCGGCAAGCAGCTCCACGACAAGCGCCGGGACATCGCCGACCGCGACGCGAAGCGCGACGTCGCGCGTCAGATGGCGGACATCCAGCGCGGTCGCTGACCGGATGCACTTCGGGTTCCTGATCACCGCCGGCGACCCACGGACCGGGGCGGAGCTCGCCGCGGAGGCGGAGGCCGCGGGCTGGGATGGCGTCTTCAGCTGGGACGGCATCGCCATCGGCGAGGGCGATACGTACGACCCATGGGTGTCGATGGCGGCGATGGCCATGCGCACGGAACGCGTTCGTCTGGGCGCGATCCTCACCCCGCCATCGCGTCGTCGGCCGTGGAAGCTCGCCCGCGAGACGATGACCCTCGACCGCCTGTCCGGCGGGCGACTCGTGCTGCCCGTCGGGCTCGGGGCGCTCGATGACGGCGCGTTCGGCAACGTCGGCGAGGCGACCGAGGCGCGCACTCGCGCCGAGATGCTCGATGAGAGCCTGGCCATCCTGGAGGGCCTGTGGAGCGGCGAGCCGTTCGGCTTCGATGGCCGCCACTACCGCTTCGGACCGATGACCTTTCGGCCGACACCCGTCCAACAGCCGCGCATCCCGATCTGGGTCGTGGGAGCGTGCCCGAAGGAACGCTCCGTCCGGCGAGCCCTGCGCTACGACGGGATCATGCCCCAGGCCACCGATCCGGTCGCGATCTGCGACCTCGCCGCGTTCATCGCCCGCGAGCGACCCGCGGCCGCTGGGCCGCTCGACATCGTCGTCGAGGGCACGACCCGCGACGCGAAGGACGCGAGCACGGTCCGTGCCCTGGCCAACGCCGGCGCCACCTGGTGGATCGAGTCCGACTGGACCGGCGCCACGGTCGACTCGTTGCGCCGGCGCATCGCCGGCGGGCCGCCTCGGGTCTAGCGCAGCAGGAATCGGCGGCTGAGCGGGACCTCAGCGACGGGGTCGACCGCGAGTGGCTGCCCGTGGACGTGACCCGACCGCCCCGGACGTCGACCAGCTGGCGGCGCGATGGCGCCGGGCGAGCTCCGCCGCCGTGAAGATCAGGAGGCGCTCCTCCTCCCAGACGGTCAGCCGCATCGTTCCATCCTAACGGCGCGGCACGACCTCCCAGGTCCGTGTCTCGACCGGGACACCCGGCCGCGTCCGCACGAACAGCAGCACGCCGATGACCGACGACACCGCGCACATCAGCAGTCCCTGCGACACGTCAACGACGCCGGCCTGGACCAACGCGCTGGCGAGGAACGCGGCGCCGATGCCGCGGGCGCCGGTGATCGCGTTCCAGCCGGCCATCGCGGGCGCCCGCGAGGCCAGTGACGTCTGTTCGCTGACGATCGCCGCCACGCCGACATCGATCGAGGCCCCGGCGATGCCCATCGCGATAGCCGCGACCCAGAGCACCTCGACCGACGGCGCGAGCGCATAGCCGACGAGGGCCAGCACCCCGAGCGAGCCCCCGATGCGCAGCCCGAGAAGCGTCCCGAACCGGTCGCTGACCGCCCCCCAGACCGGGAAGGCGACCGTCGTGGCGGCCGCGTTCAGGATGCCGAGCAGGCCGACGTCGGCGAGGCTCAGGTCCAGGCGGTCCACGTGGACCAGCGCGAACAGGGGTACGGCCGCGATGACTCCGCCGCCGTAGAAGCCCTGGGCAACGGCCACCCGGCGCAAGACCGGGCGCTCGCGCAGCGCCCGGACCGCCTCGCGGGCGGAGAACTTCGGTGGCTCACCGGCGGCCGCCGCGCGAAACCCCGCGTAGCCGACGGCGCAGGCGACCCCGATGCCACCGGCGATGGCCACGGCCGTCGGACCGCCGAGGCGGTCTGCGACGAGGCCGCCACCCAGGGCTGCGAGTGCGCCGGCCGCGGCCCGGCCCATGCCCAGGACTCCAAGGACCCGGCCGCGGATCCGTGCCGGGTACATCACGCCCCACAGGCGCAGATGGAACGGACCGCCGAACGACAGCGACATCCAGAAGACGATGGCGACGGCGATCATCACCGGCGCCACCGGCAGCAGCACGACCGCCACGAGCGACGCCGCGCCAAGACCGCGCAGGAGGCTGAGGCGGAACGGTGTGCGTGGCCCGAACCGCCCCGCGAAGGCGCCCAGCAGGTTGGCGATGAACGGCGCCGCGCCAAGGGCCGCCAGACCGAGGGGCTCCAGGCCACCGCGCCGGGCGATCGTCGGGAGCAGGGAGCTGACCAGCGCCATCGTGACCCCAGCGCCGACGGCGACGAGCAGGTCCAGGGCGAGATTGCGCGCGACCTCACGGCGACGCGGGGACGGATGGAGCGATGGCCGGTGCACGCGGGATACCTCGAACGGCCCGGTCGGCCTGCGAGGTGAGCTGTCGGGCTCGGCGTGGGTCTCGCCGCCGCGGTCGATCCGCGATTCGCCCCAAGGGATGTCGGGTCCCCCGCCCTCGGATGAGGAGGTTCGGCCAGCCCCAACGATAGCAGCCCTGCGTATGAGGCCCCAGGCCGAACGATCGGCTTTTGGTATCGCTCCGCGATTCGAGCGGCCAGTGGTACCATCCCCGTCCCGAACCGATGTTCGGTCCTGTGGGGATGCGTGGTTTCGACAGGGCTTGGCTATCGGGGAGCGCGAGCCGAGGATGCTGCTCAGGCCTCGTTAATCAGGCAGCAAAAAGAAGTACCTGGCAACCGCCAGTCGACTCTCGCTCTCGCCGCTTAGGCGGTAGAGTGAGCGTGGAAGCTGCCTCCGCCTCGCGGGTAGTGGAAGCGTCATCTAGCGGGGCTGCGATCCGGATGAGCGACGCGTAGTCCGGAGTCAAGCCCGATCTAGGGACACGTGACTGGACCGTCCGGCAGAGTGCCGATGCCCGTCCGGGCGGTCGACGACAAATCATCGGACACGCTCGTAGTGGTCTCCGACGAAGGGTCCTGGACGGGGAGTTCGACTCTCCCCCATCTCCACCAATCCACCTGCCCGCGCGCGCCTGCGCGCCTGCGCCCGGGTGTGCACGCGCCGCCCCGGCTCGCGCATCTTCGCTGGACGAAGCAGGCGACCGACGGGATGACCGAGAGCTTCGTTGAACGCACAGATCGACCCCTGGTGACCCCGTCCGACATCGGACGGTGCGCTCGGCGCACAGATCGATGAACGAGCCGAAGCCCAGCCGCCGCCTGCTGCGCTGAGCGCACCCCTCGGGACTTCCTCGCCGAGGTGGCTGATCCGGTCGTTCAGAAGATGGAGCCACGATCGGACGGTCACCACTCGAGGAGCCTGGCCCCGCAAGCTGTCGTCGCGTCGCTCGCCGTCCATCGGATGGATGGTAGGGCTCCGACACCTGGCCCGCGTGGGTCGGCGACATGCGCTCGTTGTGGTCATCATGCCGGGCATGAGACAGGATGCGATCGTCGCCATCATCCCCATGAGCGCGGACGATCCGGCCATCACGGTGTCGGTCATTGGGCGCCCGGTCATCGAGTGGACCGTCCGCCGCCTACAGAAGGTGGCGCGCATCGAGCGGATCGTCCTGGCGGTGGATGGCGTGACGGCTGCGCAAGCGCTGGAGGCCATCGACGTCTCCGACGACGGCGCGCCGACGACGATCGCCACGGGTTCGGATCGGACCAACGCGATCCGGGCCGCGCTGGAGCTGGCGGGCCAGGTCGAGGCCATCCTCCTCTGCCCGCCGGATCGAGCACTCGGTCCCGCCTCCGTCATCGAGGAGCTCGCCCTGCAGTCTGCGGGCGTCGATGGCGTCGCCGCCGCGCGGCCCGTCCGCTCGACCCTGAAGCGGGTCATCGACGGTCGCGTCGTCGGGACCGTGTCGCGCGACGCGTGGCGCTCGGAGGCCGCTCCATGGCTCTTCCGTCGCGACGCCCTGGAACGCGCCCTTGGCGTCGCGACGGAAACCGAGGGTCGGCCGATCATCGATGGGCACGACCTCTCCCAGGTCGGCCGCCTGCGCGTGCGCCTCATCGACGCCGACGCGACCGACCTCCCGATCCGGACGCCCGCCGATGCCCGGTTCGCAGAACGCTGGCTGGCCTCCAGGGACGGCGGGCCGGCCCGATGAGCGTCGCCGTGGTCATCGTCGCGGCAGGGGGCGGGCGCCGGATGGGCGCTTCCATGAACAAGATCTTCCTGCCGATCGACGGCACACCGATCCTGGCCCACACGATCGCGGCGTTCGAGACGATGCCCATCGTCGACTCGATCGTGCTCGTCGCCTCGGCGGCGGACCATGCCCGTTGCGTGGCCCTGGTCCGCGATGGCGGCCATGGGAAGGTCGCCAGCATCGTGACCGGCGGTGACACCCGCCACGACTCGGAGGCGCGCGGCCTCGCGGCGCTCGCTGGGGACGTCGCCGCTGGCCGGATCGACACCATCCTGGTCCACGACGCCGTTCGACCCTTCGTCCGCCAAGCGGTCGTCGAGCGGCTCGTCCACGAAGCGCAAGCCGTCGGCGCCGCGATCCCGGCGATCCCCATCGGTGGGCCGCTCGTTTCGGTGGACGGGGACGACCGCCTGGCGATCGCCGACGACGACCTGTGGATCGCCCAGACCCCGCAGGCGTTCCGGGCCTCGCGGATCCTCGAGGCGCATCGCCGCGCCGGTGACGAGGGCTTCGTCGGCACCGACACCGCCTCGGTCGTCGAACGGCTCGGCGACGCCGTCGCGATCGTGGTGGGCCACGCCGACAACCTCAAGATCACCACGCCCGACGATCTCATCCGCGCGGAATGCATCCTGGCGGCTCGTGCGGCGGGGACCGTCGACGCCGATCCGCTGACCATGCCCCCATGAGGAGCCCCGCCATGTTCGACCCGCATCCGGCCGGGCACCGCCACCCGACGCGCCTTGGCCTGGGTCTGGCGGCCCTCGGCCGACCCGGGTACATCAACCTCGGGCGGGAGCGCGACCTTGGGGCGGAGCGGTCGATCGAGGACCTGCGCGAGCGGGCCTTTGCGGTGCTCGATGCCGCCTGGGCGGCCGGCATCCGTTACCTGGATGCGGCCCGTTCATACGGGCTGGCCGAGTCGTTCCTGGCCGATTGGCTCAGCACGCGATCGATCGCGCCCGGCGACATCGTGGTGGGTTCGAAGTGGGGCTACACGTACACGGCCGACTGGACCGTCGGCGCGGAGATCAACGAAATCAAGGACCACTCTTTGTCGACCCTGCGTCGCCAGCTGCCCGAGAGCCGGGCGCTCCTGGGTCCGTGGCTGCGTCTGTACCAGGTCCACTCGGCCACGCTCGACAGCGGCGTCCTGGAGGATCGTGACGTCGTCGAGGCCCTGGGGGCGGCCCGGGATGACGGCCTGGCCATCGGGCTGTCGGTCAGCGGCCCCGGCCAGGCCGATACGATCCGGCGCGCGCTCGAGGTCCAGGTCGACGGCGACCCCCTGTTCGCGGCCGTCCAGGCGACCTGGAACGTGCTGGAGCCATCGGCCGGGGCGGCCTTCGCCGAGGCGCATGCGGCGGGTCTGGCGGTGATCGTCAAGGAGGCCCTCGCCAACGGTCGCACCCTCCTGGGGGGCACCGCTGCCCGTCTCACGACCATCGTTGAGGGCGCGACCGCCGATGCCGTCGCGATCGCGGCGGCCCTCGCCCAGCCGTGGGCCGCCATCGTCCTGTCCGGGGCCGTGACGCCGGCCCAATTGGCATCGAACGTCACGGCCGACGCGATCACGCTCGATGGCGAGCAGCTCGCCCGCCTGGCTGCTCTCGCGGAGGATCCGGCGACCTACTGGGCGACCCGCAGTCGCCTGGCCTGGGCGTGATCGCCCGCAGGGATCGTGACTACAGGTGGCGGAGGAACGCCCCCGGGTCGCGCAGGAAGTCCCGCGTCAGCGTCACGTGCTCCAGATCCTCGTAGCGGACCCGCGCCAGCGGCGAAGCATCGAAGCTCAGGATGTCCGCGCCCGGGTAGGCCAGCAGGATCGGCGAGTGGGTCGCCATCACGACCTGCGACGACGCCGCCTCCATGTCCTTGAGCAGGGCCAGGAAGGACAGCTGGCGAGCTGGCGAGAGCGGCGCCTCCGGCTCGTCGAGGAAGTACATGCCGCCGGGCACGAGTCGCGCCGTGAAGAAGTGCAGGAACGCCTCGCCGTGTGACCACGCATCCAACCCGTCACCGTAGCGGTCACGCAGGGCACCGAGTTCCTTGAGCAAAGGGGCTCGGGCGAGGTCACGGGCATACGCTTCGCGCTTCGCGTACTCCACGTCCACGCGCCGGAGCTCAGCCTCAAGTCCGGTGCGCAACGCGTCCATCCGGCGTGCGAACCCGAAGAAGTCCTCCGCGCGCAGGAAGAAGCCGCGCGCCGGGCGCTTCGACCAGGTCAGGCGCAGCTCATCGGCGAGTGCCCGAACGCCGGTCAGGGTCGGGTCGGCGACGGCATCGTCGGTGCCGGCCGTGATCGCCTTCGCGGCGATGGCCAGGGCCTCGAGCAGGGTCGACTTCCCGGAGCCGTTCTCGCCGACCAGGATCGTGACCGGCGACCGGAACTCGATGGATGCGATGTCGTGGAGCGCCGGGAGGTCGAAGGGCCAGCTGCGCAGTGGCACCCCGATAGCTGGGAGGCGAACGCGACGAAGGTGCAGCACGGACCGATGGTGACGTGTCGCGGGCGGAGCCGCGACGTCGATCAGTCGGCGGCCTTGCCGATCAGGGTGATCCCGTTCACGCGCGAGTAGTTCGAGAAGTAGGTGTCTTTGTGGATGACCTTGCCATCGCGGTCGCGCACGGTTCGGACCGCGGTGACCTGGAAGCCATCGACGGGATACTCGATGCGCTCGCGCACGCCGGGCGCCAGGCGCGACGTGTATTGGACCGTCTCCGACGCGGCGCGGAAGTTGCGGCGCGAGCTCGTCGCGATGCTCACCTTGCGGCCGGTCGGGACGCTGTAGATCTCGAATCGGACGTAGCCGGCGCTGCCTTTGCGGTAGCCGAAGCCACGGATCAGGAGCGGGTAGTCCGTGTCGTTGGTGAACGACATCGTCTGCTTGGACCCCGACGCGCTGATGAAGACCGTGGCATCCAGGCCGAGCGGGTAGCGGTCGATGTAGTAGTAGTGGTTGCGCCGTGCGCCCATCTCATAGCCGGCGCGGAGCGCGGCGTTGAACAGCGTCGTGCTGCACGAGCAGATCCCGCCGGCCAGGGCCCCTTGTGGCTCGGTGCGGCCGTTGATGATCGCGCCACCATCCTTGTAGCCCTTGGCGCGGGTGACCGGACCGATCGCGTCCCAGAAGTCGAACTTCCCACGCGGCGCCACGACGTATCCGTCGATCAAGCGGGCCGGGATCCAGATGTTCGCCCCGAACCCGTTCTTGATGGAGATCGGGAAGTAGGTCGTCCACTTCGAGATCAACTTCATCTTGGGCCGCGCGGCCTCCGCCCCGGCCGTTGTCAGGGTGGGCTCCGTGACCTTCAGCGCCGGCTGCACGGCCGGCGCCACGGCTCCCGCTGCGCGGTCCGCGAGGACGGTCTCGACGAGGCTCGCCGTGGCAGCCTGATCCATCTTGTAGCCGCGCTGGCTCTTCGTGACGCCGGTGATCGCTCCACCCTTCGTCGTGAACGACGCGTTGACGGGGGCTTGGTCCACCTTCTTGGCCAGCTTCTTGAGGACCGCGGGCAGCTCGCTCGTATCGATGCTCGGCGCGTAGCCGCCGTCGGCGGTGGGAGCGAAGGAGGTCCACTCCCGAAGTTGGGCCGCCGCAATGGATTGCGGCTTCTCGACGTCCTCGATCGCCAGGACGATCTGGGCCGTCAGCCGATCGGCCTGGGCCCTGGCGTTGAAGGCCTCCACGGTGCTGACGGCGGGCGGAACGGCGACGACCGGGACCTGTAGCTCGAGCCGTTTCGGGGCGTCCAGACCACCCAGGGCCGCCAGGGCCGCCGTGATGGCCGGAGCGGCGTCAGCCTTGCGCCCGTCGCGACCGGGGACGATGACGAAGCCGCCGTCCTCCGTGCGCGTGACCCGAGCCTCGAGAGGTCGCTTGGCCAGTCGATCGACCGGGGTCGCGATCAGCTCCGCCACGAGATCTGCGTCGAAGGTCACGCGCGGGACCAGGGTGACCCCCCGCAGCGCAGTCCGGGCATCGGCGATCGCCCGTTCGACGGGATTGCCGGCGCGACCCACCGCCATCGCATCGGCGACCATGGCCTCGACATCGGCGCGCCGCCCGACCGCTTCGTAGGGCACGGTGATGGGGCCTTCCGGACCATCCAGGACGATCTCGCCCTCCGAGAGCGCAGCGTACTCGGCGCGGAGCCGGTCAGCGGCGACGACCGGATCCAGACCGGACAGGTCGACCGACCCGACCCTGACCCCGGGCAGCACCCGCCCGACATACTGCTGGTCGTACGCGTAGATGGCCCCGACACCGACCAGGAGCGCGACCATCAGGCCCACGAGGAACGCCACGCCGAAACGCAGTCGCCCGGACGGACGGTGTCCCGAATCGGCGGGGATGGCGATGGTTTCTGGTGTCGTAGTCGTCATGGGAGCGACATCCTAGCAGTCGTTCGCGAGAACGCCGTTGGTGCTCGCGGCGTCTTCAGGACGCTGTTGGGCCTCGAACCGTGACGTTCGGGCCCGGTGAGGCCGTGGTTACCCGCGCGGCACGAGCACGACGCGGCGATTGGGCTCCTCGCCGATGGACTGGGTCGCGACGCCGGCATGGTCGCGCAGGGTGAGGTGGATCCAGCGCCGCTCCAGAGCGGGCATCGGCTCCAGCTGGAGCATCTTGCCGGTCTCGACGACGCGTGCCGCAGCCCGGTCGGCGAGCTCACGGAGCTGGCGCTCGCGGCGGCCACGGTAGTCCTCGACGTCGACCAGGACGCGGGTCCAGGCCCCCATCTCCTTGGACAGCATCAGGTTGACGAGGTGCTGCAGTGCCGAAAGTCGCTCGCCTTTGCGCCCGATCAGGGCACCAAGCACTTCGCGATCGTCCCCCTGGGCGACGACGTTGAGACGGCTCGTCTCACCGACGGCCACCTCGACGTTGGCATCGAACCCAAGGTGACCCATCAGGGTCTCAAGGATGCGCTTCCCGGCGGCGAGAGCCTCGGGCGACGCCTCGGCGGCCTCGAGCTCCGCCCGCTCGGATGCCAGGGAACCTCGTGCGGCGGCGACCTCAGCGGCCTCGGACGCAGACAGGTCGGTCGGGGCATTCCGACGCGGGCCGCGGTCATCGCGGCGGGGCGGTCGATCGTCGCGGGGTCGATCGTCGCGGCGCGGGCCGCGGTCATCGCGGCGGGGCCCGCGGTCTCGATCGGGCCGGTCGACTCGCGCCTGGTCGCGGGCCGGCGGCACCGGGAGGGGCAGCGCTGCGGCGGCGTCGCGCTTGGGGGCGGCGCCACCCAGGGCCTGCCGCGGGGCCGCGACGATGCGGGCCGGCTCGGCCCCCATCCCCAGGACACCCCGGCTGCCGGGCGTCAGGATCTCGAAGTCGAGATCGTTCAGCTCGGCGCCGAACTCCTCACGGGCGAGGCGCAGAGCCTCCTCGACCGTCTTGCCGGTGAATTCCTTGTAGGCACTCATGTCAGCGTCGTCTCCCTCGGCGGCCCTGGCGGCCGCGTTCACGGTGGCGGATGGTCTTGTCGGCGGTCGACTTCTTCTCGGCGTCGGTGAGGATCGCCGAGCGCGTCGCGGGATCGGGGGGCGGTGGCATCGCCACCGGGAAGCGCGGGGTGTGCTCGGCGGCGAACGCCGGCGTCCAACCGAAGAGCGGGAACATCGCGCCCCAGCCGACGATCAGGTACTGCTGCACGATCGAGAAGATCGTGGCCACGATCCAGTAGATGAACAGGCCGGCCGGCAGGAACCCGCCGTACACGACCGAGATGAGCGGCAGGAACAGCATCGTCTGGCGCTGGATCCGGGCGTTCGGGTCGTCGTTGGCCGGATCGGCGGCGGTCAGCATCATGCGCGACTGCACCAGTTGGAGCAGGGCCGAGGCGATCGCTAGGAAGCTGAGCCCGAAGCCGGCGATGGTCAGGAACGCCTGCGGCAAGGCGATGTCGCCCAGGAAGGGCACGACCGAGTCGATGCACGGCTTGGTCGCGTCGCGCACCCCGTTGACGAGGTTGGTGCATCGGATGTCCACGACCTGGACGCCGAAGACGGTCAGCATGGCCGAGGGGTCCTGGTTGGTCAGGCCGTTCTGGATGACGGAATACATGATGAACAGGAGGGGCAGCTGCAGCAGCAGCGGCAGACAGCCGGCCAGGGGGCTCACGCCGCGCTCCTTGAACAGCTCCTGCTGGGCCAGGCGAGCCTTCATGGAGTCGCCCTTGTAGCGGCGCTGGATCTCCTTCAGCTCCGGCTGGATGAGCTGCATGCGGCGCTGCGAGATGAGCTGCTTGCGGTACAGCGGGATGAGGACGGCGCGCACGACGAGGGTCAGAACGACGATGGCCCAGGCGATGGCCCCGGGCGCGCCGAGGTTCTCAAGGAACTGGTAGACCGCGATCAGGATGATGAACATGACCTGGAAGATCGGCGTGAACAGCCATGACAGCAGGCTGATCGGGTCGGCTCCCGGGGAGGCGGGGG